>JARLGO010000192.1 GCA_031292655.1 Geothrix sp.
CGACCAAGGGCCCTGCGGGCCCGTGGTCGCCTCCACGGCGTTTGCTCTCGGCCCTCGCCGGGCGGGCTTAAAAGCCACCCACTTGGAGTTCACTCTCGCCCAATTTGGGCAGATCACTCTCAAGAAGCCTGAGCCCTAATACCAGGTCCGCCGTCAGATCGCCACGACTGATCTTGAGGGCCAGTTCCCAGAACACCACGGATGAGATAAAGATCTCCTGTGCCTCGTCGAGCAGGCTCCGCGCCTTCTTCGTCAGCTTGGGGTCGTCCGTGTTCAGCCATAGAAAGATGTGAGTGTCCAGCAGCAGCTTCACTTGGGACCGCCGTAGAACAGGGCTTCGAGATCCGGATTGGGGGCGTCGAAGTCATCCGGGACCGTGAACTTGCCCTTGAGGAGCCCGTATTGGATCCTGCCCTTGGCCGGCACCAGGGTGGTGAGCCGGGCTTGGGGTCTGCCATTGCGAGCGATGATGACGTCCTCTCCTCCTACGGCTTGGTCCACCAACGTCGAAAGTTGGGTCTTGGCTTCATAGATGTTGACGACTTTAGGCACCGTGGCCCCCCATGGACAAGTCTAGTCTGGTTTGGTCAACCCACAAGGGGACCCGGGAACCGGAATACAGCTTGGGAGTTTGTCTGGGTTTTTGGCACGGTGCCCTCATTCTGGACGACCTCCGGCAGGCTTCCCCCTTATTCACCCGCCTTGCCTGCCTCGAGCATTTCAAGGTCCTTTCTTAGGGCCTGACCTATGTAGAAGCTGATCAGGGCATGGAAACCGGAGAAGGCCTTGAGCCCGGCGATTCTTTTGAGATCGTCCAGGACGTCCTCGGGCATGGTGATGCTGACTTGGACCATGGGGCGGTCCTTCTGCAATCTCTTCGCGATTCGTTCTTTCATGGACAGCCATGCACGCCAGTGAAGGTCACGGTCAAGTGCTTGCGGCCATCTTGCCGGGAAGATCACGGAACAGCAACCCAGGAGTCCTGTCCTTGGCCGCTGATCATTGCAGGGGGTTGCCGGCCATGGCCCGCTGCGCCGCCTGGGCCAGGAAGGCGCTGCGGCTCAGGTGGTGGGCCTTGGCGTAGCGGTCCACCCGCTCCAGCATCCCCCTGGGGATCGTGATGTTGGCCCTGACGATGGGATCGTTCCAGGGTATCTCGATAAGGAAGAAGGCTTGAGCGCCCGCGGCACAGTCATGCCGCATGGCGTCATCCAGGCTCATTGGCTCAGGGATTTCGCGACCGTCCTCCTGCAGGACCTCGACATGGAAGGGCAAAGCCTCGAGGACCTTTTCCTTGGCCTCCTCCAAACTGATGCCGGCGGTGATGCAGCCGGGGAAGTCGGGGAAGTTGACCCTGTAATCGGAATCGGTGTCTTTGCGGAGAATGGCGATGTAGTTGCGCATCGTCTACCTCTCGGGAAGGCCTGCCGGAGTCCGGACGGAACTTTCGATACCTAGGGGAACAGTTCTTTGGGGATGAAGACTGGGCTGATCCAGCTCCGGGATACGCATCCAGTGCGTACTGGCAAGAGCCTGCCCAGTTCGTAAGACGAAAATACACTATTGTTAATTCATTAAAAATGTATATATTAATAATCTATGGATGCGCCGTATTTTTTGTTTGGCCTATCGTTTGGATTCTCCGTGACGACCGGGTTCCTCTTCTCCCACAAAGCGCCCAATTGGAAATTAATTGATTCCCCCGGCCACCGCAAGGTCCACGTCCGGGCCACGCCCCGGACCGGCGGGCTCGCCATGGTGGCGGCGGTGGCCCTGGCTTGGCTCGTGGGGGCCTGGGCGGGGCAGCTCCATGTGCCCGGCGGGCCCTGGCAGACCTGGGTGGCGGGTCTTGGCTTCATCCTGGTGGGGGCCCTGGATGACCGGTTCTCCTTCCAGCCCCGCCAGAAGTTCCTGGTGCTGCTGCTCCTTTCGGCCCTGGCGGCCTGGCCCTGGGCCCAGAAGCTGGCGGCGCCGGGCTTCCCTGGGATCCACGTCGGGCCTTGGACCCTCCGGCCGGGGGGTTTCGCGGGGGGACTCCTGCTGACGCTCTGGTTCATGGCCGTGCCCAACGCCACGAACATCGAGGACGCCATCAACGGCTACATGGGCGGGTTCGCGCTGATCCTCCTGGCGGCCATGGCCTGGAATGGCGTGCACACCTACGCGTTGCTGGGGGCCCTGGCGGGCTTCATCGTCCTCAACTGGCCGCGGGCGGTCCACTTCATGGGGGACTGCGGCAGCTTCGGGTGCGGGTTCCTCCTGGCGGAGTGCCTGCTGAGAGGTGGCGGGTTCGAGCGGCCGCTCTACGCCCTCATCCTCACAGCGCCCGTCTCCTTGGACATGGCCATGGGACTCGTCCGGCGCTTGCGGCGCCGGGTGAGCCCGTTCACGCCGGACCAGGGGACCCTGCCCCATCATGTGCTGGGGCTGGTCAAGGGCTCCACCCTCTGGGCGGCTGGCTTGCTGTGGGTGAACGCGCTGGTCTTCGTGCTCCTCGCGCCCCACCCCTGGCTCGCGGGGTCCTACGGCGTGCTGTTCGTGGGGGTCCTGGTGATGTTCAACCGCGCGTCGCTCTTCAAGCTTTCCCCCCCATGAACGACCTGACCGTCAATCTGGTGGTCCTGCTCCTGGGCACGGCCAACCTGGCCTTCAACCTCGCCACCTCGGGACTGAAGCACCGCCTCTGGTGGTGCCATCCCCGGGGCCTGATGGCCCTGCCGCTGTTCCTCTCCACCTGCGGGTTCTCGGGCTACTACCTCTATTACGGGACCTGGCCGGACCTGTTCGGGGTCCACGAGGAGAAGCTCCTGGCGGTGGTGCTGCTCCTGGCCCTGGCCGGCTGGGCCTTCACGGCCGGCACCTTCGTCACCGCCTCGCGCAGGACCCTTGCTGGGGCCTTCCCTCCCCTTCCCCTGGGACCGGCGGTGCTGCCGCTGCTGACCCGTTTCGTGCTGGCCGCCCTTCTGCTGGTGACGGGGGTGGCCTACTACGGACTCTACGACCTGGGGGCGGCCCGGTTGCTCGTCATGCAGTACGGAGCCGACCAGTGGAACACCGTGGACGCCAATCCTTGGCTGAGGGCTTCGGTCCTGGGCACACCGCTCCTGTGTTCGCTCATCACCCTCTGGGGCCTCCGGGGGCGGTCCCTGACGGGGCCCCTGCTGCTCGGGGTGTGCGCCGTCTCGGTGCTGCCCAATGTGGTCCTGGGGGGGCGCAAGGACCTGATCTTCATCTTCATCGCCTTCGCCTTCGCGGCCTCCCTCAAGCGTGGGCGGAATGCCTTCAAGCCCATCGCCGTCGATAGAGTCCCAGGTAGTGGTGTAACAGGCGGATAGGCAGACAGATGGCCACCGTTTCCCGTATGTTTGGTTTTGCGAACTGAACATAGGAGTGGAAAACGATGGCCAGAGAAAGTGTGGAGGGTCTTACGGCCCTGGGCAAGGCTTTGGAGGAAGGGAGCGGCGATTTCTTGCTCGATCTTGTGAGAAAGGCCCTTGGGCACATCATGAATGCGGAGGTGACCAGCCTCTGCCAGGCGGAGGCCGGGGAAAGGTCCCCGATGCGGGAGAACAGCCGGAATGGCTATCGGGAGCGGGACTGGGAAACCCGCCTTGGGAGCGTCGACCTCCAGATTCCGAAGCTGAGGAAGGGGAGCTACTTCCCCTGCTTCCTGGAGCCACGCAGGGCCTGGGAGCACGCCTTCGTCAATGTGGTGGCCGAAGCCTACGTGTGCGGGATCTCCACCCGGAAGGTGGAGAAGCTGATCGAGGCCATGGGCGCCAAAGGGATGTCGAAAAGCGAGGTTTCGCGAATGGCGAAGGTCCTGGACGCTGACGTGGCGAGTTTTCGGGAACGCGCCCTGGCCGGGAGCTTCCGCTACCTCTACCTGGATGCCATGTATCCAAAGGTCCGGGAGGGTATGCGGGTCGTCGGGATCGCCGTTCTCGTCGCCATCGGTGTAAACCAGGAGGGCCGGCGGGAAGTCCTGGGCCTCGAGGTCGCCGATGGGGAGATGGAATCATGCTGGATCGCCTTCCTTGAGGGCCTGGTCACACGTGGCCTGCTCGGGGTGGAACTGGTGGTTTCGGACGCGCATACCGGCCTGAAGGCCGCAGTGCGGCGCGTACTGAACGGCGTTTCCTGGCAGCGGTGCCGGGTCCACTTCATGCGCAACGCCGCCGTAAAGCTGACCAAGGCTGACCAGCCCAAGCTCCTGGGCCGCCTGAAACTGGCCTTTCAGGAACCGACGCTGGAAAAGGCCAGGGCGGCATTCAAGCTCCTCGCCGACGACACCCGGAAAAAGCACCCGGGCTTCGCGGCCCTCCTGGACGAAGGTGTGGAGGAGGTCCTGGCCTTCATGGCCTTCCCGAAAGAGCACTGGAGGAAAATCCACTCGACGAATGTCCTGGAACGGGAGAATCGAGAGCTCCGGCGGAGGTCTGACGTGGTGGGCATCTTCCCCAACCGGGCTGCGGTCCTGCGCCTCCTGGGCACCATCCTGGCCGATCAGCACGCGGAGTGGTGTTCGGCCCGCCTCCCCTACCTGCGGGACCCCTTGAAGGTCGTCGAAGCCGCAGCTGAAGAGGCCAACGCGGAGTTGGTCGAGGAACTGGTGGAGCAGAACGTATGAGCGGCCCCCTGCGAAACCGCGGCGAGCCGCCCGGGCCGGGGGTGAATGCGTAGCGCCCTTCGGGGCGCCTCTGGCTCAATCGACCCAAGGTGGAGGTGAACCCATGCCGTCAAAGCAGCGAGATCGAGGCCCGCCCGCCGGGGCGGTGCGCAGGCATGGAAAGCCAGCTGGTTTGCCTGCTGGATTTCGCTGGCGCGAAACGGGCCTCTGGCCCGCCCTTCGGGTCCACAGGCAACGCCCCTGCGAGGCGCCCTCCGGGTCCACACCCTTTCCACCCCTGCGGGCTTCGCCTGGAAAATCGCTTCGCGCTTTTCCACACCGCCCCTCGCAAAAGGCAATCAGCAGCAGCATTTGCTAGAAAATTCGACATCGGGCACGGCGGCGCTTCGCTGGCCGCTCTTGTTACACCACTTGACGGGACTTAGGC
>JARLGO010000193.1 GCA_031292655.1 Geothrix sp.
CAACACCCAAGAGACGCTCCACGGAGCCCTCGCCAAATCCCTTCTCATCCCTTCTTAAGCCTTCGTCGTGGCTTTTCCCCAAGTGTCACACCCGTTCCCATCCCGAACACGGCAGTTAAGACTTGGAGGGCCGATGATACTGCTCTGCACAGGAGTGGAAAAGTAGGTCGCTGCGACGTTAAAACCCCTCCGGGCCATCACAAATGATGGCCCGGAGCCATTTTACTGATAAAATAAAATCCCAAATTCGAGGAATCCATGTCCATCGAAGTCCGCCTTCCAGACGACTCCCTTCGGCAGCTGCCCGAGGGCGCCACTGGGGCCGACCTGGCCGGTGGCATCGGGGCTCGCCTGCTTGAGGCGGCCCTGGCCGTCAAGGTGGATGGACGCCTGACGGATCTGAAGGCGCCCCTGGCAGATGGGGCCAAAGTCGAAATCGTCACCCACAAAACCCCGGAAAGCCTCGAGCTGATCCGCCACTCCACGGCCCACCTGTTGGCCCATGCGGTGAAGCGGCTCTATCCGGGGGCCCGGGTGGGCATCGGCCCGGTGATCGAAGATGGCTTCTACTATGACTTCTGGGTGGAGAAGCCCTTCACGCCGGAGGATCTTCCCGTCATCGAGGCCGAGATGCGGAAGATCGTGGCCGAGGGGGTCGAGGTCGTTCGCGAGGACCTCAGCCGGGACGCGGCGGTCGCCCGATTCGAGGCGATGGGAGAGCCGCTGAAGGTGGAGGTCCTTGCCGGGATCCCCGCGGGGGACACCATCAGCGGCTACCGGCAGGGCGACTTCTACGACCTCTGCCGGGGCCCCCACGTGCCCAGTACGGCCAAGCTGAAGGCCTTCAAGCTGCTCAGCATCGCGGGTGCCTACTGGAAGGGCGACGAGCGGAACCAGATGCTCAGCCGCATCTACGGCACCGCCTTCCACACGCAAAAGGAGCTGGACGAGCACCTGAAGCGGCTGGAGGAGGCCAGGGCCCGCGACCACCGCAAGCTGGGCAAGGAACTGGGCCTCTATACCTTCCATCCGGAGGCGCCGGCCTCGCCCTTCTTCCATCCCAAGGGCACCCAGGTCTACAACGAACTGGTCACCTACATCCGCGAGCTCTATTTCAAATACGGCTACAGCGAAGTGATCACGCCCCAGATCCTGGACGTGGGCCTTTGGAAGACCAGCGGCCACTATGAGAACTACGCCGAGAACATGTACTTCACCACCGCCGAGGAACGCGAATACGCGGTGAAGCCCATGAACTGTCCTGGCCACTGCCTCATGTTCGACAGCCAGAAGCACAGCTATCGGAACCTGCCCATTCGGTACGCCGACTTCGGCCGCCTGCACCGCTACGAACGCAGCGGCGTCACCCACGGGCTCACCCGCGTGAGGACCTTCTGCCAGGACGACGGCCACATCTTCTGCACCCAGGAGCAGGTCAAGGCTGAAATGGCCGCCTTCCTGGCGCTGCTGAAGGAGGTCTACGACACCTTCGGATTCGAGGGGATGCGCGTGGCCCTGAGCACCCGGCCCGAGAAGCGTCTGGGCTCTGATGAGATCTGGGATATGGCCGAGTCGGCCCTGGCCGGGGCCCTTGACGAGGCCGGGATGCCCTTCACCTTGAATCCCGGCGAGGGGGCTTTCTACGGCCCGAAGATCGAGTTCCAGATCCTGGATGCCCTCAAGCGGCCCTGGCAGCTGGGAACCCTGCAAGTGGACTACATGCTGCCGGAGCGCTTCAATTTGAAGTACACCCAGGCCGACGGAACAGAGGGGCGTCCCATCATGCTGCATCGGGCCATCCTGGGCAGCCTCGAGCGCTTCATCGGCATCCTCATCGAGCACACGGCCGGGGCCTTCCCCGCCTGGCTGGCCCCGGTCCAGGTGGCCATCCTGCCCATCACCGACCGGGCCCACGCGTTCGCCAGCGAGGCGGCCGCAAAGGCGAAAGCCCACGGGCTGCGGGCGGAACTGGACCTTCGAAACGAGAGCCTGAAGGCCAAGATCCGCGAGGCGCAGCTGGCCAAGGTCCCCTACATGCTGGTGATCGGGGACCGCGAGGCCGAGGTCCGCACGGTCTCCGTGCGGCACCGCCACCGCGGGGACCTCGGCGTGCAGTCCCTGGAGGGCTTCCTGGAGACCCTGGCCAACGAGGTCCGGGAGCGCCAGCGCTGAACCGGTTTTCCGTGCTTGGCGGGAGCCGGGTCAAGTGTTAGACTTTTTGTCCTTGTGCTACTAGGGGAGGAACCATTCGTCCAAACGAGACCCGCATCAACGACGGCATCCGGGCCCAGGAGGTCCGCGTCATCTCCGAAGATGGCGAACAGCTTGGCTTGATGCCTCCCCACCAGGCCATCCGGATCGCGGAAGAACGCGGCCTCGACCTCGTGGAAGTGGCCGGAAACGCCAACCCGCCCGTGTGCCGAATCATGGACTATGGCAAGTACAAGTTCATGGAAGCCAAACGGGAACACGCAGCCAGGGCGAAGCAAAAGAACATCGTGGTCAAGGAAGTGAAGTTCCGCCCCAAGACCGATGACCACGACTTCGATTTCAAGGTGAAACACATCCTGCGGTTCCTGGAGGAAGAAGACAAAGTCAAAGTGGTGGTCATGTTCCGCGGGCGCGAAGTCGTCCATCGCGATATCGGCTACCGGATCATCGAAGAAGTCATCCAGCGGGTCGGCGACAAGGCCATCGTCGAAAAGGGCGCCGGCATTGATGGACGCGACATGCACGCCATCCTCGCTCCCAAGATCATCGAAGTGCCCAAGGCCCCCAAGAAGCCCAAGGCCACCAAACCCGAAACACCAGCCACCGAAGCCCAGATCCAGTGAGGAATCCATGAGCGGTTACAAGATCAAGACCCACAAGGGCGCGCAGAAGCGCTTCAAGAAGACCGCCGGCGGCAAGTTCAAGCGCGGCTGCTCGCACCAGCGCCACATCCTGACCAAGAAGACCGCCAAGCGGAAGCGCCAGCTGGACATGGGACGGATGGTCTCCAAGGCCGACCAGAAGGCCGTGGCCGCCATGCTGCCCTACGCGTGAATGCTCTCCGGGGATTCCGCGCTGCGCGCACATCCCCGGACCCCTGCGCTTCTCGCAGGCTAGCCTGCTCGGCGCTTGTCTCTAATCTCCATCGATCTTAGAATTGATGGTTCAACCCGGTGGCTGAGGCCACCCCCGATGAGGCTCCTAAAGCCCGTTCACTCCTGAACGCGCTGCCTCGAGGAAAGGAAGCAACATGACTCGCGTCAAACGTGGTTTCAAGCGCGCCCAGCGCCGCAAGCGCATGATGAAGTTCGCCAAGGGCTTCTACGGCGCCAAGTCCCGCCTCTACCGTTCGGCCAAGGAGGCCGTGGAGAAGGCCCTCGGCTACGGCTACCGCGACCGCAAGGTCAAGAAGCGCGATTTCCGCCGCCTCTGGGTGGTGCGCATCAGCGCCGCCTGCACCCAGAACGGCACCAGCTATTCCAAGTTCATGGGTGGCCTCAAGAAGGCTTCCGTGGATCTCGACCGCAAGATCCTCGCGGATCTCGCCGTACGCAATCCCGAGGCGTTTACGAAGCTCGTGGCTGTGGCCAAGGGCTGATCGCGACCTGACCCATCGCAGATACCCGAAAGGCCGCGCGAGCGGCCTTTCTTTGTTTTGAGCCCCCTCTCCCGAGGATCCCATGGACCACTTGCTTCCCCCGGACATCGTCGAGGCGGGACAGGCCTTTCCCGGGGCGCTGGCCGCTTGCGGGGACCTGGACACCCTGCTGCGCCTGAAGGGTGCCTATGTGGGCCGGGAAGGCAGCCATGCTGCACGGCTGATGGACCTGCTGAAGTCCGCCCCGAAAGAGCAGAAGCGCGACCTGGGGGCGGCCGTCAACGCGTTCAAGCAGCAGTGGGAGGAGGGCCTGAAGGCCCGGCAGGCTGAACTCGAGGCGAAGAAGCAGCAGCAGGGGGCCCTCGCCGCCCGCTGGGATCCGGCCCTGCCTCCGCCGCTGCCGCCCCAGGGGGCCCTGCATCCCCTCAATCGCCTCATGGACCGCCTGGTGGAGGTCTTCCGCCCCCTGGGCTTTCACGTGGAGGA
>JARLGO010000194.1 GCA_031292655.1 Geothrix sp.
ATGGACTTGACGCGGCCCTTCCCTGGGCCGCGCCCTTCGGGCTTCGCCTGCGGCAAAGTCGCCCTTCGCTCCTGCTTCGGGCTCATCCGCTGAAGGCGGTCCATCGGGGCCGTTTGAATCCTAGTTGTCGACTTTGAGGATGGCCAGGAAAGCCTCCTGGGGAATCTCCACGTTGCCGATGGACTTCATTCTTTTCTTGCCCTCTTTCTGCTTGTTGAGGAGCTTCTTCTTGCGGGAGATGTCGCCGCCGTAGCACTTGGCGAGAACGTCCTTGCGGCGCGCCTTCACGTTGGTGCGGGCGATGATCTTGCTGCCGATGGCCGCCTGGATGGCCACGTCGAACAGCTGCTGGTGGATGACCTCCTTCATCTTCTGGCAGAGGGCGAGGCCCAGGGCCTGGCTCTTGCTGCGGTGCACCAGGAGGGAAAGCGCATCCACCGGCTCGGAGTTCACCAGGATGTCCATCTTCACCAGGTCCGATTCCAGGTAGTGCTTCATGTGGTAGTCGAAGCTGGCGTAGCCCTTCGACAGGGACTTCAGCTTGTCGTAGAAGTCCAGCACCACTTCGTTCAGGGGCAGCTCATAGATGAGCATCACGCGATCCTGGCTCACGTATTCGAGCTTCTGCTGGATCCCGCGGCGCTCCTCGCAAAGCTTGATGAGGCCCCCCACGAAGTCCGTGCGGGTGAGGATGGTCGCCTCGATGATGGGCTCTTCGATCTTGGCGATCTTCTGGAGGGGAGGCAGCTTCGAAGGATTGTCGACCGCCGTCTCGGTGCCGTCCGTCAGGTGGACGTGGTACCGCACGCTGGGGGCCGTGGTGATGAGGTCCAGGTCGAACTCGCGCTCCAGCCGCTCCTGCACGATCTCCATGTGGAGCAGGCCCAGGAAGCCGCAGCGGAAGCCGAACCCCAGGGCCGTGGAGGTCTCGGGCTCGTAGGTGAAGCTGCTGTCGTTGAGCCGCAGCTTGTCCATGGCGTTGCGGAGGTTCTCGTAGTCGTCGCTGGAGGTGGGGAAGATCCCCGCGAAGACCACGGGCTGGATCTCCTTGAAGCCCTTCAGCATCTCCGTGGCGGGCTTGGTGGTGAGCGTGACCGCGTGGGTCACCGTGTCGCCGACCTTCACGTCCACCAGGGAGCGGATGTTGGCCACCAGGTAGCCCACCTCGCCCACGGACAGGGACTCCTGCTTGTCCATCTTCGGATCGAAGATGCCGATCTCGTCCACCCGGTGCTCGCTGCCCGTGGACATGAAGCGGATCTGGTCGCCGGCCCTGAGGGTGCCGTTCATGACCCGGATGAGGTTCACCACGCCGCGGTAGGCGTCGTAGTAGCAGTCGAAGACCAGGGCCTGGAGGGGAGCCGCAGGATCCCCCTGGGGCGCCGGGATGCACTTCACGATCTGCTCGAGCACCTGGTCGCAGTTCTCGCCGGTCTTGGCGCTGACGTTCACGGCATGGGCCGTGTCCACCAGGCCGATGACGGTGTCGATCTGCTCGAGCACCCGCACAGGATCCGAGCTCGGCAGATCCGTCTTGTTGAGGACCGGGAAGACCTCCAGGCCGTTCTCCAGGGCCAGGTAGGTGTTGGCCAGGGTCTGGGCCTCGACGCCCTGGGTGGAGTCCACCACCAGGATGGCGCCCTCGCAGGCCGCCAGGCTGCGGCTGACCTCGTAGGTGAAATCCACGTGGCCGGGGGTGTCGATGAGGTTCAAGGTGTAGGTCTTCCCGTCCCGGGCCTGGTACTTGAGCGTCACCGCATGGGCCTTGATGGTGATGCCCCGCTCGCGTTCCAGGTCCATGTCGTCCAGGATCTGCGCCTGCATGTCCCGCCCGGCCACGGTCTTCGTCAACTCCAGCAGGCGGTCCGCCAGCGTGGACTTGCCGTGGTCGATGTGCGCGACGATGGAGAAATTGCGGATCAGGGCGGGATCGGACACTGAGGAACCTCGAACCCACCATTGTATCGTTGCCCAGGTTCAAAGTCTGCGCGGTATTACGAGTCCCGCTTCATCCCGAGGTTGATCGGGGACGACAGGCGCTTTACCCTCGAGTCACGACCCCAGGAGCCGGCTTGTCCCAATTCCCGTCCCCCATGACCATCCTGATGGTAGAGGACAATGCCCTGCAGCGGCGCCAGCTCGAGGCGCAACTGCAGCCCCTGGGCCATCGGCTCGTGGCGGCCTCGAATGGGCAGGAGGCCCTGGCGCTCATGAGGCAGTCGGTGCCCGACCTGGTCATCATGGACGCCGTCATGCCCTCCATGGACGGTTTCAAGGCCTGCGAGCTGATCAAGGCCAATCCGAGCACTGCGGGCGTTCCCATCATCGTGCTCACGGCCCTGAGCCGGGATGCCAAGGACCGCAGCTACCTGGCGGGGGCTGACGACTTCCTGCGCAAGCCCGCCAACACCCTGCTCCTGCATGTGCGGGTGCAGACCCATCTGCGGGTCCGCGCCCTCGAATTGAAAGTCGGCACGCCGGCTCCGGCTCGCCCCAAGGTGCTGGTCGTCTCCGCCAGTTCCCTGGTCCGGTCCCAGGTCCAGAACCACTACGGCAAGCACCAGGCGACCTTCATCGAGGCCCAGGGCGAGGATCAGGCCCGGGTGCAGATCATGGCCCACCGGCCCGACGTGCTGGTGCTGGATACCGAACTGACGGAGGGCAGCGCCCAGAACCTGGCGGTGGCCATCCACCAGGCCGAGGAACTGCGGGACCTGCCCATCCTGCTGCTCTTCAATCCCGGGGAGCTGGAAATCTGGTCGCGGCTCCAGCAGCCCGTGGCCGACGCCCTGGAAAAGCCCCTGGTCGCCCAGGAGACCCGCCGGCGCGTGGCCCTGTTGAGCCACCTGGCCCAACTGCAGAAGCTCGCCAAGGCATGATCCGGGCGCTTAGCGTGCCTAACCAAACCCCCATGGGGCCCCGTCGGGGTTTGCTGGGCACGCTTGGCCTCGGGCTGCTGGCGGCCACCCTCGCCGCGGCTCCCATGGAAGGGCGCGTTTCCGATGGCCACCGGGGCCTTCCGGGCGTTCGGGTCTACCCGGATCGGCTGCCCCGCGTCTCCCCGGCCGGGGAACCGCCCCTTGCCGTCACGGACGCCGAGGGCCGTTTCCGGCTCGATCTGGAGGCCGGCGACACCCTCCTGGCCCTCGAGAAGGAGGGCTGGCGCCGCGATCTGGTGCCCGCGGCCGAATGGTCCCGGGAGATCGTGCTCCAGCCCGAGCCCGGCTTCCGGCAGGAGGCCGTCTTCGTGGTGCGCCTCGACTTCGACGACGAGCCCTCGAAGCTGTCTGATGACGCCCTGCGGGACCTGCTCTTTTCGCGGCGTCCCGGCGCGGCCAGCGCCGCCAACTACCTCTACGAGGTGAGCAAGGGGGCCCTCTCGCTGGTGGAGGGACGCCTCCTGAAGCTGCGCAGCGCCGACCACCCGAAGCCCCGGCGCGATGGGCAGGTGGCGGCCATGGCCGCCTGGGTGCTGGAGCGCCTCCGAAATGAACCCCTGGGCGGCTGCGACCGCGTGGACAACCGCACCGGCGCCCTGCGACCGGACGGAAAGCCCGACCACCTCTGGATCATCGCGCCGGGCCATCCCCAGTCCGTCACCGCCGACGAGGCCGACATCAAGGCCGTGAGCCTGCTCATGCCCCTGCCCTGGAGCCCGAAGCGGCGCTGGCCGCTGCTCTTCCTGACCGAGGAGGTGCCCCTGGGGAACCTGGTCCACGAGGCCTTTCACGCCATGGGCGAGCACCGGGTGGACGACCTCTACCTGGAGGACGGCTCCGCCCTCACGGCCGGCATCTGGGACCTCATGGACGGGGGCCAGTACCGGGGCTGGGACCGCTCCCACCCGGACCAGGGGCCCTGGGCGGAGGACATGGGCTACAGCCCCTCCCACCCCCTGGCCTGGGTGCGCTCCGAACTCTGGTACCGGGGCCATTTCCGGAGCGCCATGGCCCGCCTGGCCGTGAGGGGCCGCACCTGGGAGGGCTGGATCGCCCCCGCCTGCCGGGCCCCGGGTGCCGACCCCCAGTGGGTGACCCTGCCCGATCCCCGGAAAAAGGGCCGCTTCTTCAGCCTGGAGGTGCGCCGCCCCTGGGGCTTCGAGCGGGGCCGCATCGGCGGCCGGTTCGGGCCGGGCTACGAAGGCCTGGTGGTGGCGCGCATCGACCCGGGTCTGTTGACCCGGCACGGCGATCCGAAGGGCCCCGTGCGCGTGGTGGACGCCCATCCCGGCACCCCGCAGCCGCCCAAGCCCCGGCTGCCCCTCCGCCTCTGGGAGCTGGACGACGCCGCCTTCAACCTGGGCCCGGGCGAGAACCCGAAGGGCCGCAGCGGACCGCTGTCCTGGGAGGTCCTGGAGACTGATGCCAGCGGGCGGATGCGGGTGCGCGTCTGGCTGGGCAGGGGCGGCTCTCCGGTACCCTAGAAGTAGGACAGCCACCAGTCCTTGCGCCGCCGCTTCACGCCCGCAAACCAGCGGCAGAGGGGAAAGAGGGCGGCCAGCCCCAGGGCCCAGGCCAGGTAGACCGCCCAGAGGCCAAAGCCGAACACGGCCGGTTCGGCTCCCCGGAACTGGAGGACGTAGTGCCAGTCCCGCCCGCCGAGCGCCGCGAAGAAAATGCCCATGAGGTGGGCCGTGGGCCACTGCAGCAGGTAGAAGAACATGGGCACCCGGCCCAGGGTCACGAGGGCCCGGCTCAGGCGGGAATCGGTCCGGCCCTCCCGCCAGGCCAGCAGCAGCAGCCCGGGACCGAGGGTCATGAGCAGGTAGAGAAGGCTGGGCGGGTACTTGGTGCAATTCACGAAGGAGAGCACCGTCCGGAAGCCCGTCGACTGGCCGCTCCAGGGGCGGGCATCCCCGTAGAAGTTCCCGGCCCTGAGGGCGATGAAGCCCGCCAGGCAGGCCAGGCCCAGCCCCAGCAGGATCCGCCTCCGCCGGTCCGCGGGCAGCTCGTAGGCCCTTCCCAGGCCGTAGCCGAGGGCCATGACGCCCGGCCAGGGGATCAGCGGATAGCCGATGTAGAGCCGGGGACCCACCGCCCCGAAGAGCCCGATCACTCCGGGCTGGTGCAGGACGGTCCAGAGGGCGTTCCACCCGCCCGGAAGCGGATGTCCCGCTCCGCCCCATCGCGGGACCGTGAGGGGATCCAGGAGGTTGTGCCCGAGGACGAGGACCAGACCGAGGCCCAGGATCCACCGCCAGGGCAGGTAGAGCATCGCGGCAAGCAGGATCATGCTGAGCCCGATGGCCCAGATGACCTGGGCGATGCCCAGGTCCACCCAGGGCTGCCAGGAGAAGTTCCACCCCAGGTGCACCAGCGTGAACTCCACCACCACCAGCCACAGGCCCCGGGTGACGAGCAGGCGCCGCACCGAGGCCATGGGGTGGCCGGCCTGCACCTGCAGGGACACGCTCAGCCCGGCCAGGAAGACGAAGATGGGGGCGCAGAAATGGGTGATCCACCGGGTCACGAACGTCGCCGAGCTGATGGCCGTCAGGTCCGTCGGGCTCCGCCAGAAGGACTCGGCGTGCACGAAATCCCGCGTGTGGTCGATGAGCATGAGCACCATGACCAGGCCCCGGACCCAGTCGATGCTCGTCAGGCGCTGGCGTGCGGGGGCGTCGTTCATCGTCTCGGGATCCCGTGGATTTTGGCTAGTGTGCCACATCCCCGGTAGGCTCCCGGAGAAGCCCGGCCATGGGCGCCATTCCCGCCATCGCCGGGGGCGAAGGTGGCCGCCGGATGGGGGCCGCGGCCCGCGCAAAAGCATTTCCGGCGGACCAGCTTACCAAGTAAGATGAGGCATGAAGCTCACCCGGTGCCTCCTCGCCCTGATCTCCGCCGCCAGCCTCTGCGCCGGGGGGCCCCCAGAGAGCCTTGCCGGCACCGCCGAGCGCCTGAAGGCCGAGGCCTTCCGCACCCACGGCGCCTACTCGGACCTGGCCTGGCTCTGCGATCGGATTGGACACCGGCTGTCCGGTTCTCCCCAGCTGGACCAGGCCATCGTCTGGGCCCAGGACCGGCTGAAGGCCGCCGGCCTCGCCAACGTCCATGCGGAGCCGGTCCTGGTCCCCCACTGGGTGCGGGGACGGGAATCCGCCGAACTGCTCCTGCCCACCCCGCACCGCCTCAACCTCCTGGGCCTCGGCGGCAGCGTGGGCACGCCCGCCGGCGGTCTCACGGCCGATGTCGTGGTGGTGGGCTCCTTCGATGAGCTGGACAAGCTGGGCGGGGCGGTGAAGGGGAAGATCGTCCTCTTCGACGTGCCCTATGCCGGCTACGGCCGCACGGTGGTCTACCGCCACGCCGGGGCCTCGAAGGCCGCGAAGTACGGTGCTGTGGCGGCCCTGGTGCGCTCCGTGTCCCCCGTGAGCCTCGACACGCCCCACACCGGCATGATGGACTACGATCCCGCCCTCCCGAAGATCCCCACCGCGGCCCTCACCATCGAGGGCTCCACCCTGCTGCGGCGCATGCAGGAGCGCGGCGAGCGGATCCAGCTGAAGCTGGAGATGGGCGCCGAGACCCTGCCCGACGCCCCTTCGGCCAACGTGGTGGCCGAGCTCCGCGGCACGGAAAAGCCCCAGGAGATCGTCCTCATCAGCGGCCACCTGGACAGCTGGGACGTGGGCCAGGGCGCCCAGGACGACGGGGCCGGCACGGTCATCGCCATGGAGGCCATGCGCCTCCTCCACACCCTGGGGCTCCAGCCCCGGCGCACCATCCGGATCGTCCTGTGGACCAACGAGGAGAACGGCCTGCGGGGCGGGCTGGCCTACCGGGACGCCCACCGTGCCGAGTTGAAGGACCTCGTGGCCGCCCTGGAGACCGATTCCGGCAGCGAGCGGGTCAAGAGCTTCCATCTGGATCTGCGCAAGGCGCCGCCGGAGGCCAAGGCTTCTGCGCTGGCTTCGCTGAAAGGCCTCGAGGGGGGGCCCATGGAACCCTTTGCGGTCACCTTCCAGCTGGGCGGGTCCGGCGCCGACGTGAGCCCCATGGTGCGCGAGGGCGTCCCGGGCATCGGCATGGAGCACGCCGCCACCCACTACTTCGACATCCACCACACCCAGGCGGACACCTTCGACAAGGTCGACAGGGATGATCTCGCCTTCAACGCCGCCGCCCTGGCCACCTTCGCCTACGCCCTGGCCCAGTCGGACCTCCGGTTCCCCTAGGCTGCATCGCGATTCAAGCCTTTTTGATTACCCGATGATCGGCCGCACACAGCCATAAAAGCGTTTAACCGCAGATGTCGCAGATGACCCAGAAAAGGGCTTAGGTCCACAGATTCCACCGATTCACACAGATTAAAAACGCGAGTCGATGACTGTTCCCAGGGGCGCCGTCTTGAGCATGGGCTTCAGTGGGGGCGTCGGGGCACGAGCCCCCAAATGGCGCGACCCCGGTGCCCCCACTGACCTCCGGCAGGGCCGGAGGCCGCCTTCGGCGGGCCCAAGCGCGTTGAGTCGGCGTCCATCTGTGCCATCTGTGGTTTCAGCTTTTGCTCTTAAAAGACCTCAGGCTGAGTCTCGCCGATAGTCATGTTCGGTTTTTGTCCGAGGTCGGCGGCGGGCCGGGATCGCGGCTCCGCCCGTGGCCGGGGGGCCACACCGGCGCGGGAATGACGCCGTCCTGGAAGCTCACCTTGCCCTGGAGGACACAGCCCTTCATGCCGGGGCGGCAATAGGCGCCGTCCACGTGGTCGCAGATCCCGTTCACCTCGTGCGGGCAACCCCAACCGCTCACTTAGAGTGCCTAACAAAACCCCCATGGGGCCGCGCGAGGGTCGCCGGGCGAGCGAGGCGAGGAACGCGAGTCAAAGCGTAGCGGGTACTACGCGCGACGGAGGCTCCGGCTCTGCGAGCCGGTGGCGAGCAGGAGCGGCGCACCGCGCCGCGATAGCGGGAGGTGACGCTGCATCGCCCTCCGCCTGACGGGCTCTGCCCCGCAGGGCCCTCCCGCTCACTGACGTTCGCGGAGGCGGAGCCTCCCCGCCGGCCCTCGCCCGGAGGGATGAAGCCAGGCAGGCGCTCCGCGGCGTCAGGTCCCTTGAACAACGAACCACGTTGCCCTGCGGGCCCTTCCCTCTCGGTATCGCCTGCGGCGATACGCGAGACAAACCGATATCTGCGGTGCATCCCGGCTGGCTTCATCGCGGCATTGTCGGGTTTTG
>JARLGO010000195.1 GCA_031292655.1 Geothrix sp.
GGCACCGAGGCGAGGGTCAACCTCGGCAGCCCGAAGAGCCCCATGGGTGTGAAGATCGCCAGGCCGAACAGGATCGAGAGCGTGGTGGCCCGCTGGGCGCCGTGCTTCTGCACCAGGGGACGGCTCAGGACGGTGTAGCCTGCCCAGGCGACCACCGCCACCAGCACCATGAGGTCCCCCAGGATCCAGCGGGGCGGTAGGGCTCCCCCTGCCCTGCCCGAGAACAGCACCGCGACCCCCGAGAACGCCAGCACCAGTCCACCGAGCTTGAGCGGTCCGGGCCGCTCCTGCCCCCGGATCCAGGCCAGGAGCAGCACCATGGTGGGCGTCAGCGCATAGAGCAGGGCCGCATGGGAAGGGAGGGTGAGCGCCAGTCCACCCAGGAAGGCGACCTGGTTCACGGCCACGCCGAGAAAGCCCACCCAGAAATAGGCCCGCCACTCCGCCTTTGCCACCGGCCAGAGTTCCAGGCCGCGGATCCTCGCCAGCACCAGAAAACCGGAACCCGCGATGAGGAAGCGGAGCAGCCCGAGGGCCAGCGTGGGGATGGCATCCGTGGCAGCCTTCCCCAGCAGGTAGGTCCCGGCGGAAATGAAGGTGTGGAGGCCCATCACCACGGCGAAACGGAGGTTGCGTTGTCCCATGGATCCAGCGTGGCTGAATGGGCGCCCTTTCGGGCCACCGAATTGTGCGGTGGACCGCTCCGGCAGGATTGGGCGATGATGAGCCAGGAGCCTGACACCCATGGCCGTAACCAAGACCCCTCGCAAGAAGCCCGTGACCGCCGCCGTGGAGGAGGAGAAACCCGCCACCAAGGCCAAGGCCGCTCCGGTCAAGAAGGCGGCGCCGAAGAAGGCCGAAGCGGCGGCCCCCAAGGCCAAAGCGCCGGCCAAAGCCCCCGCCAGGCCCAGGACCGCCAGGGCCGCAGCCGTCGCCAAGGCCGACGAACCCGCCGTCGAACCCATCCTCGCCCCGGCCGAGCCCCAGCCCCAACTCGTGGTACAGAAGGCGCCGGGCACGCCGGCCCTGACGCCCCTGGCCCAGGCCATCCTCGCCGCCATCTGCGAAGGCCGGGCCGTCGAGTTCATCTTCGCCGACGCCGACGCCAACGCCCCGCGCACCTTCGAGCCCCGCCACCTCACCTTCGACGCCCTCAGCCAGGCCTGGTACGTGTGGGGCTGGGACCGCCGCTACAACGCCGAGCGCCACCACCGCGTGGACCTGCTGGCCGAGGTCAACGCCGTGGAAGGCGTGGGCCGCGCCGCCCAGGGGCCCTATGCCGAAGGCACGCCCGCCAACCAGATCGGCGGCTGGCTGGGGGGCGAGCCCATCCATGTGAAGGCCTCCCTCCTGAAGCAGTGGGTCTTCGCCGTGAAGCAGGCGCCGCCGGCCTTCCCGAACTTCAAGATCGAGGACCAGGGCGACGGCCAGGCGCTGGTCTCGTTCACGGCCACGGACCTCCGCGCCATCGCCCGCTGGGCCATGCAGTTCGGGGACGGTGTGCAGGTGCTGGAGCCCGCCCGGCTCGTGGACCGCATCAAGCAGGTGGGCGCGGTCTGGGCCGGCCGGGATCGGTTGCCCGCGGCCGCTGCGCCAGCCCCGAAGGCCTCGCCCCGGTCCGAGGTCGTCGAGCCCCATCGTTCTGAATCCCGCCCCCATCGCGACCGGGAATCCAGGCCCGATCGGGAGGCTCGAGCTCCGCGTGAAGCGGAGCGGGAGGCCCGTCCCCCGCGGGAATCCGAACGGGAGGATGCGCCCCATAAAAGCAAGCCCGGCAAGGTGGAGGTCATCCGGTTCGATCGGCTCTGAGTTCGCGAAGGGCGTTTTTTCAGGGCCAATTCGTCCAGAGCGTCCAGCCGCGCCGCCCGGGCCAGAAGCCGAAGCTCTGGCCCAGCGGGCTGAAGGCGACGCCCCGCAGCCGCCGGTGCACCAGCACCCGGGTCTGCATGTAGCTGATTGGAATGACCGGGACGTCGCGGTCGATGATCCTGGAGATCCGGCGGTAGATCTGCTGGCGCGCCCCCATGTCGAGGGTGTGGCGCCCCTCCTCGAACAGGCGGTCCATTTCGGGATTCAGGTAACCGCTCAGGTTGGCCTTGGTCCGATAGCCCTCCAGCGTGAAGAGCGGACTGTCCACATCCGGATCCAGGGCCAGGGCCCAGCCGATGGCCCACAGATCCCCCTCATGGTTGGAGGCCTTTTCGGCCACGGCCTTGAGCGGAAGGGTGCGCACCTCGATGCGGATGCCCACCCGGGCAGCCTGGGCGGCCAGCAGGACCCCGTTGCTGGGCTTGATGGGCGCGGGCGCCTCGTAGGCGACCAGGACCAGGCGGCGTCCCCGCCCATCCTGGCGGACACCGTCAGGGCCCAATCTCCAGCCGGCGGCCTCCAGGATCGCGGCGGCCCGCTCCACCTGGGGTAGCGGCCGCGGCTCCGGATCATGGGCCCAGCTTTCCGGCGGCCAGAAGCTCGTGGCGAGCCGGCGGGGGAAGAAGCGCTCGGCCCGGGCCAGGCTCTGCCAGGGGAGCAGTTCGTAGAGGGCCTGCCGGAGGGTCCGATCCCCCAGCAGGCTGTGCTTCGAATCGCAGTTCAAGAAATAGGCCCTCAAGGAGGCCTGAGGCACAACCATGGCCTGCACCAGGCCCCTGCCCTGCGCGCCCTTGCGCACCAGGTAGTAGCGCAGCGCGCTCACGACCGAATAGTGGAGCCGTTCCGCCCGGAAATCCGGAAGGACGTCCTGTTCATTGGAGGCATCCCACAGTTCGAAGGCGGGCGCCAGCCCCGGATGGATCCCCCGGTAGCCGTCCCAGCGCTCCAGCTGGACCCACTTGGTCGTGGCTCGGCCGACCACCCGGTAGGGCCCGGAACCGACCGGGTGGAAGTTGATGGGGGCCTCCGCCGGCCTGGCTCCCACCTCGTAGAGGTGCCGCGGCACCGGAATCAGGTTGTAGAGGTCCGAAAGCAGGGTGCCACGGGGGCGCTTCAGCCGGATCCGCACGGTGAGGGGGCCCTCGGCGGTGAGGCTGTCGAGGCTGGCCACGCCGGCGACCGTGTCCGCCACCCGCCTCACCTGGGGAAGGCGCAGGGCCTTCCACGTGAACACCACGTCCTCTGCCTCGATGGGGTGTCCGTCCTGCCAGACGAGACCCGGCCGGAGCTTCAGGACCACTTCCCGCCCCCCCTGAAGGACGGTCCAGGACTCCAGCAGCTCGGGGATGAACTCCCCCCGGGCGTTGAGGGTCACCAGGCGGTCGAACACCAGGTCCACGGCCTCCGCATCGCTGTTTTGCATGATGAGCAGCGGGTTCAGGGTGGTCCACTCGTTCACGGACACGCGAATCGTGTCTCCGGCCAGCAGCGTGGAAACCAGGCCGAACGCAAGGAGGAGGGAACGCCATGGCATGGTACCCCCATCGGTGATATCCCCTGGTTCCTGAGTTCTGGAGCCCACGGACCCATAAACTTGACTCATTCGCTCAGGAATACTAGCCTTGACCCTGGAGAATCCTAGTGAAGATCTCGGCCCGAGGCAGGTACAGCATGCAGGCCCTCTTCGACCTGGCGCACCACAGCCATGGCCAGCCGGTGCCCCTGCACGTGATCGCCGAGCGCCAGAAGCTCTCCCTGCCCTTCCTCGAGCAGATCTTCAACAAGCTGAAGAAGGCCGGCGTAGTGGCCAGCGTGCGGGGCCCCAAGGGCGGCTACATCCTCACGCGGCCCTGCAACCAGGTGAGCGTGGGCGAGGTGCTGCGCCTCACGGACAGCGGGTTCTACGCCGCCGCCAAGGAGGATCCCAGATCCGCGAACCAGGCCCTGCTGGCCGACGAGCGCATGAGCAGCCTCCTTTGGAACCGCCTGAACGACCACATCTCCGCGTTCATGGAAAAGGTCACCTTCGCGGACCTGTGCTCGGAGACCGCCAGCAACTCCTGTCCGGACTGCACCTGCCCCGAGTACGTGAAGGATGTCCAGGGCCAGATCGTCCGCGGCGAGCGCAGGGCCTGCGGCGTGATGTGAAGGGGATAATGTCATCCAATGGGGACCGCCCGGCCCTGTGGGCCTCTGCGTCCCCCCTGGGACCCCCGCATCGGACGGGAGCAAAGCCCCCGTTCGATGCCATTTCTTCGACGGACTCAAGTGAGTAATCCCTGTGCCCTGCCCAGCCTGGCCCTGCCGCCCACGGAGGCGGACCTCAAGGCCCTGCCCCGGCTGGGGAAGAAGCTCGCCCGCCGCGTGGGCGAGACCAATGGGGCCTACCGGCTCATCGAGGACGGCGACCGCATCCTGGTGGCCGTGAGCGGCGGCAAGGACTCCTGGGCCCTGCTCGACATCCTGGAGCGTCTGCGCAAGCGGGCCCCCGTGACCTTCACGGTGGAGGCCGTCACGGTGGATCCCGGCTTCCCCCAGTTCAACCCCGATCCCATCGCCGAGACCTGCGAGCGCCTGGGCGTGCCCCACCACATCATCCCCGCCCCCATCGACAAGATGGTGCGCACCAAGCCCGAGGAGCTGCCCTGCATCATCTGCTCCCGGCTGCGGCGCGGCGTGCTCTACTCCTTCGCCAAGCGGCACGGCTACTCCAAGATCGCCCTGGGCCACCACCTGGACGACCTCCTCGAGACCCTGCTCATCAACCTGTTCTTCGAGGGCCGCCTCAGCACCATGCCCCTGCGCCTGGTGAGCGACGACGGCGCCAACACCGTCATCCGTCCCCTGGGCACCTGCGAGGAGCAGGACCTGCAGCGCTACGCCTGGCTGCGGGGCTTTCCCATCGTGCCCTGCGGCTGCCCCCTCTGCGGCTGCTCCAGCCTGGAGAGCCGCCGCAAGCAGGTGAAGGAGCTCATCGCCTCCATGGAAGGCAGCATCCCCCGCCTGAAGGCCTCCATGCTGGGCGCCATGGGCAACGTGAAGCTCTCCCACCTGCTGGA
>JARLGO010000196.1 GCA_031292655.1 Geothrix sp.
CAGCCTGAGCATCTTCAGCGGCGTTCCATCGACCTGGCGCAGCGCTTCCACCGGAACCGGAAACCGCCTCAGCCGAATCTCCGCCTACCTGAACGGGGCCGTCGGGGATCTGATTGCGGTGGGCGACAGCGGCACCGTCTACTACACCACCTACGGAGCCTTCTCCTCCACGAATGTGCTCACCTTGGACAACGGGAATTATTTCCTGGCGGATGTGGCGGGGTACAACGGGACTTGGCTTGCCGTGGGAGCCTCGGAAGTCACGTTCAAATCCGTGGGCGGGACCACCTGGACCCAAGTGAACTGAGTGCCAGGCTGAGGGATGCCCCTCGGCTCTCCCTATCTCCGGCCCGCCAGGGCCGGAGATAGGGAGAGCCATTCTTTCCGCTAGATGAGACAATCTAGCTCCGGATTTCCCGACGGGAATCCGGAGCAGGAGCGGCATTTGGCCCAGGTCGGAGTACAGGTGATAGCGGTGGACCCCGGCAGTCTGGCGGAGGAGGCCGGCATCCGCCCGGGCGACACGCTGCTGCGGATTCATGGCGAACCCGTGCTGGACCAGCTGAACTACCAGTTCCTCATCACCCGGGAGGACGAGGCCGACCTGGTCCTGCAGCGGCCGGACGGCAGCACCTTCGAGGCCTTCGTGGAGAACGGCGGCGAGGGGATCGGGGTGGACCTGGCCCAGGACGAAGTGAAGGTCTGCAAGCAGAACTGCGTGTTCTGCTTCGTGCACCAGATGCCCAAGGGCTTTCGCAAATCCCTCTACCTGAAGGACGAAGACATCCGCCTGTCCTTCCTCTACGGCCACTTCACCACGCTGTCGAGCAGCGACGACGCCGAGCTGGACCGCATCGTGCGGGAGCGCCTGAGCCCCATCCACGTGTCGGTCCACGCCACAGAGCCGGAGGCCCGCATCCGGGTGGTGGGCAACCCCCGCGAGGGTGACATCCTCCGCAAGCTCGACCGCCTCCTGGCGGGCGGCATCGATGTCCACACCCAGGCGGTGGTGGCGCCGGGCCTCAACGATGGCGCCATCTGGCAGCGCACCTTGGACGACCTGTGGGCCCGCCGCCGGGAAGGCCGGGGCAGCGTGCTGAGCCTCTCTTGCGTGCCCGTGGGTCTCACCGCCCACCGCCAGAACCTGCCCGACGTGCAGGACGTGGATCCGGCCTTCGCCCGGGACTGGGTGGCCCGCTGGACGCCGGAGGTCCGGCGCTACGCCAGGGCCAACGACGGCGAGCCCTGGCTGCTGCTGGCCGACGAGTGGTTCACGCGCGCCGGGGTCGAGGTGCCGGGCCGCAGCTTCTACTCCCGCTCCTGGGCTCAGCTGGAGAACGGCGTGGGCCTGGTGCGGCGCTTCCTGGAGCACAGCCGGCGCTTCATCAAGAGCCCCAGGGCGAGGGGGTTCGCGGGCCGCCGGGTGCTGCTGCTGACGGGGGCCAGTTTCGCCCCGACGCTCGCCCGGGTGGCCGCCGAGCTGAACCGGGCCGTGGGCAGTCACCTGCGGGTGAGCGCCGCGGCGAACTTCAGCTTCGGGGAGACCGTCACCGTGGCGGGGCTGCTGTGCGGCGAGGACCTGAAGTACGCGGCCCATGCGGACCGGGTGGCCCGGGGCGGCGGATCCGACTGGGTGGACGCGGTGGTGGTGCCCTCCTCCAGCCTCCGCACCCACACGGGGCCCACGGACCAGTACACGCTGCGGGGCGTCGTGGTGCGCGAAGAGGGCACCTTCCTCGACGACTTCACGCTGCCCCAGCTGGCGGCCGACCTCGGCGTGCCCACCGTGCCCAGCGGAGCCAACCTGTCCCACCTGCTGGACCACCTGGAGGCCGCCGATCGGGGCGCCTTCCGGGGCGGGGCCCTGCAGGCCGCCTTCCACACTGCGGGCCTGAACCTGCCGCAGGGGGCCTACAACCCCTAGGACAGGCTCCTAGGCCTAGATAAGCCCCGCCGAAGCGGCGGCGGTGACCACCGAGAGGAGCCCATTGACGGCCTTGGCCGCCTCCTCCACCAGGGCGACTTCCTTGGCCAGGGCCGCATGGGCGTCCTTCACCTTGCCTGCGACCTCGTTCAGATTCTTCGCGTCGGCCCGCATCGCCTCGATCTTGTCGCCGATCTCCTCGAGGATCAGCGAATCCTCGAGATCATCGAGGTCGAAGAAGAGCCTGGTGAGGGCGGTCTGCTCATCGGCCGTGAGCCCCGTCTGGGCCCGGGCCGCCTGGACGGCATTTCGGGCGATCCGCACCTTTTGAAGGGCTGCAAGGCGTTCCGTGTTCGCCATGGTGGGGGCCTCCCGTCGGGTTGGGGTTCAAGATCGGGGAAATCCGCTAGTCGGATCCCACCTTTTTCTGGAGGGCCTGGGCCGCCTTGACCTGCTCAGAGAGGCTGCGCAGCTCCTCCAGCTGTCCCTTTGGCGAGCCGTCGGGTTGGACGGCGGCGAGCAGGGCCGTGTGGGCCTTTCCGAGCCTGGTGGAGGAAGCGTCCACCATCTTGGCAAGCTCCCTTCCGGTCTTGGCCCTGGCCATCCAGCCGGCGAAGGCCTCCACATCACCGTGGTTCATGAATCCGGGCCGGAGGGAGAAATAGGCAAGGAAATTGGCCTCGAGTTTGGCCCTTTCCGCGGAGAAGCAGACGCCGTCTGGCCCCTCGCCTCCCAGCTCCTGCATCAGCCCGGCCAGGTCCCTGGCCAGCTTTTGGACCATGGGGTCGGCGTCCGTGACGAATCGCCGCAGGTATTTGGCCTGCTTCTCCCGGACCAGGATGCCGCCGATCCCCCGCACCGCCGCGGCGGCCGCGG
>JARLGO010000197.1 GCA_031292655.1 Geothrix sp.
GAAGCCGCCAACATGCACGGCATCCTGCTCCATACCGAGGGTCGGCTCGAAGAGGCGCTGGTGGCTTTCAGAACAGCCGAGTCCCTCGGCCACCACGCCGCGCCGTCCAACCGCGGCAACACCCTGCTCGACCTCGGCCGCATGCAGGAAGCCCTCGAAGCCCACCAGTCCGCCGTCGACCTTGAACCAACCCACCCCGGCGCCCAGTACAACCTCGCGCTCACTCAGTTGCGTCTGGGCCACTGGGAAAAGGGTTGGACCGCCTACGAGGCGCGTTGGCGCTTCCGCGAAGTCCATCGCGCCCCCAGAGCCTTCACTCAGCCGCGCTGGCACGGAGAACCCCTGAATTGCCGCCGCATCCTGCTTCACGCCGAACAGGGCCTCGGAGACACCATCCAATTCTGCCGCTATGCCACGCTCGTCGTCGCGCGCGGCGGCTATCCCATTCTCCAGGTCCAGCCCCCGGTCGAGCGCCTGTTACGTTCTCTGGCTGTCGTACGCGCCGGCAAAGCCGAAGTCGCCCTCCTCGGCACAACGCCTCCCGATTTCGATCTCGAATGCCCACTCATGAGCCTGCCCTCCGTCTTTGAGACCACCGTTGACACAGTCCCCTGGCCCGGCGCCTATCTTGGAGCAGGCCATAAAACCATAGCCGAAAAACGCGAAGCCTTTCCCGATGCGCGCCGCGATCCCGTGCAAAGCCCTTACCCCGAGCGCCGCTCCCTGCGCGTCGGCCTCGCCTGGGCCGGCAATCCTCGCTACAAGGCAGACCTCCAGCGTTCCATCCACTTTTCCACCCTGCTTCCATTGCTCCGCACCCCCGGCGTCACCTGGATCTCACTGCAAAAAGGCCCCGCCACCCAGCAGCTCTCCGCCGCCAACAGTAGCTCCTTTGTCTGGGATGGCTCCAGCCGCGACCGCGATCTGGCCGAAACCGCCGCCCTCGCCGCCACCCTCGACCTCATCCTCACCACCGACACCTCCATCGCCCACCTCGCCGGCGCCCTCGGCAAGCCCCTCTGGATCCTGCTCCCCCACCTCGCCGACTGGCGCTGGATGCAGCAGAGCGAGGCCACCCCCTGGTACCCCACCGCACACTTGCTCCGCCAGCCCGCCCCCGGTGACTGGTCCAGTGTCCTCAACCGGACCATCCACAAACTCACCGCATTTCAGGGCGCCCTCGAGCTGGCCCCGCACCAGCAGCCGAACCGCAGTCCCCGGCCATTCCCCCAGCCCAAAGCCTGACACCAA
>JARLGO010000001.1 GCA_031292655.1 Geothrix sp.
GAGGTCTGGTAGAGCACGCCTTGAAGGCCGGCAAGGTGGAGCTGCAGCTCCGAGGAGCCATCGGGCCTTGCCTCCAGGGCATAGGTCATGGATGAGGCCGTGAGGTGCTGCACCCCCAGGGCCGTGGACTCCATGATGTGAATCTGCCCTCCGGGGGAGACCCAGAAGGCCCGGTTCGGAGCGCTGGGGGGAAACCAGGGCGGGGCTCCGGGGCGGAGGAACCTGGCTTTGGCCTCCTCGGCCATGTGGGTGCGGACCCTCTGCTGCATTCGAGCCGCAAATGGCACCGTGAAATGGGCATTCAGGGAGGCCACGACCACCAACAGGAGGGCCATGAGGTACCACGGGGCCGTCCAGGTGCGCCGACCCGCACCCAGTCCCTGGGCGGCCACGAGCTCGGACCCCTCCATGAGCTGCTGGGTACCGAGGAGTCCGCCCAGGACCGCCGCCATGGGGAGCACCAGCCCCAGGTTCTCGGGCATGGACGTCAACAAAAGGGGAACCAGCCAGCGAAGGGGGGCGCCTTCAGAAAAGATCTCCTTGGAGATGCGGACCATCTCCCAGGAGAGGAGGAGAAACCCATAGAACAGCAGGGCCCCCAGAAAGGGGGTGGCCCAGCGCCGGAGGACATATCGAGTAAGAACGGTGGGCACGAGAGGGTCCAGATTTAACTTTCGATAATGTATATTATGTAACCTTAAAACCAGAGAAGCCTGGCCTGACTCAAATCATAAGACCTTGGATGCCAGCAAATCATGGATATGGACGACGCCGCAGGGGGTTCCCTTCCGGGTCACGATGAGGAAGGTGATCTTTCGGGCTTCCATTTGACTTGCCGCATCAAGGGCCAGGGCCCCTTCATCGATGGTGACTGGATTTCGCGACATGAGCTGGGCGGAGGACAGTTCGAGCGGATTGGCTCCCTCCCGTTCGGCCCTTTCGAGGGCCCGCCGGATATCCCCGTCGGTGATCACACCGGCCAGGTTGGGGCCTTCCATGACCGTGGTCATGCCCAGATGGCCCTCGGTCATGGCCTTGAGGGCTTCCGTGAGGGATGCCGCGGGGGACACGCGAGGCCATGATTCGTGCATCAATGCCTTCACTTTCATCAGCTTGGCGCCAATATTTCCAGCGGGATGATTCAAGGCGAACAGATCTCGGGTGAATCCCCTTCGAGCCATCAGGCTGCTGGCCAGGAGATCTCCCCAGACCAGCTGAAGGGTGGTGCTGGCCATGGGGGCCAGATCCAGGGGGCAGCCCTCCCCCTGGGCCAGACGGTAGCTGAACGTCCATGCGGCCGCCTGGCCGAGGCTGCTCTCGGGCCTGGATGTGATGGCGGCCAGGGGAATGCCGAGGCGCAGGAGGCTCGGCAGGAGGCGCACCACCTCTTCGCTTTCACCGCTGTTCGAAAGGGCCAGGATGGAGTCCTCGGGAGTCACCATGCCGAGGTCCCCATGCAGGGCTTCCGCGGGATGGAGGAAGAAGCTAGGGCAACCGGTGGATGCGAGCGTCGCCGCGATCTTCTGGGCTACGAGCCCCGACTTGCCCATACCCGTCAGCACCACTCGCCCGCTCCTGCCCATCACCATGGCGACCCAGTCGTCCACGACCTGCGGGTCCCAGGTTTCCCTCAGGTCCCCAAGGGCTGTCCGGGCCGCGTCGAGCACGGCATTTCCGACCTCCAACACCCCTGTGTCCTGGTTCTCATCCTTCACGGGTCAGACTCCGATGTGGTGGCGAACAAGGTGTTCATGCTACCAGCCATTCTCCCCCTCTTCCCCCTGCCCCAGGTCGTGCTCTTCCCGCGGACCTTTCTGCCGCTCCATGTGTTCGAGCCGAGGTACCAGGAATTGACGGTGGAGGTCCTCAATTCCCATCATCACCTGGTCCTCACGCTCATGCGGGAGGCCCCGGATCCCGGCTCCCTTGGAGAGGCCGCGCCTGTCTTCCAGACCGGATGCATGGCCGAAGTCGTGCGCGCGGAGCCCCTCACCGCCGGGCGGTGGAATCTGCTGGTCCAGGGGAAGGATGCCGTGCAAATCGTCCAGGAAGTGCCCGGGAAAGCCTTCCGGCAGGCGCAAATCGACATCCTGCCCTTCGATTCATCCTTGCTTTGGTCGGGCCCTCACCGCCGGCGGCTCATGGACTCGCTTCATGCCTACGCGGCTTCGGAAGGCATCGAGTCCCAGTTGAAGGAACTCCTGGACCTTCCCCTGGAGGACATGGATCGCCTCAACACCCTGGCCATGGCCCTCGATTTCGAACCGACCGAGCGTCAGTTCCTCCTGGAGTCCAGGGACCTGCCGACCCTGGCGGACCGCATGCTCCAGTTGCTGGAGTTCGCCATGGGGGGGCGCGCCATCCCGGGCCTCTGAGCCAGCCCGGGCCAGGCCACCTTGCTACACTGGCCCTGGCCCTGTAGCTCAGCGGTCAGAGCTGGCGGCTCATAACCGCTTGGTCGTGGGTTCGAACCCCACCGGGGCCACCAATCCGCAGGATTGCGGATTAGGACCGGCGCCACTGGCGACCGCCCGAAGGGCGCTGGCACAGGATTTGCCACCGCCACCAATTTCCAGGATTTGCAAAAATGACGGCGTCGCCGAAGTCGATGGCCGCCC
>JARLGO010000198.1 GCA_031292655.1 Geothrix sp.
CCATCGTCGCTTTCCTTGTCTCGCTTGGGCGGCGCCCCTTGCGCGGCCACACCCCATTCTGAAGGCAGGCCCGCGCCTCCAGATCATTCAGTTTCACGTAGGATGGCCCCATGTCCAAGCCGCTTTCCAAGCTGCTGCGCCGCGAGCAGTTCGCCTTCCTGGCCCGGGATCGCTCCGCCTGGGGCGGCCACCTGGACCGGGTGCGCGCCTTCCTGGGGGAGGGCCTGCAGTCCGCGGATCCCACGCGGCCCGTCCTGATCCTGGGGGCCGGGTCGGGCCTGGAGGTGCCCTGGGCCCTGGCGCCGCCGGACACCACGGGTTGGGATGGCGATCCCTGGAGCCGCCTTTGGACGGCGGCGCGCCATCGCCGCTGGCCCCCTTGGGTCTTCGGGGACCTGACCGGCGGGATGGCCGAGCTGGAGGCCACCGCCCGCCGCGCGGTCCTGGAGCCCTGGTCCGGACACCACCGGGGGCTGGAGGTGGCCAAGAAGCGGCTGACGGGCCTGCTTCCGTTCCTCGCCCCGGAGCCGGAGGCGCTGCGGGCCTGGATCGGGGCCCACCGGCCCGGCACCATCCTGGCCGCCAACGTCATGGGCCAGGTTGGCGTGGTGGCCGAGAAGGTCGTGGAAACCGTCTTTGGGGGGTCTCCCTGGGATCCGGATCCCGAACGGGAGGAGCCCCTGGCCGAGGCCCTGGCCGCCTGGACGGCCCGCGCCGTCGAGGCTTTCCTGCGGGTGCTCCGGGACAGCGGCGCGGACCTCTGGCTGGTGCATGACCGCGCGGTGGTGTTCGGGGAGGGATCCCTGGACCTGGGTCCCTGGGAGGACGCCTGGATCCGCCACCTGCGGACCGGGGGGCCGTCCCTGGAGGCCAGCGATGCACTGGCGGGGGTGGATCCTTTCGGGGTCCTGCCTGGAAAGGGACTGGACCTGGTCAGGCGGGAGCGCTGGATCTGGCCCGTGGCGCCCGGCCAGCGGCATCTCATCGAGGCCCTCGCGGTCCAGCGCCGGGGCTGAATTCCCTGTGGCAACGATCAACCCTTGCCCCCGCCGCCGGTCGCCAGGGCCATAATGGATTCCTTTGGAGTGTGTCGGGTATGACGCGGGTCGGCGGGGCTTGGGCGGTGTTGGCGATCACGGGCCTGGCCGACCAGGGCATGAGTTTGGGCGAAGCGCGCGCCTTCCGGTCCGACGCGCGCCACAGTAAGTCCATTCGTCCCGCGTCCCACCGCCTGCGGAACCAGGAACCCTGACCCATGCTCACTTTCCGAAGACTCCTCCTGGGCCGGCGCCTCGCCAGCGAGGAGAGCCACGAGACCAAGATCAGCAATCCCATCGCCCTGGCGGTGTTCAGCTCGGACGCGCTGTCCTCCGTGGCCTACGGCACGCAGGAGATCATGGCTCCCCTCACGGCGGCGGTGGCCATCCTGGGCGCCGGAGTCCTGGGCTGGTCCTGGTGGGTGGCCCTGGGCATCGTGGGCCTGCTGCTGGTGCTGAACGTCAGCTACCGGCAGACCATCCACGCCTACCCAGGCGGCGGGGGCGCCTACATCGTGGCCAAGGACAACCTGGGCGAGGTCGCGGCCCAGACCGCGGGCGCCTCCCTGCTCATCGACTACATCCTGACCGTGGCCGTGTCCATTTCCGCGGGCGTGTCCGCCATCACGTCGGCC
>JARLGO010000022.1 GCA_031292655.1 Geothrix sp.
GACCCCCGAGCCTGAACCAGGCGCCACGCTGCACCTGTCGGCGGGCGAGCCGGTGGATCCCCACGGCACCCAGCGGCTGGCTTACTCCGTGCCTCTAGAGGCGGGCCGCACCCTGAAGCTGCCCATCGGCATGCCGGCGCCCGGTGCCGACCGGACCCACCGGCTGGCGTTCCCCAAGCCGGATGAGGCCCCCCTCCGTGTGCAGAAGGTGGATCGGCCGGTGGAGGCCGCGGGCCAGACCCTGAAGTTGCCGGTCCGTCCCGTCGCCCGCCAACCCCTCGGGTGGAAGCTGCCGCTGGTCCTCGGGTTGCTGGGGTTGCTGGGGTTGCTGGGGTTGCTGGGTGGGGGGGCCTACCTGGCCTTTTTTAGGCCCCCCGCGCCACCGCCGACGCCCCCCCAGCTGGTACCGGCGGCCACGGCCGAGTCGGTTCCTCCCGCGGCCCAGGCCACCCTGGACCAGGCCAGGGCCGGAGACGTGCGGGCCATGCACATGCTCGGCCTCATGTACTACAACGGCCTGAACCTTCCCCGGGACCGGAAGAAGGGCCTCTACTGGTTGCGCAAGGCCGCCGAGCAGGGCAGCGTCGGGGCCCGGGCGGAGCTGAGCCAGATCGAGGGCGGCCGCTGACCCCTCACCCTCCGGCCTGGGCGTTCCGCCAGGCCAGGACCTTGCGGGTGGCGGAATCACCGATGGCTCGCGCGAGATCGGGTTCTGAAGCCGCGCGGACATGGGTCACGCTGCCGAAGGCCTGGAGCAGCTTCTTCGCCGTGGCCGGGCCGATGCCAGGGATCTGCGTCAGTTCCGTCTGCAGGGTGCGCTTGGCCCGCAGGGCCCGGTGGTAGGTGATGGCAAAGCGGTGGGCCTCATCCCGGATGCGTTGGAGCAGCTGCAGCACCGGGGAAGACTTCGGGATCTTCAGGGGCTCGCTGGAGCCGGGCCGGAAGACCAGCTCCTCCTTCTTGGCGAGGCTGGCCAGCTCCAGCTGCTCCAGACCCAGGTCCCGCAGCGCGGCCTCCGCGGCGTGAAGCTGACCCAGGCCGCCATCGATGATCACCAGGTTCGGGAACTCCAGGCCCTCGTCACTCGGCCCATCCTGGGCCTCGCCCTGCGGGCGGTCCTTCGGACCGTGGCGGTCCACTCCTGCTTCCCGCTCTTTCATGCGCTTGTAGCGGCGCGTCACCGCCTCCTGCATGTTGGCGAAGTCGTCGTTCTGCTCGTTGGTCATCTTGAAGCGGCGGTAGCGGGCCTTGTCTGGCACGCCGTCACTGAACACCACGCAGCTGGCCACCACCTCGCGACCCTGGCCGTGGCTGATGTCGAAGCACTCCAGCCGCCGGGGCAGGTGGCTGAGGCCCAGGAAGGCCTGCAGGCCTTCGAGCACCGCCTCGTTCAATCGCGCGGGCTCGAACTTGCGCTCCAGGGCCAACCGGGCGTTCTCCTGGGCCATGGCCAGCAGGTCCACCTTCTCGCCCTTCTGGGGAACGTGGACGCGGACCTTGGTGCCCCGCAGGCCCGACAGCCACTCCGTCAGCAGGGTGACCTCCTCTGGTTCCACCTCTGCCAGGATGCGGGCCGGCGCAGGATCGGCGCTGTAGACCCGCTGGAGCACCTGGGCCAGCACCGGGCCATCGAAGGCCTCGACATCGTCCAGCAGGTACTCCTGGCGCCCCACCATGCGGCCCTCGCGCAGCAGCAGGCGATGCACACAGGCGCGGCCGTCCAGCACCGCACTGCCGTAGACGTCCGTGTCGTCGAGATCGGCGCTGGCGGCCTTCTGGCGGGTGAACCAGGCGTCCACCTGCTGGAGGGCGTCCCGGTGCTGGGCCGCCTGCTCGAAGGCGGCGGCTTCGGCGGCCTTCCACATGGCGGCCTCCAGCCTCGCCTTCAGTTCGTCGCGCTTGCCTTCGAGGAAGAGCCGCGCCTCCCGGGCCTGTTCCCGGTAGGCCTCCTGGCCCACGGCGGCGATGCAGGGGGCCGTGCAGCGGTGGAGCTGGTACTTGAGGCAGGCCCGGCCCCGCTTGCCGTCGATGTCGATGTCGCAGTCCCGGATCTGGAAGAAGCGGTAGACCAGCTCCGCCGTGCGGTAGGCGGTGCTGGCGGGGAAGAAGGGCCCGAAGTAGAGGCTGCCGTCCTTCCGCACCTTGCGGGTGACGAAGACCTTGGGGAAGGCCTCCTTCCAGGTGAGCTTGACGTAGGGGTAGCTCTTGTCGTCCTTCAGGAGGATGTTGAAGGGCGGCCAGTGCTCCTTGATGAGGTTGTTCTCGAGGATGAGCGCTTCCAGTTCCGTTTCGCAGACGATGAGCTCCAGGTCCCAGATGCGCGCCACGAGCCGCCGGGTCTTGGCGTCCAGCCGCTTCTGCTGGAAGTAGGACTTCACGCGGTTCCGCAGGACCTTAGCCTTGCCCACGTAGAGCAGGTTGCCGCCTTCGTCCCGGTAGAGGTAGCAGCCCGGGCGCAGGGGCAGGTCCGCCAGCTTGCGCTTGAGGGAGGGGGACTTCTCGAGGTTGGTTCGGACGGCGGCCACGCCCAAGTCTAGGCCAGCTGCCCC
>JARLGO010000199.1 GCA_031292655.1 Geothrix sp.
CCGGAGAACCACTGGCTGGAGAGCTGGGGCGATTTCTCCACCCCCGCCGCTGCGGTCCTCCAGCAGCCCACCATCGGCACCCTCTACGACACCCGGCAGGGCGAGGACATCCTCCTCGGCGCCCTCAGGGCCCTGGGCGCCCCGGCCCCCGAGAGCTACCACGCCTACCTCCAGAACCGCTGGAAGAAGACCCTGCCACCCGGCACTTCCTTCGAACAGGCCCTCCACGATGGCCTCGTGAAGGGGGAGGACGCGGGACCCGGCCCCGCCTTCCGGGGAGCCTCGGTGTCCGCCGCGACCAAGCGCGCCGGGGCCTCCAGAACCCAGGATCTGGAGCTGGTGCTCTTCCCGGGCTTCGCGACCCACGACGGCCGCCATGGCAACAACAGCTGGCTCCAGGAGACGCCGGATCCCGTCACCAAGATGACCTGGGACAACCCGGTGTCGCTGTCCGTGCAGGACGCGGCGGCCCTGGGCATCCAGGAGGGGGATCTGGTCTCCCTGTCCCTGGAGGGCGTCACGGTCAAGCTGCCCGCCATCATCCAGCCAGGCCAGGCCAAGGGCGTCCTGGCCCTGGCCCTGGGCTACGGCCGCAGCACCGGCGGCGTGGCCCGGGGCGTGGGGGTCAATGCCTTCCCGCTGCTGGGCCTCGACCCTTCCAGTTCCAATGTCCGCCAGGGGGCGCGCCTCAGCAAAGCCGGCGGGCACAAGGAACTCTCCCGCACCCAGCGCCACCACCGCATGGAGGGCCGCGACCTCGTCCGCTCGCTCACCATGGCGGAGTTCGAGCAGCATCCCCAGGGCCACCATCCCCCTGGGCCCGAGCTGGTCTCGCTCTACGAGGACCAGCGGTTCCCGGAACACAAGTGGGGGATGGTCATCGATCTGGCGGCCTGCACAGGCTGTTCGGCCTGCATCGTCGCCTGCCAGTCGGAAAACAACGTGCCCGTGGTGGGTCCGGAGCAGGTGACCCGGGGCCGCGAAATGCATTGGATCCGCATCGACCGCTACTACGAAGGGGAGCTGGAGAACCCGAAGGTGGTCCACCAGCCCATGCTGTGCCAGCACTGCGACAACGCGCCCTGCGAGAACGTCTGCCCAGTGAACGCCACCAACCACAGCAACGAAGGGCTCAACCAGATGGCCTACAACCGCTGCGTGGGCACCCGCTACTGCGCCAACAACTGCCCCTACAAGGTGCGCCGCTTCAACTTCCTGGAGTACACCGCCTACAAGACCGAGCCTGAGACCCTGGCCTACAACCCCGAGGTGACGGTCCGTCCCCGCGGCGTCATGGAAAAGTGCTCCTTCTGCGTGCAGCGCATCAACGACGGGAAGATCCGGGCCAAGGGCGAGGGTCGCCCCCTCCACGACGGCGAGATCACCACCGCCTGCATGGCCGGCTGCCCCTCGGACGCCATCGTGTTCGGCGACCTGAAGGACCCCAAGAGCAAGGTCGCCCAGCTGATGGGGGCCACCCGCGCCTACCGTGTGCTGGAGGAGCTGGGGGTCAAGCCCGCCATCACCTACCTGGCCGATCTGAAGAACCCCGCCGCCGAGGGAGGTCACCATGCAAACTGATGCCGCCGTCCACACGGGCGACATCCCGGCAGGCCTGGCGGAACCATCCCTCTACGTGGGCAAAGTCACACCCGGCAGCCTCGATGATCAGGTCCTGGCCTTCCCCGAGAAGAGGCCTCCCAGGCAGTGGTACCTGGGTTTGGCCGTCACCCTTTCCGCCGTGTTCATCGGCCTCGGCTGCATCGGCTACGTCTTCATCACCGGCATCGGCGCCTGGGGCAACACGAGCCCGGTCTTCTGGGCCTTCGACATCATCAACTTCGTGTTCTGGGTGGGCATCGGCCATGCCGGCACGCTCATCTCGGCCATCCTCTTCCTCTTCCGCAAGCGCTGGCGCAACGCCATCGCCCGCTTCGCCGAGGCGATGACAATCTTCGCGGTCATCTGCGCCGTGATCTTCCCCCTCATCCACGTGGGGCGGCCCTGGCTGGCCTACTGGCTCTTCCCCTATCCGAACCAGCGGGCCCTGTGGACCAACTTCCGGTCCCCCCTGCTCTGGGACGTCTTTGCCGTGAACACCTACTTCGCGGTGTCCGCCATGTTCTGGTACCTGGGCCTGATCCCGGACATCGCCTCCATGCGCGACCGGACCACCAGCAAGCTCCGGAAGGTCATCTACACGGTCCTGGCCATGGGCTGGCGCGGCGCCGCCACCCACTGGCAGCACTACGAGAAGGCCTACCTGCTGCTGGCGGGCCTGGCCACGGGCCTGGTGCTTTCCGTGCACTCGGTGGTGAGCTTCGACTTCGCCA
>JARLGO010000023.1 GCA_031292655.1 Geothrix sp.
CGGATGACCGGAGCGGAGGCCCCGCCCCCGAAGCTCCTGGACCAGCTGCGGGAGCGCCTGCGGGTCCGGCACTACAGCCTCCGGACCGAGGATGCCTATGTCGACTGGGTGCGGCGGTTCATCCTCTTCCACGGCAAGCGCCATCCCCGGGTCCTGGGGGCGCCGGAGGTCCAGGCCTTCCTGAGCCACCTGGCGGTGGACCGGCGCGTCTCGCCCTCGACGCAGAACCAGGCCAAGGCGGCCCTGCTCTTCCTCTACCGCCACCTGCTGGAGGTGGACCTGCCCTGGCTTGCCGAGGTCGTCCAGGCCCGGCGCCACCCGCGCCTGCCCGTCGTGCTCACGCCGGGCGAGGTGCGCACCCTCTTCGACCAGATGGAGGGCGGCATGGCCCTGCTGGCGCAGGTGCTCTACGGGACGGGGATGAGGCTGATGGAGGGGCTGCGGCTGCGGGTGAAGGATGTGGAATTCGAGCGGCGGGAGATCCTGGTCCGGGATGGGAAGGGGGGCAAGGACCGGGTCACCATGCTGCCCGATCGGCTGGTGGCGCCCCTCCGGGCCCATCTGGAAAGGGTGCGGGCCCTGCACGAGCGGGACCTGGAGGAAGGCTTCGGGGAGGTCTACCTGCCGGACGCGCTGGCGGAGAAATGCAAGGCGGCTCCCAGGGCCTGGGGCTGGCAGTGGGTGTTCCCGTCCGGCCTGCGCGCGGCGGATCCGCGCACGGGCGCCATCCGGCGCCACCACCTCCAGCCGGAAAGCGTCCAAAAGGCCATCCGCCTGGCGGCCCGGGCCGGCGAACTGGTCAAGCCGGTCACGCCCCATGTGCTGCGGCACAGCTTCGCCACCCACCTGCTGGCCGCGGGCCACGACATCCGCACGGTCCAGGAGCTGCTGGGCCACAAGGACGTGGCCACGACCATGATCTACACCCACGTGCTGAACCGCGGCGGGCGGGGCGTGACGAGTCCGCTGGACGGGCTGTAGTCCATTGAGGAGGTGCTGCGCACCCGGATCCTCACGCGGCCCCTCCCTGGGCCGCGCCCTGCGGGCTTCGCCTTCGGCAAAGTGGCCCTCCGCTCCTGCTGCGGGCTCACCCACGTGCTCAACCGCGGCGGGCGGGGCGTGACGAGTCCGCTGGACGGGCTGTGAGGGAGTAACCTCGTCCCATGCAGGTATCGGACCGGACGTTCCGCAGGCTGGTGGACGAGGCGCTGGCGATGATTCCGGCCGAGTTCCAGCCCTACCTGGACGGGGTGCCGGTGATCCTCGAGGACTGGCCCCCGGGCGACCTCCTGGATGCTCTGGGCGTGCCCGAGGACGAAACGCTCTACGGCCTCTACTCGGGGCCCGCGCTGACCGAGGGGCCCCCG
>JARLGO010000200.1 GCA_031292655.1 Geothrix sp.
CCCCAACCAATAGGGCCACCCTGCGGTGGCCCTATTGGTTGGGGAGGAAGGATTCGAACCCTCGGTACGCAGGATCAAAACCTGCTGCCTTACCACTTGGCTACTCCCCAGGCGGAAACCCAAGCATAGCGCGGGTTCGCGTTCTTCCCAAGCCCCGGGGGCCAGGATTCAGGACCCGGCCTTGGGCGTGAACCCGAACTCCTCGACGCCCAGCAGGTCCGGACGCACCTGGGCGGCCTCGCCACGCTCGATCCGGCTGATGGCGCGGTGACCGGTGGCGGCCTCATAGGCCAGGAGCACCTTCTCTTCGATCTCTTCGCGAAGGACGTTGTTCAACGGGTAGGCGATGTCCTTGAAGCTGCCGTCCCGCTTGCGGCGGCTGGGCATGGCCACGAAGTAGCCGTCCTCGCTCTCCACCACGCGCAGGTCGCCCACCAGGAAGCAGTCCTCGATGACCAGGGCGGCAAAGGCCTTGAGCTTGTCGTCGCCCTCGATCTTGTTGATGCGGATGTCGGTGATATTGAACATGGGCTGTCCTCAGTCTTCAGTCTTCAGTCCCCGGTCGTCGGGATCGAGGCTGGCCTTCAGGTTATCCGATCTCGATCCAGCCCCACTGGCGGCCGGTGGTTTCGCCGCGGCGGTAGGAATAAAGCAGGTCGGGCCGGCAGACGGTGCACAGGGCGACGCTCCCCTCGCGGGAGGGGTCCAGGCCCAGGTCCAGGGCCTGGGCCCGGAGGAATCCATGCAGATCCAGGTGGGAGCGGCCGGAGGGGCCCCGGGTGCGCAGGCCCTCCTGCCAGGCGGGGTCCTGCCGGGCGGCCGCGATGACTTCCTCGCCCACTTCGAAGTGGCAGGCCAGGATGGCGGGACCGAAGGCCCACACCAGGTTTTCCGCAGTCCCCCCCAGGGCCAGGTAGCGGGCCACGCCGCGGCGCAGGATGCCCCCGCCGGGCCCCGGATCGCCGTGCCCGGTGGCCCCCCGCCAGCCCGCATGGAGGGCGGCCACCCAGGGCCTGCCATCGGGGAGCGGCCCCGCCAGCAGCACCGGCACGCAGTCCGCCACGCGCACGCCGATGCGGAGGCCCGGGGACGTGGTCCAGGACCCATCCCCTTCGACCAGGGCCCCGGAGGCCTCCACGATGCCACAGCGATGCACCTGGTTCAGGCGCCGGGGGGGGAGGGCTTCGGGTGGATCCAGGCGGGTCGAGAAGCCCCAGCTCAGCGGGAACGGGGGCGGGACGTCGGGAGTCAGCACAAGGCGCTTACCGGGAGCCGAGGCGGGCTTCCAGCCACTGTTTGATGCGGTTGGCGTCGCCCAGGCGGGTGTACTTGCCCCAGGAATCCAGCAGGATGACCAGCACGGGCCGGTTGGCCAGCATGGCCTGCATGACCAGGCAGCGGCCGGCCTCCTCGATGTAGCCGGTCTTGGAAAGCCCGATGTTCCAGCGGGGGTTGCGCACCAGGGCATTGGTGTTGGGGAACTGGATGCTGCGGCGGCCGCTCTGGAGGGTGGTCTCGGGCCGGGTGGTGAAGTCGCGGATCTCGGGGTAGCGGTAGGCGGCCTCCAGGATGCGGGCCAGGTCCCAGGCCGTGGCCACGTTGCCGCTGGAGAGGCCCGTGGGGTCCTCGAAGCGGGAGCCGCTCAGGCCCAATTCCCTGGCCTTGGCATTCATGGCCTGCACGAAGGCGGTCAGGCCCCCCGGGAAGGTGCGCCCCAGGGCGTGGGCGGCGCGGTTCTCGGAGGCCAGCAGGGCCAGCAGGAGGGCCTGTTCCCGGGGCAGGTGGGTGCCCACGGGGAGCCGGGACCGGCTGTGGCGGAGCTCATCCTTGTCGTCGGCGGTGATGGTCAGCGATTCCCTGGGGTCCAGATGGGCATCCAACACCACCATGGCCGTCATGAGCTTGGTCAGCGAGGCGATGGGCACCACGGCCTCGGCCTGCTTTTCCACCAGGGCCTGCCCAGTCAGCTGATCCAGGACCAGCACCGAGGCGGATTTCAGGGACAGGCGGGCCGGGGAGGGGGAGGCCGCGGTCAGGACGCCGAACCCGGCACATACCAGACCCATCCAACGCATGCCCCTACTGAATCCCATGCCTGCTCCAGAAGATTTCGACTGTCACCTCTTCTTCCTAGTCTATCGGAACCGCCGGTTCGTGGCTCAAGTGATCAGGGCCATAACAGCGCCAGCAGGCTGAGGTCCGTGACGGCCCAGGCGCCGAGGCCCCAGTACATCCCGTTCTCATGCTGGGACTCCGTCCAGGTCCGCCAGCCCCGCAGCCAGGGGAGGAGGAGGGCCAGCCAGGCCGCCAGGGAGGGGGCCAGGTAGAGCGGGGCCCGTCCCCTGGCCAGGATTCCCGCCAGGAAGAAGGCATGGGCGATCAGGGCCGCCAGCAGGGCCAGGGCCAGGCTGCGCCCCACCCCCAGTTGGATCACCAGGGTCCGGTCGCCGCGGCGGCCGTCCTCGGCCACCTGGTAGATCTGGGTCATGGGATAGAGGGTGGCGAACAGGAAGGCGAAGCCGATCGAAGCCAGCAGGATCGCCCGGCTGAAGGGCCGTCCGGTCAGCGCCCACCCTGCCATGGGCGTGAGCAGGCCGAACCCCACGCAATTGATGAGCAGATCCCACCCGGCCCGGGCCTTGAGCCGGGCGGGGGGCACGGAATAGAGCACGCTCATGATCACGCAGGCGAGGTTGATGAGGGCGAAGGGCAGGGGCAGGAGGAAAGCGAGGATGGCCGAACTCCCCAGCAGCACGGAGGAAAAGGCCAGCAGGTGCGGGGGGGGCTTGGGCGGCGCCTTCAGGTAGCCGATGTCGCCCTCGTCCTGGTCGAAGGCGCTGTTGATGGCCAGGGTCCCCCCATTCATCAGCGCCACGAAGACCAGCCATCCCAGGAGGGAAGGTCCTGTCTGAAGCCCCCAGCCGGCGGCCAGGAGGGTGCCCAGGAGGAAGTGGGCCGACATGATGGGCCATTCCAGGGGCCGAAGGTGCAGCAGGTAGGGCAGGGCCCTGGTGCCCACCAGCCGTTCGAAGAATCTGCGCATCGGAAACCGGCTTGCCGTCATGCGATGCCTTCGCGGCGGAGGGGCTGGATCTCCCCGGGGGGACGGCGGGGTTCCACCAGCGCCTCCATGGCCGCAAAGAGGTGGGGCACGCTGAAATCCGTGTCGACGCACATGCCATGGGGCAGCGAGAGGGGGATCACATAGGAGGGGATCTCCGGCAGCTTCGTCAGCCCCTTGAGCAGGCGGTCCGTGCAGCTCACGGCCACGATGAGGTCCGGGCGGTACTCTCGCGCCTCCCGGTAGGCCTTGTGGCTGCGGTTGGAGATCCGGCCCTCCCAGCGGTTCAGGAGGGCGGCGTTCATGTAGTCGCCCACGGGGCAGAGGCCACAGTCGTAGCAGGCCTGGAGGTCATCGAGGATGCCCGCCTTGCAGCGGGCCATCTGGATGCAGTGGGGCAGCAGGATGAGGGCCCGCCGGGCGCGGCGAGTGCCGAAGGCCTCCCGCACGCGGCGGTTGTTGTGGCCGCAGAAGGAAAGGATCCAGGCGTCCTCCTGGCCCAGCCATTGCGCCAGGGGCCGGATGGCGCGGGCCCAGAGGGTGTCCTGGCGCATGATGGCGGCCCGGTTGCGGAAGAAGGCCTCCCCCCGGAGGAAGCTGGGCCAGGCCGCCGCCAGCGCGGCGACGCCGACCAGCATCCACCAGCCGCGCCCGGCGCCATGGAGGGCCGATCCGACCAGGGCCATGCCTGCCAGGGCCAGAGGCACCCCCCGGCGGACCCATAGGAACAGGGCGCCCCCCTCGTCGGGCAGCGGCCCGGGGGCCGGCAGGACCCGTAGGCTCTTCATTTGGCCGACCCCGCCAGTCCGACCAGCTTCTTTAGATCGTCATCCTTCCACCTCAATCCGGCCCCGAAGAAGACGGTGCGGAGATCCTTGTTGTCGATGTCCTGTACGCCGGCCTGGACGTAGGCGCCCTTCCAGAACTGGTAGCTGCTGGTGAAGCGGTACCGGGGGTTCGGCTTGTCCTCGCGCTTCGTGAAGTCATAGGCCAGGACGCCGAAGCGGAGCCGGTCATCCAGGGCGCGCAGTTCGACCCCGCCGCCCCCCGTGTTCTCCACGATGCCTGCGGAGAAGACCGCCGGGCCGAGGCGCTTGGCGAACTGGGCGGACATGGTGAACGTCCGGTCCGCGGTGATCCACTGGACATTTTGCGGGGTGGAGATCGCCTTGCCCGTGATGGGGTCCACCTGGGTGAAGGTCTGGGTGCTCTGGTTGATCTTGCCGTCCGGGGTGGAGTTGAAGCCAAGCGCGTACCAGTAGTCCGGCCGGGGCGCGATTTCGAGGCCCAGGCCCGCCATGCTGTCCCCGCGCTTGGACCACTGGGCCGCGCTCATGTCCAGGCGGAAATCCATCTTGTTGAAGCCGCCCAGCATGTTGTTCACGTTGTCCACGGCTTCGTTGATCTTCTTGATCGTCGTCTCGTCGTTCAGCAGCTTGCCGATGGTCCCTTCTCCCTTGTTGACGCGATCGGTGAGCGTCTTCAGGTTGTCCGCGGTGCCCTGGAAGCTCTGGGCCAGCTTGCGCACATCGCCGACGACGCCCTTCAGTTCGGGGCGGTTCTCCTCGAGAATCGCATTGAGGTTCTTGCCCACGGCCTCGAACTGCTGCGCCAGCTTGGGCAGCCGCTCCCGCAGGTCGGTGGAGAGGGCCTCCACGTTCGCC
>JARLGO010000201.1 GCA_031292655.1 Geothrix sp.
CTGCCTGTTCCCCATAACTTTTCGCTGGACACAGCCTGATGCATTCCGTAGCCTCGGGGTATGGATCTGCAAGTCCGCCCCCAGAACCTGATCAAGGATACGCTCGGGCGTCCCGAGAACCTTGAACAGGTCCGTCAGTTCCTGAATGAGGGGAACCCGCCGAACCGCACCGCCTTGGCGGTCCAGGTCTGCGACTGGCACAGGTTCGTGGACCATCGGGGCCAGCGACAAATATCCACCTGCCTGAAGGCGCTCCGGGACCTTGAAGAGCACGGTCACTTCACCTTGCCCCGACCCAGTTTCCAGCAGGCGCAGTCCTCCCCGCGCCGTTTGCCCGAACCCGTTCCAGAACCCCGGGACGTGCCCGAGGCCGCCGGCGAGGTGCGAGGGTTGGGGCTGGTTCTGGTCGAGACTGAGGACCAGGTCCGGATCTGGAACGAGATGCTGTTCCGGGAGCATCCCCAAGGCGCTGGCCCCCTCGTGGGAAGGCAACTCCGCTACCTGATTGCTTCTGAACACGGCTGGCTGGGCGGATTTGGGTTCGCGTCGGCCGCACTCGCGCTCTCGGACCGGGACACGTGGATCGGATGGGATGATGCCACCCGGAAAAGGCACCTCGACCGGGTCATCGGCATGAGCCGGTTCCTGATCCGGCCGACCGTGCACTGCCGGAACCTGGCCTCCCTGGTCCTGGGGATGGTCCTTCGAAGGGTCGGACGGGATTTCGACGCTCGGTACCACCTGGACCCCTGGCTCGTGGAAAGCTTCAACGACACGGAGGCCTTCGAGGGCACCTGCTACCAGGCATCCAACTGGGTGAAGGTGGGCCTGACCCAGGGGCGGGGACGGCAGGACCGCCAATGGCACTGCCCCACCTCGGTCAAGGACATCTACGTCTATCCCCTGCGGCCCGATTTCCGCGAAGCGATGGGGGTCGAGCCCCCCATGGGGCCGCCGTCCCTTGGGGTCGCAGAGGGGCTGGACGGCGACGAATGGGCTCAGAATGAATTCGGAGGTGCCTGCTTGGGTGATCAACGTCTCAGCAAGCGGCTGGTCGAGAGCGCACGTGCCATGGCCCAGCAGCCGGGCGCCTCGTTCTCCAGCGTGGAGAAGGGGAACTGGCCGGCAGTCAAGGGCTACTATCGCCTGATCGACCATCCCGACGATGCCGAGGTGACTCCCGAGGCGATCCTGGCGCCGCACCAGCAGCGGGTCGTCCAGCGGATGATGGCGCAGCCGCTGGTGCTGTGCATCCAGGACGGCAGCGACCTGAACTTCTCGGGCCTCGACGCCTGCGAGGGCCTGGGCAGGATTGGCACCAACCAGACTGGTGCCGGGAGCCAGGGCCTGCATATGCATTCCATGCTGGCCGTGACCCCGGATGGGCTGCCCCTGGGTGTCCTGGACGCCCGGCTGCAGGCGCCGGAAACCAAGTCCCCGGAGGACACGCGTCCGGCCAGCGCCATTCCCATCGAGGAGAAGAAGACCTTCAACTGGATCCTGGGCCTGCGCAAATGCGCCGACCTCGCGGCCGAGCTTCCTGATACCCACCTGGTATCCGTCATGGACCGGGAGGCGGATTTCTTTGAACTGTTCGACGAGCAGCGCAATAATCCCCGGGTCGATCTCCTGGTGAGGGCCAAGCACGATCGGACGCTCGGAGGAGATGGCCAAGGTCTTTTCGAGGTTGTCCGGCAGAGCCCCGCCCAGGGTCGCCTGCAGATCCCGGTCCCACGGCAGAGCGCGCGCCCCAAGAAGAGCGGGCAGAAGGCCCGGGAAGCCCGCCCCCAGCGGCTGGCCGAGGTGAGCCTCCGGTTTCGGCAGGTGACGCTTCAGCCACCCGACCGTATGAAGGATAGGGGGCCCATCACGCTTTGGATGATCCACGTCCGGGAGGAACTTCCCCCGGAAGGCGCCAAGCCCTTGGAATGGTTCCTCCTGGCCACGGGAGAAATCGGGTCCGCCGACGACGCCGCTGAGCGCCTGCGGTGGTACGCCCTGCGCTGGCGGATTGAGGACTGGCACCGCGTGCTCAAGACCGGCTGCCGGGTTGAAAGGCTGGGCTTCGAGACCGGCGAGCGATTGAAGCGCGCGGTGGCCATCAATCTGGTGATCGCCTGGCGGATCATGGTGATGACTCTCCTGGGCCGGGAGAGCCCGGAACTTCCCGCCGAAGTGCTGTTCTCAGACCTGGACATCCGGGTCCTAAAGGCCTTCGCCCGGCAGCGAAAGCTGGAGGGCCCCTCCACCGTGGGCCTCGCGGTGGGCCTCGTGGCAAGGCTCGGCGGCTACCTCGCCAGGGGCAACGATCCACCACCAGGGCACGAGGTCATGTGGCGCGGGTTCACGTTGCTGCAGGGCATGAGCCTGGGCTTCGCGCTGAACGAGGATGGATAACCACCCTCATCAAAGGGCGATGGCCTCCTGGCCGCCCACAGGTGCGCCTGAATCCTTCCAGCCAGCCCACAAAACGAGCATCCTTGGAGTGCCTCTCGGAAAGGAAAGCCATGGCCCAGGCTGCTTCCCAGAACCTCCATCTCAAGGTGAGCTTGCACGGCATCAGGCCCCCCATCTGGCGCCGTCTGCTCGTGCCCTCCACCTGCACCCTGGCCCAACTCCATGCTGCGATCCAGGCTGCATTCGGCTGGAAAGACTGCCATCTCCACGCCTTCACCATCTACGGTGAGGATTACGGCCCCCGAGACCCAGAGGGGGAGGTGGACGTGAAAAGCGAGAGGATCACGCTCGCCACACTGGGCCTGGGACTTAAGGAGAAGTTCCGCTACGTCTATGACTTCGGGGACGACTGGGTTCACGACATCACAGTGGAGAAGGTGTATGTTCCTGAGACGCCCCTCTCGGTCCCTGTCTGCTTGGGTGGCAAGAGAGCAGGTCCCCCCGAGGACTGCGGCGGAGTATGGGGCTACGAAAACCTCCTGGGGGCCCTACGAGATCCCGGGCATCCGGAGCACCAGCAGATGAAGCAATGGCTGGGTGGTGATTGGTTCCCGGAGGTGGTCGATCTGGACAAAGTGGATGCCCGGCTCGATGCCAGCTTTCCTCCCGCAAAAGCCCGATCAACCCGCCCGGCGCCGCGGTCAGCAACACCCAAGCGGTGAACCGCCACCCCGCAAGGAGGGGCAGAGAAGGCTCAATTGCTTGCCCGGACTAAGATAGGGGTAATAGGCAGCCCTAGGC
>JARLGO010000202.1 GCA_031292655.1 Geothrix sp.
TCCAGCTCCGAGCCCTGGTCCCGGAGGTTGGCGATCAGGTTCTGGAAGCTTTCCTTGTTGCTCTCCAGGGCCGGCGCCTGGGAGTCAGCCACGAACACCACGGCGTCGGCGCCCCGGAGCACCAGCTTGCGGGTGGCATCATAGAAGACCTGCCCAGGCACCGTATACAGCTGGATGCGGGTCTTCATGCCCCGGATGGTGCCCAGTTCGATGGGCAGGAAGTCGAAGAAGAGGGTGCGGTCCGTCTGGGTGGCCAAGGAGAGCATCTTGCCGCGCCCGGCGCCGGGCAGCGTGTCGTAGACGTGCTGGAGGTTGGTCGTCTTCCCGCACAGGCCGGGGCCGTAGTAGACGATCTTGGCCGTCAACTCCTTGGTGGCCGCGTTGAAAAGCACCATGCCTGCACCCTGCCTTGTGGGGGAAGATTGGCGGCTCCGCCCCAGCCCGTCAAGAAGGAACCGAGACTCGCGATCTACCACCAACTGGAAGGTATGCGCTACACTTCCGCCCATCCCACCTCCCGAGGGTTTCCATGGCCAAACTGCTGGTGCACGAAAGCGCGGGCATCCGAGAGTTCGAAATCATCGATGCCGAGGTCCACATGGGCCGGGAGCTGGACAACACCCTCCGCCTGCCCGATCCCAGCGTCAGCCGGCACCACTGCGTGCTCCGCAAAGTGGGCGGGGGCTTCGAGATCCAGGATCTCCAGAGCAGCAACGGCGTGCTGGTGAACGGCAACCGGGTGCAGTCCTCCCCCCTGCACGATGGCGACCGCATCACCGTGGGCCAGGTGCAGCTCACCTTCGTGGATCCCCGCCCCGAGGTCGGCGCCACGGTGGCCCTCAACGTCCTGGAGGCCCCCCCGGTCCCCAGCGGCACCGTGCGGATGTCCGCCGAGCAGCTGGCCGCCATCCACCTGGGCAAACCCCCCGCCGAACCCGAGCCGAAGATCCAGCTCCAGGATCAGGACCAGCTCGCCACCGGCCCCATGTCCACCCCCGCCATGCCGCCCATCCCCCCCCCGGCGCCTCCACCGGGGCCGGGATCCGCGCAGCCAAGCGACCTCCCGCCGTCCCTGAAGGGCCCGGCCACGGCCCTGCTGATCACCGCGGGGCTCGGCATCGCCCTTCAGCTCTTCTCTCTCCTGCGGCACCTCATGGGCACAGCCGTGCCACTGGTGCTGCCCGGCGGCGGCGCCAACGCCCGCTTGGCCCAGATGATGGCCGGGAGCCTCGGCGTGGTGTCTTCGGTGATCGGGCTCGCCATCGGAGGCGTGATCCTGGCCGGCGCCCTGAAGATGAAGGAGGGGCGCAGCTACGGCTTCGCCCTCGCGGCCGCCATCCTCGCCATGGTGCCCTGCGTCTCCCCCTGCTGCTGCCTGGGCCTGCCCTTCGGCATTTGGGCCCTGGTCGTACTCATAAAGCCCGAGGTCAAGGCCGCCTTCCGGCCCTAACGCCGACCCGATGACCTCCGCAGGCGGACAGGCACGTTCAAGATCCCTCCCCCGGGGTCCCCTCCTCGTGGCCGGGGCCTGTGCCCTGGTGCTCCTGCTGAGTTTCCTCCTGCCACCAGGGGGGGTGCCCACCTGGCTCCCGGGGCTGGACACCTGCGGGTTCCACGCGGCCACCGGCCTGCCCTGTCCGGGCTGTGGCCTCACCCGCGCCTTCATTGCCCTCGCCCACGGCCAACTCCGCGAGGCCTGGAGGCTGCACCCCTTCGCCTTTCCCCTTTATGCGGTTTGCGTGGGAGGGCTGGGCACCCCCTGGGTGGCGACCTACCTCCCGGCCCTGACCGGCCCCGGTGCGGCCAGGATCCTGCAGCGGACAGCCCTGGCCCTGGCCCTCGCCCTCATGGCCTTTGGCACCTGGCGCCTGCTCCATGCGTTCACCCACCCCACGGCCACCTGGAGCCAATCATGATCCTCACGGGCAGGCAGATCCGCGCGGCGAAGGGGGAAGGGCGCATCCGCATCGAGCCCTGGTCCGACGCCCAGCTCAACCCCAACAGCTACAACCTGCGCCTGGGGGAGGACCTGGCGGTCTACACCGAGCGCGAGCTCGACATGGCCCGGCCCAACGGCATCGAGTTCCTGAAGATCCCCGCCGAGGGCCTGCTCCTGCAGCCCGGCACACTCTACCTGGGCCGCACCCAGGAGTACACCGAGACCCACGGCATGGTGCCCATGCTGGAGGGGCGCAGCAGCGTGGGGCGCCTGGGCCTCTTCGTCCACGTCACCGCGGGCTTTGGCGACATCGGCTTTTGCGGCTACTGGACCCTGGAGATCAGCTGCATCCAGCCCGTGCGCATCTATGCCGGCGTGGCCATCTGCCAGATCTTCTACCACACCATCCAGGGCGACTACGACAGCTACGCCTCCGGCAAGTACCAGCGCAACTCCGGCATCCAGCCCTCGATGCTGTGGAAGGATTTCGTCAAGGAATAGGGCGGCGAGCGGACCTCAGCCCGGTTCGTGCACCGCCGTGGGCGCGTCGTGGTCCCAGAGCACCTCGAAGGGCCTCACCTCCTGCTCGATGCCCTTGAGGGAGAAGGCCCCCAGCTGCCTCAGGTGCTCCAAGCCCACGAGTTCCGCGGTGCTGGGCCCCACCACGATCTGGCCGGGCCGGGCCACGGAGCTCTCCAGCCGCGAGGCCAGGTTCACGGCGCTGCCCATCACGGTGTAGTCCATGCGCTTTTCGCAGCCGATGTCGCCGGCGAAGGCCTCGCCGCTGTTGATGCCGATGCGCATCCTCAGCTCGGGATAGCCCTCGGGCCGCTGCGAGTTCAAGGCGTAGAGGGCCTCCTGCATGGCCACAGCGGCGTCGACCGCGTGCCGCGCGTGGTCGGGATCGGGGCTGGGCGCGCCGAAGAAGGCCATGATGGCATCGCCGATGTACTTGTCGAGGGTGCCGCCCCGGCTGAAGATCTGGTCGGTCATGGCCTCGAAGGTGCGGTTCAAGATGCCCGCGAGCACCAGGGGCTCCATGCCCTCGCTCATGCGGGTGAAGCCCGAGATGTCGGCAAAGAGCACGCTGATCTGGCAGCGCTGGGCCTGGAGGGCCGGGGCCTCCTTGCTCTGGCTGGACTTCAGGATCTGGTCCACCACCTGAGGGCTGTGGTAGCGCTCCAGGCGCTGGCGGAACTTGGCCTCCCGCTCGCGCTGGATGCCCACGGCGGCGAAATTGGCCATGGCGGAGAGGAGGTGCTCGTCCTCCCGCTTGAAGCCGCCCTTGTTGAGGCTGGTCTCCAGGTAGATCACGCCGAAGGCCTTCTCCTCCACGATGAGCGGCGCGCAGAGGGCCGAGGTGATGCCGTGGATCTTGATGCTCTCCCCGGCGCTGAAGCGCGGATCCATCCGGGCGTCCGTGGTGAGGATGGCCACCCGGTTGTCCATGGCGGTGCGGGCGATGGTGCGGCTGATGGGGTTGGTGTGCAGACCCGGGTGCTCCTCCCAGACCAGCTCCGGCACCAGTTCCCCCGCCGGATCGGCCAGCAGGATGAAGCCCCGCTGACAGGGGATCTGGGCCGTCACCAGGCCCATGACGGATTCCAGGAGCTCCGCCAGCCCGGCGGCCCGAAGCAGGGTCCCGGCCATGCTGGCCAGGCGCTGGAACAGCGTCACCGCCTCGCCGGCGGGGTGCTGGCCGCTGGCCTCGGCCAGCATGGCCTCCAGGCTGGCGTGGGGCACCAGGATCGAGCCGGAGGTGTCGAAGGCGCGGTCTTCCAGGGAGATCCTGGAGGCCACCGCCCTGGGCGCCAGATCCATGTTCAGCCCCGCCCCCGGGGCGGTCCCGCCCCCCTCCGGCAGCCACATCACCAGGGCCTCGCCCAGCAGCACCTTGTCGCCGGGATGCAGGGGAGCGGGCTCGGTCAGGGTCACGCCGTTGAGGGAGGTGCCGTTGAGGGACTTCATGTCCATCACGAAGGGCTGCCCGTCCTTGAGGAAAACCCGGGCATGGACCCGGCTCACGGCATTCGCCTGGATCTTGATGGTGGCCTGGTCGCCCCGGCCGATGGTGACGCCCTCCTCGCTGAGGGTCACGGGATACAGGGCACCGTCAACCTGGAGGGTGAGTTTCATGGTCCGTCCGGAGGGGAGATGAGTCTAACACGCGCTGATGACTTCATTGGCAGCCGGGGATATCCTATGAGGTTCCCCCGGAGAGGGGGTCGGGAGTGCGCTTGACCAAAGTCGGATTCATGTCCCTGGGCTGCCCCAAGAACCTCGTGGATTCCGAGGTCATGCTGGGCCACCTGCGGCTCAAGGGCTATCAGATCACCCCGGTGCTGGAGGAGGCCCAGGTGCTGGTGGTGAACACCTGCGGCTTCATCGACGCCGCCAAGCAGGAGAGCGTCGAGGCCATCCTGCAGGCCGCGGCCATGAAGAAAGAGGGTGCCTGCGAGAAGCTCATCGTGGCGGGCTGCCTGGTGGAGCGCTACCGGGACGAGCTGATGGCGGAGATGCCCGAGATCGACGCCTGCCTGGGCACCCGGGACATCGAGCAGATCGCCGAGGTCATCGGAGCAGGGGCGGCCTTCACCCTGGATCCCAACCCCGACTACCTCTACACCGAAGCCAGCCCCCGCATGCTCACCACACCCAAGGCCTCGGCCTACCTGAAGATCAGCGAGGGCTGCGACCACGCCTGCGCCTTTTGCGTCATCCCCCGGCTCCGCGGGGCCCAGCGCAGCCGAGGCATCGAGAGCGTGGTGGCCGAGGCGAAGAACCTGGTGGCCCAAGGCGTCCTGGAGATCAGCCTGGTGGGCCAGGACACCACGGACTACGGCCGCGACCTCGGCGATCCGGACGCCCTGGAGAAACTGGTCCGCGCCCTGGGCCAGGTCGAGGGCCTGCGCTGGTTCCGCATCCACTACGCCTATCCCAACCGCCTCACGGACGGTCTGCTGCACGCCATGGCGGAAACGCCCAACTGCGCCCGCTACCTGGACATGCCCCTCCAGCACGCGGACACGACCCTCCTCAAGGCCATGGCCCGGGGCGGCGGCCGCGCGCCCTTCCTGAAGCTGATCGAGAAGGTGCGCCGGATCGTGCCGGGCATCGCCCTCCGCTCCAACTTCATCGTGGGCTTCCCCGGCGAGGATGAGGCCGCCTTCGAGGAGCTGAAGGCCTTCGTGAAGGAGGCCCGCTTCGACCATGTGGGCGTCTTCACCTACAGCCCCGAGGAGGGCACCCCCGCCCACGCCTTCGGCGACCCGATCCCCAAGCGCACCAAGGAGGCCCGCAAGCGCCGCATCCTGGAGCTGCAGCAGAAGATCGCCCGGGAGCTGAACCAGGAGAGGGTGGGCCAGGTCCTCGACGTGCTGGTGGAGGGCGTCCATGAGGAGACCGAGCTCCTCGTCAAGGGCCGCCACCAGGGCCAGGCTCCGGACATCGACGGCAATGTGCTGCTGGTGGACGGCGCCCCCCGGGTGAACACCATCCAGCGGGTGCGCATCGTAAAGGCCCATGCCTACGACCTCATCGGCGAGGTCGAGGAGGGCGGCCTGGAGGCCAGCACCGCGGCTTACGAAGAGGCGTTCAAGGCCCGCGTGCGGTCCTAGTCGGCGGGGTTGGAGAGCGGCGGATTGGGTGCCAGCACCGCCGCCTGCGAGGTGAGCTTCAGGGCGCTCCATTCAGCTCGCTGATCCGACGCCGGACGTTGGACGACCCCAGCAGGGCCAGGGAAACGAGGCCTGCCGTGCCGAGGGCACCAATGAGGGCCCAGGATATGGGGGTGGCGTCCAGAACCGAACCCAGGTTCCCTCGTCGCAAGGCGAGGACGGTCCCATTGTTGATGAAATGGCCCAGGATGGCCGGCCAGAGGGAGCCTGTGCGCAAGACGAGCCAGCCCAGGAAGAGCCCGATGGCGAAGGTCCCCGGCAGCTTCACCCAGCTGCCGTGAAGCAGGGCGAACATGAGCGCCGTGAACAGCAGGGCCCGCCCTTCCCCGCCTAGCTCCCGGATGCGCGCCAGGCCGTAGCCCCGAAAGAGCACTTCCTCCGCAAGCGGCGCGCCGAGCACCACGCCAAGCGCACCCACGGCGGAGATGGGATCCGGCAGGTCGGGCAGACCCAGGGCCCGATCCACGGCCGCAAGCCAGGCGAGCTGCACGGGGACGAAGGCCAGGACGCAGAAGGCCGTCCAGACCAGGACCCCCGGACCCACGCGGGCCAGGGGCAGGGCCTTGCGCCATTGGTCTCCCCAGGCCGACTTCGCCACCCAGAGGATTCCCGGAACCACGGAAAGCACGCTCAGAAATCCGAAGAACTGCCCGAGGCCTGGGTGAGATTTCCTGGAGATGACCCAACCCAGCCCGAAGGGAATCCCGAACAGGTTCGCCCAGATGAGCAGGCCCAGGGCCGCCCCCACACCCGCAAAGCGCTGGTTCACTCGCTCGGCTTCGGCCGCCTGCAGAACTGCACCCTCACCTTCCGTCATGGGCCCGCCTCGGTAGGTTTTATCCAATAAAGCACAGTCAGGCCGCGAAAAGCGACGATGATCCTAAACGGCCCTGCGCAGGGTCCCGTAGGCCTCATCGATCCGACCCGGAGCTTCATGCGTCATCTGGCCCTGGCCTCCATCTGCCTCCCCGCCCTGGCTTCCCAGCAGCCCAACCCGCCCCACGTGGCCATTCCCAGGCTGGCCCAGGCGCCCTCCATGGCCCGGGACGCGGACCTCTCCAGCTGGGAGGGGACCCTGCGCATCACCGAGTTCGGCATGATCATGCCCGACGACCGGGGGCAGAACCGCTGGCCCACCATCGCCCATGTCGGCTGGGGCCCCGACGCGCTCTACGTGGCCATCGAGGCCCTCGATCCCGAGCCCGCGAAGATTCACGCCGCCCGCCACATGCGCGACACGAACACGGGAGACTTCGACTTCGTGGGCGTGGACCTGGACCCTTCGGGCAAGGGGCAGACCATCACCCGCTTCTTCGTGACGCCCCTGGGCGGGCAGATCGACGAGATCGCCTCGGACAGCGCCGGCGAGAACGCCTCCTACGACTGCCTCTGGGACTCCACGGGCGTGCTCACCCCGAACGGCTACGTGGTGAAGATGCGCATCCCCTACAGCAGCCTGCGCCGCGTACCCGGGGAGTGGCCCTTCCGGATCCTCCGCATCATCCCCCGCGAGCGGCGCTACGGCATCGCCTGGCCCCCCATGAGCAAGGACGTGCAGTGCGACATCTGCCAGATGGCCCGGGTCTCCGGGGCGCCCGTGGACAAGCCCGGCTCGCCCTTCCTGCTCATCCCCTTCGCCACCTTCAACCGCACCCAGTCGCTGGACGCGAACCCCAGCGCCCCCACCCAGAGCCAGACCCGCCTGGGCATGGACCTGCGCTACGCCACCCGGGCCCTCACCCTGGAGGGCACCTACCAGCCCGACTTCGCCACGGCGGACGCGGATGTGGATCCGCTGCAGATCAACAGCCGCTTCAAGGTCTACTACCCCGAACGGCGGCCCTTCTTCCTCGAGGGCATGGACCTCCTGGGCGTGCAGGGCGCCCAGCGCCAGTTCTACAGCCGCTCCATCCAGAACCCCCTCTATGGGGTGAAGGCCTCGGGCCAGGAGTCCTTCGCCAGCTGGACGTTCCTGAACGCCAAGGACCTGGATGGCGGGCAGATCCTCGCCTTCAACGGAGCCCAGGGCGTGGACGCCCTCCCCACCCGGGACACGGCGGCTTCCGTGAAGTTCCAGACGGACGACCGGGGTTCGGGGTTCTCCTTTATGGGTACGGACAAGCTCCTGCTGGGCGGGCCCCAGTACAGTGGCGGCCAGAGCGGCGGCATCTACGTGGACCAGTACCTGGGCCGGGAATTCCACCTGATCGGCAGCGCCATGACCTCCGAATCACACCTGCCCCAGGCCGCGGGTTCGCCGCTGTCGCAGCGGGGCACCGCCACCTCCGCCGAACTGGACTGGAATACGCGGAACTGGTCCGCCTGGATCACCACCCAGGCCACCAGCCCCGACCTGGTGCTGCTCTCGGGCTTCACGGACCTCCAGGGCTACCGCCGCGACAACGGGGGCTTCACCTGGCGGGAGAACTGGAACGAGGGCCGGTTTTCCCAGGCCAACGCCACCCTGCGGTGGCGGGACCTCAGCTGGTGGAACGGCGATCCCATGGACCGGGCCGTGGGCCTGGACGCCTATCTGGAGACCGCCGGGCGGTGGAGCTTCTTCCTCAACTGGGATGCGGCCGGGCGCACCTGGGCCGATGACCATGCCCTGTCCGTGGCGGCCCGCTCCCTCACCCTGGGGGGGAACTGGAACCGGCTTTCCACCCTCCGGTTCGGCTGGAGCGCCACCCGGGCCCGGACCGTCGACCTGCCCTCCGGCGACCCCGCCAGGCTTCAGTCCGCGACCCTCTCCGTCTACGGCACCGCGGGGTCCGTCTCCTACAACCTCACGGGTCAGCAGTCGGATCTGGACCGGGAGGCGGATGCCCTGCGGCTGGTCCGGGCCCGGGAGCTCGTGGCCACCGGCAGCTGGCAGTTCCCCCTGTCCATCTACGTGAAGACCCAGGCCTTCGTCGTGCGCTACGACGGCACCGAGGAGGAGAGTGTGGACAAGTTCCTCAAGGCCTTCGTGGGCTGGCAGCCGAACGCCTTCACCAACGCCTACGTGGGCTGGTCCGGCCAGCGCCACCGGGATCCCACGGCCGTCCTCCCCTCGGAGCGGATGGTGGAGCGGGGCCTCTTCGCGAAGCTGGCCTACGCCGTGCAGTTCTAGCACCACGGCTACACTGGACCGATGCTGGAGCTGAGGAACCTGACCCGCGCCTACGAACTCGGCGGCGAGCGCGCCGGCGTGTTCGACGTGTCCCTGGAGGTGTCGCAGGGCTGCCTGGCGGTGCTGGCCGGCCCCAGCGGCAGCGGCAAGACCACCCTGCTCCAGCTGGCGGGGCTGCTGGACCTGCCCGATGCAGGCGAGGTCCGCCTCGCGGGCCAGGCCGTGTCTCACCTGCCCGAAAAAGCCCGCTGCGACCTGCGGCTGCGCCGCCTGGGCTTCGTGTTCCAGGCCTTCAACCTGGTGCCCGTCCTGTCCGCGCTGGAAAACGTGATGCTGCCGCTCCAGCTCCAGGGCCTGGCCGACGACGAGGCCCGGCGCCGGGCCGGGGCTGCCCTGGAGCGCGTGGGCCTCGCGGACCGCGCGCACCACCGCCCGGACCAGCTGAGCGGCGGCCAGCAGCAGCGCGCCGCCATCGCCCGGGCCCTGGCCCCGGAGCCCCTCCTGGTCCTCGCGGACGAGCCCACCGCCAGCCTCGACCACGCCCACGGCGGCCCCCTCATGGACCTCCTGGCGGAGCTGGCCCAGGAACGCGGCGTCACCTTCCTCGTGGCCAGCCACGATCCATCGGTCATCGCCCGCGCCCACCGCGTCTTCCGCCTCATGGATGGAAAGCTCATCGGCGAGGAGCGCCCATGATCTTGGCCCGCCTGGCCCTCCGGAACCTGCTGCGTCAGCGGCGCCGCACGGCCCTCACCCTGATGGTGGTGGTGGCCGGCTTCCTGGCGCTCAGCCTGGCGGGGGGCTTCATGGCCCAGACCTTCCAGGGACTGGCCGACGCGGCCATCCGCGGCGGGCTGGGCCACCTGCAGGTGATGCCGCGGGACGCGATGGGCGGCGATGAGGCCCAGAGCCTGGAGCAGTCCCTGCCGGACGGCGAGGCGCTGGCCGCCCGGCTCCGCCGGGATCCGGCCGTGGCCGAGGTGCTGCCGCGCATCCAGTTCATGGGCCTCCTGTCCAATGGCCCCAAGAGCGTGGCTTTCCTGGGCACGGCCGTGGATCCGGTGCTCGAGCCGAGGCACATGGCCTGCACGGAGGCCCTGAAGGGGGGCGCCCGGGCTCCGGGGGGGGCGGGTTCGCGCTGGCTGTCCGCGGACCCCGCCGCCCGGGAGGTGGTCCTGGGGGTGGGCCTGGCCCGGGCCCTGGGCGCTTCCGTCGGCAGCTCCCTCACCCTCATGTCCACCACCCGGGAGGGCGCGCTGAACGCCGTGGACGTGGAGGTGGCGGGCCTGCAGGACCTCGGGCTGCGGGAGCTCAACGACCGCCTCCTCACCATCAGCCTCGCCACCGCAGACCAGCTGTTGGACTCGGCTATGGCGCGTTCGCGCCTGAGTGTGGTGCTCAAGCGTCCGCAGGACATCACTCACGCGCAAGCGCGAGTGCAGGCCGAACTGCCGGGAACGTCCGTCAAACCCTGGTTCGAGCTGGCCTCCTTCTACCGGCAGGTGAAGCTGCTCTACTTCGCCATCTTCGGCTTCATGGGCCTGGTGCTGTTCCTCATCGTGCTGCTGGCCACGGCCAACACGCTTCTCATGTCGGTCATGGAGCGGGTGCGCGAATTCGGCGTGCTGCGGGCCATCGGGCTCCAGCCCCGGCAGCTCCTGGCGCTGCTCCAGTGGGAGGGCGCCCTCCTGGGCCTCCTCGGCAGCGCCTTGGGGCTGGCGGCGACCCTGCTGCTGCGGGCGGGCCTGAACGCCGTGCACCTCCAGATGCCCGCCCCGCCGGGCACTAGCCACGGCTACGAGCTGGACATCCACCTCGTGCCGATCGTCTACCTCCTCGTGGCCGTCGGCCTGCAGGCCACGATCCAGGTGAGCGCCCTCTTCCCGGGGCTGAAGGCCGCGCGACTGCGCATCGTGGAGGCCTTGCGGCATGTTTAAGGCCCCCCGCCTCGCCTGGTGGCTCGCCACGGGCTTCGGCAGCGGCTACCTGAAGCCCGCCCCGGGCACCTGGGGGACCCTCTCGGGGCTGCTCGCCTGGCTGCTGCTGGCGGGCGCCTGGCGCTTGCCGACCTGGGTTCTCCTGGCCGCGCCACTGGCGCTGACCCTCCTGGCGGTGTGGGCTGCGGACCAGGTGGTGAAGGAGACGGGCCAGAAGGACCCCTCCTTCATCGTGGCCGACGAGTGGGCGGGCATCTGGTTCGCGCTCACGCCCCTGCTGTTCATGGTCCCCCCCCAGCCTCAGCCCTGGCTGCTCCTTGCCGCCCGGCTGGGGGTGCCCTTCGCGCTCTTCCGCCTCTTCGACATCTGGAAGCCGGGTCTCGTCGATGCCGTCCAGGATCTGCCCGGGGGCTGGGGCGTCGTCCTGGACGATGTGCTGGCGGGCCTCCTCGCCGGCCTCCTCA
>JARLGO010000203.1 GCA_031292655.1 Geothrix sp.
GGGCTACACGGCCTCCAGGACGGCCACCAGGAGCTTCCAGAAGTTGCCGACGGAGGGCACGCTCACGTGCTCGTCGGGGGTGTGCACGTCCCACATGTTGGGGCCGAAGGACACCATTTCCATGCCGGTGTACTTCTCGCCAATGAGGCCGCATTCGAGGCCGGCGTGGATGGCCATGATCTCCAGCGGCTTCCCGAAGAGGGCCTGGTTGGTGTCGTTGACGATGCGCACCAGGGAGGCGTCGGGCTCGGGCTTCCAGCCGGGATAGCCCCCGGTGGTGTGGGACGCGAAGCCCGCCAGGGCGCAGGTGGCGGCGATGCGCTCGGACAGGGCCGCCTTGGAGGCGTCGATGGAGCTGCGGGTGAGCAAGTTCACCTCCACGGTGTCCTCGCGGGTCTCGCAGACGCCCAGGTTCGTCGAGGTCTGAACCAGGCCCGGGATGTCGGGACTCATGGCCTCGACGCCGTGGGGCAGGGCGAGGAGCAGCTGGATGAGGGCGTCCGCATCGGCGCCGGACATGGCCTGGGCGGCCTCGCCGGCCTCGAGGGCCAGGTGGAGGCCCGGGTCGAAGGCCCCGAGCGCCGCGCGCCAGTGGGCCTCGTGGGTGGCGAGGGCCTGGCGGAGGGCCGGCTCCTTGGCGGGGTCCAGGAAGATCACCGCCGAGGCTTCGCGGGGGATGGCGTTGCGCTTGTTGCCGCCCTTGAGGGACGCGAGGGCGAGATGGAATTCGGGCTTCAGGCAGCCGAGGACCTGGGCCAGCAGGCGGAGGGCGTTGCCCCGGCCGGCGTTGATGTCGATGCCCGAGTGCCCGCCCTTGAGGCCGAACACCTTCAGGCGGTAGGGGCGGCTGCCCGCGGGGGGGGCGGAGCGGGTGAGCTGGCGGGTGGCGATGGTGTCCACGCCCCCGGCGCAGCCGATGGTCAGGTAGCCCTCCTCCTCGCTGTCGAGGTTGAGGAGGAACTTGGCCTTGAGGCGGCCCGCCTGCAGGCCCTCGGCGCCGGTGAGGCCGGTCTCCTCATCGATGGTGATCAGCACCTCCAGCGGGCCGTGGGCGATGTCCTGGCTGGCGAGCACGGCCAGGGCCGAGGCCACGCCGATGCCGTTGTCGGCCCCCAGGGTGGTGCCCTTGGCCCGGAGGAGGTCACCGTCCTTCCAGACCTGGATGGGGTCCTTGGTGAAGTCGTGGTCGGTGCCCTCGTTCTTTTCGCAGACCATGTCCACGTGGGCCTGGAGGCAGGTGGTGGGGCGGCCCTCCCGGCCCGGGGTGGCCTTCTTGCGGATGATCACGTTGCCGACTTCATCGCGCTCGACCTCGCAGCCCAGGGCCCGGGCCTGGTCGGCGACCCAATCCGCGGCCGCGGCCTCATTCTTGGAACCCCGGGGGATCTTCGACAGGGCCAGGAAGTAGGACCAGATGGTCTTCGGTTCGAGGGATTCGAGCAGGGTGTTCACAGTGCCTCCAGGCAAAGTCGTGCCGGCCCAAAGCCGGTGCAGCCGCTTCAGAGTACCGGCCGCCCCGGGGGGCCGGCGTGACGGGGGTCACGCCCTCCAGTGGACAATGAACCGGACCCGAGGTCCAGCATCGGTGGGAACCTGGAGGGGGAGGTGCCTGCCCTTGCCCGACCATGATCCTTCCAGCCCCGTCATCGAGCTTTGCCGGGAATTCGTGCGGATCCCCAGCCCTTCGGGCCGCGAAGGCGACCTGGCGGCGGTCGTGGCGGCCCGCATGGGCGCCCTGGGCTTCCAGGTGGAGACCGATGCCTTCGGCAGCGTGCTGGGCCTGCGCAAGGGCGCGAGGCCCGGACCCACCCTGATCTTGGATGCGCACCTGGACACCGTCCCGGTGACCCACGCCGCCGCGTGGCGGCACGACCCTTTCGGCGCGGAGATCGATGGGGGCCGCCTCTGGGGACGGGGGGCCGCGGACACCAAGGGCTCCCTCGCGGCGATGCTCTGCGCGGCGGCGGCCCTGGACGGTCTTTCGGGAACGGTCATCGTTTCCGCCAGCGTCTGCGAGGAGGACCTGACCACCGCGGCCCTGGCCCAGGTGCTGGACCGGCATCCGGCGGACCTGGTGCTCGTGGGTGAACCCACCTGCCTCCGCCTGGGCACCGCGCAAAAGGGCCGTGCGGGGCTCTGGGTCGAAGCCACCGGCCGCAGCGCGCACTCCTCCCGGCCCGAGCTGGGGGACAACGCCATCTACAAGATGCTGGAGGCCGTGTCCCGCCTGCGGGCCCTGCCCCTGCCTTCGGATCCGGAGCTGGGCCGGGGCGTCTGCGAACTGATCGAGATCGATTCCGAACCGAGGCCCTCCCCGGGCATGGTGCCCCACCTCTGCAAGGCCCGCCTGGCCCTGCGCCTCCTTCCCGGGGAGACCTCCGAGACCGTGCTGGAACGCACCCGCCGTGCCCTGGACGGACTGGAGGGCGTTTCCGTGCGATTGGTGGACCTGGGCCAGCGCTGCCACACCGGCCTGGCCATCGCCATGCCGGAGTTCGTCCCGGCCTGGAGGAACCAGGACCAGGCCCTCCAGGCCCGGCTCCTGAAGGCCCTGGGCACCACGGCCTTCGCCGCCCCCTACACCACCAACGCCTCCTCCGCCGCCGCCCGCGGCATCCCCACCTTCCTCCTGGGTCCCGGCTCCATCGACCAGGCCCACACGGTGGATGAGTGGATCGCCCTGGACCAGCTGGGGGCGGCAGAGGAAGCCTACGCCACCGTCATCAGGACCTTCCTGGGCGGTTGAGCCGTTCAGCGGATCAGGGCCGGGGGATCCCCATCAGGGAAAGACATGGGTGCCGCCGTGGCCCGCCAGGGCGGCGCCGAGATGGGCGGGATCGGTGATGATGGCTTCCTTCCCGCCCTGTTCCAGGAAGTCGACGACGGCCTGGATCTTGGGCAGCATGCTGCCGGGCTTGAAGTGGCCTTCCGCGATGTAGCGCTTGGCGTCGGCCAGGCTCATGCGGTCCAGGCTCCGCTGGGTGGGCTTGCCGAAATCGAGACAGACCTTTTCCACGGCCGTGGAGATGACCAGCAGGTCCGCCCCCAGGTCCCTTGCGAGGAGGCTGGACGCGAGGTCCTTGTCGATGACCGCCGCCGTCCCGGAGATGTTCCCCGAGGAGTCCTCCACCACGGCAATGCCGCCGCCCCCGCAGGCGACCACCACCACGCCGGCATCCAAGAGGCTCTTGACCACGTCCAGTTCCAGGACACGCTGGGGAAGGGGCGAAGCCACCACCCGCCGCCAGCCGCGGCCCGAGTCCTCCATGAGATCCCAGGCGTCCTTTTCGCGGTGGGCCCGGGCCTGCTCCGCGCTCATGAAGGAGCCGATGGGCTTGTTGGGCCTGGCGAAGGCGGGATCCTTCCCGTCCACCAGGACCTGGGTCACCACCGTGGCCGCGCTGCGCTTCATGCCCCGGCGCTTGAACTCGTTGTAGAGCGCGCA
>JARLGO010000024.1 GCA_031292655.1 Geothrix sp.
AGCGCCCGCCTGGCCCCCCGCGTTGTACCGCTCTGGAACCGGCCACTGTATCCGGGGCGCCCGGTGGGGCCCGCTTTTCCGTAGGGTGGGAACCGGGGTCTACTTCTTCACGACCTTGGCGTCCTCGACGAGCATCCCGTAGCGATAGCCCGAGCCGAAGTCCTTGTCCACGCGCACCACGCCTTGGGCGGTCACCACCTGGCCCATGGCGACGGTGTCCTGGCTGGTGACGGTGATGTCATGGGTGCCCTTCGACGGGTCGCCGCTGCCGTCCTGGAGATGGATCCAGTTCTTGCCCATGACGCCCGGGTTGTACTTCACCACCTTGCCGCGGACGGTGACGGCCTTGTCCTTCAGGCCGCCCTTCTGGGCCCAGATCTCGCCCACGGTGCGGGCATCGGCCCCGGCGGCCTTGTCCACCTTGGCGATGAGCACGGGCGCCGGAACGGGGGCGCCCATGGGGGCCGGGGCGCCGACCGCCGGGGCCGCGGCGGTGGCCGCCTCACCGGGTCCGGCCAGGGCCCCGAAGTAGATCTCGGCGAAGGTCCGCTTCAGGGTCTTGGACTCGAAGTTGGACATCAGCATGGGATTGGCCACCGTGACTTCCGTGCCCTTTTCGACCTTGGCCTCGGGGACCGCCGCCCAGACTTCGCCCCGGGCGGTCTGGAGGCGCAGGTAGCAGTAGGGGGAGGCGTCGATGCGCTCCAGCACCTTGCCGGTGAGGCCGGCGCCCATGGCCGGGGCGCCGGGCATGGCACCGGCCATGGGCTGGGTGGGGGCGGCCACGACGGCATCCGATTTCTTGGACTGGCAGCCGAAGGTGGTGGCGAGGACGAGGAGAAGGGGGATGGCGCCGCGCATGAAGGGAACTCCTTGGGGGACCGGAAACGGACCGGGGCAGGTTGAGCTTAAGGCAATCGTCCTATGACTGGGGACAAGGTGCGACCTCCGCCGGACCCCAGCCCTTGGATGCGGGGGCCTCAGGAGGTGTTCCGGGCCGGGTCGTCCCAGAAGGGATAGAAACAGTACCACTGGCTGGGATGACGGCGGATGAGGGCTTCCAGGTCGGCCACATAGGCCTTCATGCCCGCTTCGATGGCCGCCCCGCGCTGGCCCCGCTCCCCGTGAATGCGGAGGGGCTCCCCGAAGCGGGCGTGGAACCGGCGCTCCTCGTCCGTGTAGAAAAAGCTCGTGATGATGGGGGCGCCGGTCATGGCGGCCAGTTCCCAGGGCCCCCGGGGGAAGGGCACGTCCCGCCCGAAGAAGGGCATGGGCACCCCATTCAAGCTGAAGTCCCGGTCCCCTTGCATGCCCACCAGGGCCCCCTCCCGCAGGAGCTTCACCAGGGGCAGGGTGGAAAACCCCACGCCGTCCACGGGGATGCCCACCACCCCGCCCTGGCTGCGCAGGCGCTCCCGAAGCCGTTCCACGGCCTCGAAGCGGTCGGGCTTGTAGACCGCGTGGACCTTCAGGTTCCGGCCCCGCAGCAGGATGCCGCCCAGCTCGAAGTTCCCCGCATGGGCCGTGAGCAGGATGGCGCCGCGGCCTTCGGCGAGGGCGGCCTCGAGGTGGCCGAGGCCCTCCAGGCTCGCGAACTGGGCCAGGGCCTCCTCGGCGGGGCGCTGGCCATAAAAGAAGAAGTCCACCCAGGCCCTCGCGTGCTGGCGCACCATGTCCCGGGCCGTGCGGTCGACGAGGGGATGCGAGGGGCCCAACCCCATGACCTGCGCGGTGTTGCCGAGGATGGCCTCGAGGTACCGGGGGCGCAGGGCCAGGAAGGCGCTGGCCACCTGGTCCGCGATGTCGTGGCCCCGCTCCCGCCGGGAGAAGGTCCGGGCGGCGAAATGGAACAGGGGGAACAGGGACCCGAACACGGCGCCGTAGACGAGGCCCAGCAGCTTGGAATCGGACTGCATGCGATCTTGCATGGCCTAGCGCCAGACATTCTGATTGGGATTGCGGTCGTCCATCTCCAGCCAGAGCCGCTGGAGGCTCTGGAGGCGCTCCGGATAGGCCAGGTCCAGGCGGTCCAGGGTGGCTTCGTCCTCGGCGTCGAAGGCGAGGGGATCCTCCAGCACCTCCGCGGGGAATTCCGGGAAGACGCGGCCCAGCAGGGCCCGGTCGAAGCCGCGCACGCTGAGGCTGCGGATGCCCGGCGTGTCCACCAGGGTGCCCCCGGAGCCGAGGGGCAGCCAGCGGGCCGCGGTGGTGGTCTGCTTGCCGGTGCCGAACCTGGTGAGGTCCCCGGTCTTCAAGGCCGCGTCCGGATGGAGGGCGTTCACCAGGGTGCTCTTGCCCACGCCGCTGTGGCCCAGCAGCACCACCACCCGCCCCTGGAGGAGCCCCCGCAGGGGATCGAGGCCCTCGCCCTTCAGGGCGGAGGTCTCATGGATCGACACGCCCTGCTCGCGCAGGGGGTCCAGCTCGGGGAGGGTGTCCTTTTTCGAGGCCCGGTCGCGCTTGGTGACGAGCACCCGGAACCGGAGGCCCCCATCGAGGGCGAGCACCTGGGCCCGCTCCAGCAGGCCGGGGCGCAGGGGGGGGTCCACCACCGCGGCGCAGATCCAAAGCTCGTCGGCGTTCGCGCAAATGAGCTGCCAGGGCTCGCGATCGTCGCCGCCGCCCCGCTTGAGCAGGGTCTTCCGCGGCATGACGGCCACCACCTGGGCCTCGGGCGACCCCCCATCGCCGCGAACGGGCGGGGAGGTGGGGAGCCGGGGCTCCTCAGGCTCCACGGGCACGGTCGAGTACCGGACGCGATCCCCGCAGACCAGGCGCACCCCCTTCAGCTTCCCGCCCAGGGTGGCCCGCATGACGCTGCGGTCCGCCAGCTCCAGATCGACCCACTGGCTGTGCCGCTGGACGAGGGTCGCCTCGGGCAGGTGCATCCAGGCCCCCGGGTCCGGCAGCCTCAGCAGGGCCTCGGGGTCGTGGGCTTCGATCCCGGTCTCCAGGCGCTCGGCCTGGCGCTGGCGCCGCTTGCTCTCCCCACCCCGCTCGCGGGAGTAGGCATCCCGGTGGTCCAGGTCCTGGGCCTCCCGGCTCTGGCCGAGGCGGAACTTGCGGGTCACGCGACGGCTTTTCCACGGCTCAACTGCGCCGGGGACGGAGAAGGTGCGCTGGTCGGGCTTTGCCCGAGCGGCGCGCGGGGAGCGCGAGGGGGACGCAGCGCGACCGCAGGGAGCAGGCGGTCCCCCTCGCTCAGCATTAGGCCCGGCCCACGAAGTCGCCGGTCTCGGTGCTGACCTTGACCTTCTCGCCCTCCTTGATGAAGAGGGGCACCTTGATTTCGATGCCGGTCTCCAGCTTGGCGGGCTTGGTCACGTTGCCGCTGGCCGTGTCGCCGCGGGCGCCGGGTTCCGTGTAGGTGACGGCGAGTTCGACCTGGGTGGGCAGCTGGAGGCCGATGGGGTTGCCGTTGTATTTCTGGATCTGGACGATGAGGCCCTCGGTGAGGTAGTCGAGCGCGTCCCCCATGAGGCTTTCGCCCAGGGTGTGGGTCTCGTAGGTCTCCTGGTCCATGAAGTGGGAGCCGTCGCCGTCGCTGTAGAGGTAGCTGGCGGGGGCCAGGGCGAGGTCGGGCTCCTTGAACTTGTCGCCGGCCTTGAAGGTCTTGTCGAAAACCGCCCGGGTGAGCAGGTTCCGCATCTTGATGCGCACCAGCGTCTGGCCGCCCCGGGCCGTGGGCGTGGAGATCTCCACGTCCAGGCAGTGGAAGGGCGTGTCCTCGAGCTCGAAGAACATCTTGCGTTTGATCTCGATGGCTTCGAGAAGGGTGGCCATGGGGGCTCCGGAAAGGCGAATTTTCCATTCTATCCCGTCTGCGGGACGGGGTCTCCTGGTTAGAATTCCTTCTCATGGCGGATCCAAGAACGATCGGCAGGTACCAGGTCCTGCGGCCCATCGGACAGGGCGGCATGGGGACCGTCTACCTGGCCGAGGACCCCCTGCTGAAGCGGCGCGTGGCCATCAAGGTGGTCCGGGTCACCGGCGCAGCCCGGCACCAGGCCATGTTGCGTTTCCGCCGGGAGGCGGAGATCAGCGCCCAGCTGAACCATCCGAACCTGGTGACGGTCTTCGACGTGGGCGTGGAGGAGAACCTGGGCCCCTTCCTCGCCATGGAATACGTGGAAGGGAAGAGCCTCGGCAAGCACATCAAGGAGAAGAGCCTCGACCCGGAGGCCGCGGTGCGGGTGCTGATCCAGGCCGCGCGGGCCCTGCGGGCGGCCCACCGGCGGGCCATCGTCCACCGCGACGTGAAGCCCGAGAACATCCTCCTGAGTGAGGAAGGCCGGGCCAAGCTCATGGACTTCGGCATCGCCCGCACCATGGGCCACATGAGCATGAATCCCGAGCGCCCCCTGGAGGCCCCCAGCACCGAGGAGAGCACCGAGGCGGACTACGCACAGACCCTGGCCCTGCGCCTGACGGTGACCGGCGACTTCCTGGGGTCCCCCGCCTACGCGCCGCCCGAAGTCCTGAAGGGGGGGGAGGGCACCCCCGCCTCGGACCGCTACAGCTTCGCCGCCACGGCCTTCGAGCTGCTGAC
>JARLGO010000025.1 GCA_031292655.1 Geothrix sp.
ACGCCACGCTCGCCGACCATGGTTTCAAAGCCCTGGGGGAACTCTTCGAACTCCTGGCGGATGTGGGCGGCTTCAGCGGCTTTGAGCATGTCCTGCTCCGCGGCTTCGGGAGCGCCGAATTTGAGGTTTTCGCGGAGGGTGTCAGAGAACAGGAAGGTTTCCTGGGGTACCATGCCGATGTTGTGGCGGAGGGTGGCGAGGGGATATTCGCGGATGGGGCGGCCATCGATGAGCAGGGAGCCGGCGGGGGCTTCATAGAGGCGCGAGAGGAGGCTGACGAGGGTGGTTTTGCCGGAGCCGGTGGGTCCGACGATGGCCAGGCTGGAGCCTGCGGGTATCTTCAGCGAGATGTCTCGGAGGACCGGGGATTCGCCGTAGCCAAAACTTAGATGGCGGAACTCGATTTCGCCGTGCAGTGTGGTGTCTTTGGGGAGGTCGGGATCGGCCTGGCTGTCGTCGATGGCGGGCTGGGCCTGGAGCAACTCATCGATGCGGACGACGGAGGCGGTGCCGCGCTGGAAGAGGTTGATGACCCAGCCGACGGCGATGATGGGCCAGATGAGCAGGATCATGTAGGTATTGAACTCGACGAACTGACCGACGGAGATGCGGTGGGCGATGACCTGGTGGCCGCCGGCGAGAAGGGTGATGACCATGGAGACGCCGAGGATGAATTCCAGGGTGGGCCAGAGCATGCCCATGAGCTGCACGAGGCGGAGAGCGCGGGCGATGTATTCGCGGTTGAGTTTCTCAAAGAGGCCGATCTGCGATTCTTCGCGGGCGAAGGCGCGGATGAGGCGGGCGCCGGAGTAGTTTTCCTGGGCCTGGGAGGAGATTTCAGAGAAGCTGGCCTGGATGCGCTCGAACCGGTCGTGGATGCGGTGGCCGAGGTATTGGACGAGGATGGAGGCGAGGGGCATGGGTGCGAGGGCGACAAGGGTGAGCCAGGGGCTGAGGTGGAGCAGGAAGTAGAGGGCGAAGATGGTGAAGAAGACGGTGTTGGCCGAATACATGAGCGCGGGGCCGAGGAGCATGCGGACGGCGTTGAGGTCGTTGGTCATGCGAGCCATGACGTCGCCGGTGCGGTAACGCTGGTAGAAGCCGGAGTCCTGTTTCTCGAGGTGGCGGAAGAGGTCGTTGCGGATGTCGAATTCGATTTCGCGGGAGATGCCGATGAGGATCCAGCGCTGGGCGTAGAGGAAGATTCCCTTGGTGAGGGAGATGGCGACGAGCAGGCCGGCGAACATGAGGATCATGCGGTGGTC
>JARLGO010000204.1 GCA_031292655.1 Geothrix sp.
AGCCCCACGCGCTCCCAGAGCGGCTCGCAGAGCCGCCAGTAGGCCCGTTCGGAAGGACCCAGCACCACCGCCGCCACCGGCAGCAGGAGCGACTGCATCAGGGGGCGGATGGCGGCGCCGGGGCTGAGCCAGCAGCCCTTGGGCAGCGGTGCGCCGGAATCCAGCCGCTGCCGCCGCCCCGTGTGCGGGTCCAGCGAGAACCAGGCGGCCTGGACCCGCGGATCCAGGGGCAGTGGCGCGCCCTCGGCCTCCAGGGCGAGGGCCTGCCGCACCAGCAGGGCTTCGAGGTCGAGGGTCCGCCAGCGCTCCAGCTCCCCCTGGATGGGCTCCCGGACCCGGGGATCCGTGGGCGAGAAGGGCCGGAGGCCGCGATCCCACAGGGGTTGGCCCAGGGTCAGGACATGACCCCGCAGCGTGGGTTCCTGGGGTTCCGGCAGAGAACCCCAGAGGGCCGACGCCTCCACCTGGTGGGCCGGGGTCCAGGGCAGCCATCCGGTGGCGGTCCCCAGGCGCGCGTCGAACCGGAACCGGTGCCGGATCAGCCGGGGGCCGGCCCACCCGGCCACGGTGGCCACCTCGGCGCGGTCATGGTCCTCGTCCGCCAGCCAGTAGACGGCTTCGCCGCCGGTGCGCCGGGCCTCGGCGAGGGCCGCCATGGCCTTGGCCACGGAAAGGGCAGGGCTCCACCCCGCGCCGATCTGCTGCCCCGTGGCGATGACGGGTCTCGGGTTCATGGCCGCCCCCGGCGGGTGGGCCCGGGCCTTCCGGGCTGGCGCGTCGTACACATGCACATGGGCCCAAGCCTATCCGATATGCGATGCTCGACGGGATGTTGAACGTCGAACCCTGGGTTCCTCCCGCCTCGCCCGATCTGGCCGTCCTTGCCATGGACGCCGCGGACGAGGCGGGCCTCCCTTCGCTGAGGGCCTGGCCCGAGGTGCGCAAGGGGGGCATCGGCTTCGGCGGCCTGCCGCCCTTCCTCTGCTGGCGCGGCCTCGAGCACGGCGCCTGGCACCTCGTCCTGCTCCAGGCCCGGGAAGTGGGGGCCCTGGTGCCCGGGGCCCGCACGGCGCCCCTGCCCGAAGGCTGGTTCCAGGCCCTCGATCTCGAGGCCCTCGCCCGTCCCCTGGCGAGGCATCCGGATTTCCCGGGCGGAGCCGCCGTCCATGTCGTCCACCTGCCGGGAGGGGATGCCTTCCGGGTCCGGACCTTTGGAACGGCGGCGCCGGACCTGGTGGCGGAAGTATTGAAGCGCACGAGTCACATCCAGATTTGGAACTTGGCCGATTAGCTCCTCCGGAGGGACCCGCATGCTCAGCCTGGATCTGTCCACCCTGAAGGAGGCCGCCACGGCCGTGGCTTTGGGTCTGATGATGGGCCTCGAGCGAGAACGCAGCGGGTTTGAACGAAGCCAGGAGGGGCAGGCGGCGGCCCACAACCGGCGGGAATCGGACCTGGTGGGCGCCCCCCACGGGGGCCTGGGCGCCCGGACCTTCGCCCTGCTCACCCTCGTGGGCTGGATCTCCGTGAAAGTGGGGGGCGACGGCCTGGCGATGCCCATCGCGGCCATGGCCATGTCGGCGCTGATGATAGGCCTCTTCTACGTGAAGACCAATGTCTCGGATCGTGGCCTCACCACGGAGATCGCCGCCCTCGCGGCCCCCCTGCTGGGCATGCTGCTCACCCGGGACGCACTGCTGGCCGTGGCCACCACGGTCATCGTCACCCTGCTGCTGCTCTCGAAACCCTGGATTCGCGCCTGGATTCCCAAGCTGCAGCGGGAAGACATGACGGCGGCCATGCAGCTGCTCATCGTCTTCGCCATCCTCCTGCCCATGCTGCCGGTGCGGACCCTGGACCCCTGGGGGGTGCTGTCCCCGCGCAAGGTGGGGTGGATGGTGGCGCTGATCGCCTCCGTGGATTTCCTCGGCTACGGGCTCAACCGCATCCTCGGGTCCAGCCGGGGGGCCTTGATGACCGGGCTCGTGGGCGGGCTGGTGAGTTCCACGGTGGTGACCGTCACCGTGTCACGCCAGGCCCGCGAGGACCCGGCCCTCAGGGGGCCGGGCCAGGTGGCCATCATGCTGGCCTGCGCGGTGACGAGTCTGCGCGTGGCCATCCTGGCGGGCGTGGTGGGCGGATCCGTCCTGGTCTGGCCCCTGCTGCTGCCCATGGCCGCCATGGTGCTGGTCCTGCTCGGCTGCAGCGGTTGGATCTACCGTGCGGGTCGCAGGCAGGTCGGCGGGGAGGAGATGCCCGTCAAGAATCCCTTCCACCTCAAGCGGGCCGCGGCCTGGGGCCTGGCCCTGGCCACGATGCTGCTGGTGTCGGCGGCGGCCCGGTCCTGGTTCGGCGACCGGGGCCTGATGGTGGCTGCGGGGCTGTCCGGACTGGCGGACGTGAATCCCATCACCCTCGCCGTCAGCAGCCAGGTACGCGGGGTGGGCCTGCCCGCGGCCACGGCCACGATGGCCATCATCCTGGCCGTCGGCGCCAATACGCTCGCCAAGGCCGGCTTCGCGTGGATCTCCGGCGGCCGGGCCTTCGGCCAGAGGCTGGCCGTGATGCTGGGGGCCTCTTTTGTGGCGGCCCTCCTGGTGGCCTGGATCCAGCTCTGAGGCGGGCTACTTTCCGCGGTTGCTCATGCGGGTGTGGGCCACGCCGCTCTTGCCCTGGGGCTTGGTGGAGGCCCTGACGGCGGGCTTGGGCCCGGCATTTGCCTTGGGCTTGGCCGAGGAGGCGGAGGGGGCCGGCTTGTCCATGGCCTGAACGGATTTCAGGAGGTCGGCGGGGACGAGGGGCTTGGTCATGGGAGTGCTCCTGGATTCAGTCTAGTCCCTGGGCGGGGGGAATGCCCGGCTGGAGGCCGGCATCCGGGAAATACCGCGTTCCCATGGGACAGCGCTAAGCTGGAGGGGACCGGTCCAGGCCGGCAGATCTTCCCGGAAAGGGTGGGCCGTGGGGGGTTTGTTAGGCACTCTTAAGCATTGAACTGGAGCCTTCCTTGCCCCTGACCATGCCCTTCGAATCCGGCGACCTGGTGGTGGTGGTGCTCCACTCCCCGCGGGAGCGCGTCTGGGGCTGTCTCCTGGGGCTGGATGCCGCCGGCATCGCCCTCCGGGGGCTGGAGCTGAGCCCCTGGGAGGAGGTGCTGACGCTCGTCCGCACCGACCAGATGGACCAGGTGGCGCTGGGCACCCGGTTCCTGCCCATGCATCGCATCGAAGCCATGTACCTGGATGAAGCCAGCTCCGGCGCCCCCAGCCTGGCCGAGGTCTTCCAACATCGGACCGGCCAGGACCCCAGGGCCTTTCTGGCCCCTTCCCAAGCCCCCACCAGCCCCACGCCCCGCCGACGGAGGAACCCATGACCCATGCCAACCACACCCATTGGATGGGGCGCTTCCGCGCCCGCGCCAAGGAACTGCAGCGCCATATCGTGCTTCCGGAGGGCCGGGACGATCGCACCCTCCAGGCGGCCCAGCTCCTCTTGGACCAGGGCCTCTGCCGGCTCACGCTCCTGGGCGATCCGATGACGATGATGAAGCGCGGCGCGGATCTGGGCCTCCCCTTGAAGGGCGCGGAACTGGTGGATCCCGCGGCGAGCCTCCGGCTGGATGAGCTGGCCGGGGCCTACTTCGAGCGGCGCAAGGCCAAGGGCATCACCGAAGCCCAGGCCGTGGAGGCCGTGCAGAACCCGCTCTGGTTCGGCGCCATGCTCGTGCAGGCCGGCCACTGCGACGGCATGGTGGCCGGGGCCCTGAACACCACGGCGGAGACCGTGCGGGCCTGCCTCCAGGCCATCGGCGCCGCCAAGGGCATCCAGACCGTCTCCAGCTTCTTCCTGATGATCCACCCCGATGCGGCCTTCGGCGAGCAGGGCGCCATGATCTTCGCGGACTGCGCCGTGGTGCCGGACCCCACGCCCGAGCAGCTGGCGGACATCGCCCTGGCTTCGGCGGAAAACGCCCGCCGCGTCATGGGCGTGGAACCCCGCGTGGCCCTGCTCAGCTTCTCCACCCGGGGCTCCGCCGAGCATCCCTGCGTGGACAAGGTCCGGGCCGCCCTGGCCATCATCAAAGAAAGGGCCCCGGATCTGGCCGTGGACGGGGAGCTCCAGGCGGACGCGGCGCTGCTGCCCGCCGTGGGACAGAAGAAGGCGCCGGGCTCGTCCGTGGCGGGCAAGGCCAACGTGCTGGTCTTCCCCAGCCTCGATGCCGGTAACATCGCCTACAAGCTCACCGAGCGGCTCGGGGGCGCCGTGGCCCTCGGCCCGCTGCTCCAGGGCCTGGGCCGGCCCGCCAACGACCTCAGCCGCGGCTGCAGCGCCCAGGACATCGCGGATGTGGCGGTCCTCACGGCCCTCCAGTGAAACGGCTCGCCCTCTTCATCTCCGGCACCGGCGGCAACGCCCTGAGCCTGCTCAGGGCCTGCCGGGAGGGCCGGGTCCCGGCCCTCCCGGTCCTGGGGCTCGCCTCCACGGCCAAGGCCGGCGGCATCCCCCGGCTGGAGGCGGAGGGCCTGCCCACGGCGGTCGTGGTCCGGAAGGACTTCGCATCGGACGAGGCCTTTTCCGAGGCCTGCTACCGGGCCGCCGAAGGGGCCGGCGCGGAGGTGATCTGCCTGTGCGGCTGGCTGAAGAAACTGGCCGTGCCGGCCCGCTGGGAGGGCCGCATCCTCAACATCCATCCGGGACTGCTGCCACAGTACGGCGGGCCGGGCATGTACGGCATGCACGTCCACCGGGCCGTGCTGGCGGCGGGGGCGACCGAGTCCGGCGCCACGGTCCACCTGGTGGATGGGGAGTATGACCACGGGCGCATCCTCCAGCAACGGCGCGTTCCCGTCCTTCCGGACGACACGCCCGAGGACCTGCAGCAGCGGGTCTACGCGGCGGAAATGGAGCTGTACCCATCGGCTCTCGCAGCATATCTGGCGGAACGGTCCTAGACTGTCCGCATGCTTCCCCTACTTACTGCCGACGAAATGCGGGCTGCGGAGCGCCAGGCCATCGAGGGCTGGGGGATTCCCTCGCTGATCCTCCAGGAGCACGCGGCCCTCGGGGCCCTGGGGCTCCTTCTTCCGGGCGAGCCGCTGCAGGTGCTGGCGGGACCCGGGAACAACGGCGGCGATGCCCTGGCCCTGGCCCGCATGGCCCGGCTCCAGGGGCGGGAAGTCACGGTCTGGTCCCCCTTCGCCCGGCCGGAGTGGCGCGGCGATGCGGCCCTCCAGGCCCGCCTCTGGCAGGGCCTCGGCGGCGAGGTCCTGGGGGCGCCGGATCCCGCCGAGCTCATGCGCGCCTGGCGGGGCTGGGTGGTGGATGGCCTCTTCGGCCTGGGCACCACGCGGCCCCTGGACGGCCCGGCCTTGGCCTGGGTGCGGGCGCTGAACGCCTCGAACCTGCCGGTCCTGGCCCTGGACCTCCCCTCGGGCCTGGATCCCGGCGCCGCGGAGCTCCCCGGCGAGACCGTGCGCGCCACCCGCACCGCCTGCTTCGGCGCCCGCAAGGTCTGCCACGGCCTCCTTCCGGCCCGGGCCTGGTGCGGCGAGATCACGGTCGTCCCCATCCCCCTGGATTCGGCCCCGAAGGCGGGCCTGCAGGTGCTGGAGCGCCCCCTCCTTCAGCCGCGGGAGTGGAACGCACACAAGGGCAGCTTCGGGCATGTCGTCATCCGCGCGGGCAGCCTGGGCATGAGCGGGGCTGCGGTCCTGGCCGCGCTTGGGGCCCTGCGCGTGGGCGCGGGCCTGGTGACCGTGCTGACCGAGCCCGAGGTCCGCGCCGAAGTCGCCGCCCAGGTGCCGGAGGCCATGGTGCGGTCCTGGCAGGGGGCCGTGCCCGAGGGGACGGATGTCCTCCTGGTGGGGCCGGGAGGCATCGCTCAGGTCCCGGCCTGGGACGGCCCCCTGGTCGTGGATGCCTCCGCCCTCCAGGCCGGGGAGGGGAAACGCTGGATGGAGCGGCCGGGAACGGCCATCACGCCCCATCCGGGCGAGTTCGCCCGCCTCTTCGGCCTGCCCCGGCCGCTCCTCATGGACGAGCGCCTGGCCCAGGCGCGGCAGGTGGCCTCGGGCCGGCCCGGAGTCCTCATCCTCAAGGGGGCCCAGAGCATCATCGCCGGGGGGGCCGAGGAGGCGCTCTGGATCAATCCCACGGGCCATCCCGGCATGGCCACCGGCGGCAGCGGGGACCTCCTGGCGGGCATGGTGGCGGGCTTCCGGGCCCAGGGCCTGCCCATGCGGGAAGCGGCGGCCACGGCGGCCTGGTTCCACGGCGCCGCGGCGGACCTGCTCCCCGGCGCGGGCCTGCTCCCCCGCGACATGGCCGGCCTGCTGCCGGAGCTGCTGCGTGCCTGAGGCCTTCCTGCCCGACGACGCCGCCACGGAGGCCCTGGGCGAGGCCCTGGCCCGGAACACCCCCCCGGGGGGGACCTGGCTCCTGCACGGCGACCTGGGGGCGGGCAAGACCACCTGGACCCGCGGCTTCCTCCGGGGGCTGGGGGGCGACCCGGACGAGGTGGCCTCGCCGACCTACGCGGTGCTGCACCGCTACGACCACCCCGCGGGACGCCTCTTCCACCTGGATCTCTACCGGCCGGGGCCCGAGGGCGCGTGGTCGCTGGGCCTGGAGGAGAGCCTCAGCGCGTCGGACCGGCTGGTGGTCGAATGGGCGGACGGGGAAGGGCCCTGGCCCACGGCCTGGGTGGCCCGCCTCTGGATCGAGCCCGAGGGCGAGGGCCGCCGGGCGAAATGGACAGTGCCTGACGCGTTCCCCGGGGCGATGATGGGGGCATGAGCCTGCTGGTTGTCCTCTCCGCCCTCACCTGTCTCCTGGCGGCGCTTGCGGTCTGGGCCGGCCTGCGGAGGGCCCCGGCGGATCCCCGGCCCTTCGAGGCCCTGCGCCGGAGCATGGAGGACCTGGCCTCCCGGGACCGGGTGGAGTCCCAGCAGGCCCTGGTGTCCCAGCTGCGGCCCCTCCTGGCGGAGCTCGGCGAGCTCAAGACGGCCCAGGCGGAAAAATTGGCCGAAGGGTTCCGGCTCCTGGCCGCCGCCACCCAGGAGGCATTGAGGGCCGCCCGGGCCGAGCAGGCCGGTCAGCTCAGCCAGGTCCAGCAGCAGGTGGAGCAGCGCCTGGAGGCCCTCCAGAAATCCAACGAGGACCGTCTCGAGCAGATCCGGCACACCGTGGACGAGAAGCTGCACGAGGCCCTGGAGAAGCGCCTCGGGGAAAGCTTCAACCTGGTGGCGCAGCGGCTCGAGCAGGTCCAGAAGGGCCTGGGGGAGATGCAGACCCTGGCCCAGGACGTGGGGGGCCTGAAGCGCGCCCTCACCAACGTGAAGATCCGCGGGGTGCTGGGCGAGGCCCAGCTGGGCGCCCTGCTGGAGCAGTTCCTGTCCGCCGGGCAGTACGCCGCCAACGTGAAGGTGCGGCCCCGCAGCCCGGAAGTGGTGGAGTTCGCCGTGAAGCTGCCCGGGCCCGAGGAGGGCGCCACGGTCTGGCTGCCCATCGATGCGAAGTTCCCCCTGGAGGACTACCAGCGGCTCAGGGAGGCCTACGAGACCGCGGACCTCGCCGCCGTGGAGGTGGCGGGCCGGGCCCTCGAGGCCCGCCTGCTCTCCCAGGCCCGGGACATCCGCGACAAGTACATCGCTCCCCCCTACAGCACCGATTTCGCGCTGCTCTTCCTCCCCTTCGAGGGCCTCTACGCCGAGGCGCTGCGCCGGCCGGGCCTGCTGGAGAGGATCCAGCGGGAGTGCAAGGTTACCTTCGTGGGGCCCACCACCCTCACGGCCTTCCTCAACAGCCTCCAGGTCGGATTCAAGACCCTGGCCATCACCAAGCAGAGCGGGGAGGTCTGGAAGCTGCTGGGCCATGTGAAGGCCGAGTTCGGGAAATTCGGGGAGTCCCTGGCCGTGGTCCAGAAGAAGCTGGACGAGGCCAGTTCCAAGCTGGGGGATGTCTCCAAACGGAAGGAACTCATGGAGAAACGGCTGGCCGGGGTCGAGATCCTGTCGGAGGAGGAGCCTCCCCCGACCCTGGCGGGCCCGTCCGGCCCGGAATAATTCACTTCACAATTTGGGAGAATGCCTTAGGATTCGGGCCAACCCGGGGGTTGGATGCTGAAGGGTCGGGAACGTCACGGGATTGGCGAGGTGATTGCCGTCGACCGGAACTATGTCCCCATGCAGGAGGTCAGCCGCCGCCGGGCCCTGTGCGCCGTCGTGTCCGGCCGGGCCCACATCCTGAACCCCGCGACCTTCGAGCGCCACATGAACCTGGAAGCGCGGCTGGAGCTGATCATCTTCCCCCACGTCCAGGCCTGCAGCGATTCCAAGCTGCTCCTGGGACGCCTGGAGCGGCGGGTCCTCCGGCGCGACCATTTCCTCTGCCAGTACGAGGGATGCCAGAAGAAGGCCACCACCGTGGATCACGTGGTGCCGCTCTGCCAGGGCGGGTCCACCACCTGGCAGAACCTGGTGGGCTGCTGCCTGACCTGCAACCAGGCCAAGGGCGGGCGCACCCCCGAGCAGGCCGGGATGGTCCTGAAGCGGCAGCCCAAGGGGCCCCGCGCCCACCTCTTCGAACAGTTCGAAGAACTCCTGAAGCGGGCCAGCGCCGCCTGAGGGGCAGGGTCGCGCGAAGCCTTGATCCCCCCGGGAGCCTGCCGGTCCTCCGGCCGCCGGAGGGCCTTCAACGGAATTTGCGATCTGTACCTTGGGCCTAGTGTCGAAAAATAAGACACTAACAGATTGGATATTTGTGACAAATAATGAACAAAAAATGATCTTTTCTTTTTTCCAGAATCGCCCTAGTCTCGTTGGCGAGGAGGAACCCCCATGCCTTCAGTGGATATCAGCTCTCAGTCCGGTAAGGACTTCGCGGGGGATGCTCTCATCGTTCCCGTCTTTTCTGGACGTGAGCGCCATCGACTGCCACTCGCCATCAGCAAGGTCGCCCGCCAAGTGATGGACGAGGAGGATTTCAAAGCGGACTATCTTGAAGTTGTTCCGCTGCATCATCCCAATGGCGTCAAGGAAAGCCGGTGGATGGTGCTCGTGGGGCTCGGCGATGAAGAGAAGGTGACCCTCAACAAGATCCGCAAGGCCGTGGGTTCGGCGGGGCGGTTCTGCCTCAAGAAGAAGTGGAAGAAGATCGGCATCCTCTCCCCCTCGACCTCCACGCTGGACCACGACGCGGTGCAGGTGGCCCTGACCGAAGGCATCCTGCTCGCCAATTACGATTTCGTCGCGTTCAAGGGGGAAAAACCCGAACCCAAGCAGTTCTCCTCCGTCGAAATCTTCACCAACGGCGACGACACCCGGAAGGCCCGGCGCAAGCTGCCGGCCCTGGAGGCCGGCGTGGCCGCCTGCCACCGCGTCCGGGACCTGGCCAACACGCCCGCCGGGGATCTCTATCCCGAGGTCTTTGCCGACGCGGCCGTGAAGCTGGCGAAGCAGTTCAAGCTGCACTGCGAGGTCCTGGACGTGCCGGCCCTCGAAAAGGGCGGGTTCCGCGCGGTGCTCGCCGTGGGCCAGGGCAGTGTCAGGCCTCCCCGGGTCGTCAAGCTTGAATACAAGCCGAAGGAGAAACCGAAGAAACACGTGGTCCTGGTGGGCAAGGGGGTCTGTTTCGATTCGGGCGGGCTCTCGCTCAAGGACGCCGCCGGCATGGAAACCATGAAGGACGACATGACCGGGGCGGCCATCGTGCTGGCCACGCTCGTGGCTTGCGCCCAGCTGGAGGTGCCGGTCCAGGTCACCGGCCTCATGGGCCTGGTGGAGAACATGCCGTCGGGATCGAGCTACAAGCCCGGTGATGTGCTGCGCAGCCGCAGCGGAAAGACCATCGAGGTGCTCAACACCGATGCCGAGGGCCGGCTGGTGCTGGCGGACCTGCTCCATTTCGCGAGCGAAATGAATGCTGACCATGTGGTGGACTTGGCCACCCTCACCGGGGCGGCCCTCATCGCCATGGGGGATGGGGTTTCCGCGGTCATGGGCACGGACCAGAAGCTGCTGGACCGGCTCCTGGACGCGGGGGGCGCCGTGGGCGAGTACCTCTGGCAGCTGCCCCTGGTCGAGGAGTACAGCGACCTGCTCAAGAGCCCCCTGGCCGACCTGAAGAACATCACCGGGATCCGCTGGGGGGGAACCATCACGGCCGGTTTGTTCCTGCGGGAGTTCGTGGGCCAGGCCTCCTGGGCTCATGTGGACCTGTCGGGAAGCTGGTCCGGCAAGGAGCGGGATTATCGGACCCACGGGGCGAGCGGCGAAGGGCCCCGCTTCCTCCTGGAATGGCTCATGGATTGATGGATCTTCGGGTCCGGTTCCAATCGGGGGGTTCGCCCCCCTTTTTTTCAAATAGATGGAGATGTCCCCCTTGACCGCGGGGCGTGGATAGGGATTTATTGAGGACTACCCTCTTGCCACCTGAGCCACCACCTCACTCGGAGTTCCCATGGAAGCGATGGAGACCCTCACCAAGGCCGATCTCTCCCGATACTTGATGGAGCGCCTCGAACTCGGGAAGAAGGATGCCGACGTCCTGGTGAACACCTTCCTGGAGAGCATCATCGAATCCCTCAAGGCGGGCGAAGGCGTTGAATTGCGCGGGTTCGGCAGCTTCCGCCTGCGCGACCGGCGGGCCCGGCAGGGACGGAATCCGCGCAGTGGGGAGAGCATCCAGGTCCCCCCCAAGCGGGTGGTCTACTTCAAGCTGGGCAAGGAACTTCGCAGCAAGCTCATCGACGACTGAATCCCTCCCCATCGCCCCGAGGAATTCCCATGCGCCTCCACAAGCTGCTCATCTCCCTCCTGGCGGTGTTCGCCCTGGCGGCTCCCGCCCTGGCCCAGAAGAAGCTCTCCAAGGAGGACAGGGCCAAGCTCCCCCGCATCGCCATCCTGGATTTCAAGGCGGCGCCCGATGCGTGGCACGGCTGGCGCTACGGCGGCTGGGGCAACCAGATGGGCACCATCTCCAACCAGCTGAGGGACCTCTTCACGACGGAAATCGTCGCGAAGGGCAAGAACAAGATCCGCGTCATCGAGCGGGAGCGCCTCCAGGACATCCGCGAGGAACTGAACTTCCAGCAGAGCGGGGAAGTGGATACCGCCACCGTCCAGAAGATCGGCAAGCTGCTTGGCGTGAAGTACGTGATGACCGGCAAGGTCACCCGGTTCGCCTACAAGGAGGCGGGTTTCAGCTCCGGATGGGGCGTGGGCGCCCTGGTGGGCCGGGTGACGGGCAATGGCATGGCCGGCGCCGTGGCCGGGAGCGTCAACGTGAAGAAGGCCTCCTTCACCGGGCGCCTGGACATCCGGCTGATCGAAGTGGAGACCGGCGAGATCCTCGGGGCCTGGAAGGACGAGGACAAGCTGGACGACACCAGCGTGAAAGTGGCGGGCACCGGGACTGAGGTCCAGTACGACGAGGAGCTGGTGAACAAGGTGTTCGAGCCCATCGTCGAGCGCATCACGCCCAAGCTGCTCCGCGCCACCGTCGCCGCCAACGAGGACGATTGATTCCCAGGGGCTCCTGACGCGGGCTCAAGGGGCGGTCTGGGCCCTTTCCGGGCGCCCCCCGGGGGCCTGGAACCAGTCGTCCACGGCCGCCCGGATGGCCCCGGTGTAGCCGGGTCCCAGCACGTCCGCGCAGTGGAGGTGCCAGGTGGCCACTTCGATCATCCGGCCGCTCCGGAAGCGCGCCTCGACGGCCCGCTGGACCTCCGGCGGCGCGAGGCGGTCCTGGGTGGCCAGGAAGCAGAGGCTGGGCGTCGCCAGCCTGAGCCCCCCCAGGCGGCGGAGGAGGTCCGTGTCCTCGGGCGCATAGCCGCCCATGCGCCCGGCCAGGGAGGCGGCCAGGGCCCCGATGGGCGGCGCGAGGAGGTGCCACCAGCGGTCCTTGGGGCCGCGCACCAGCCGCTCGGCAAAGCTGCGGCTGCTGGCCGGGGCTCCCTCCCAGATGATGCCCGCCAGGGGACCCTTCCCCTCGCCTTCCAGATCGGCCAGGGCCAGGAGGCCCACCGAGGCGCCGAGGCTGCGGCCCAGCAGGACGATCCGCCGGCGGGGGGTGCCCTCGGCCTCCAGGCGGTGCACGACCCGGACCACATCCCGGGATTCCTCCACCCCGAAGGTCACGGCCGGGACGGGGCCCCCCCGCCGCAGGGCATCGTCCCGCCGCCGGTAGGTGAAGATGGCCGCATCCAGGTCCGGGAACCATTTGAGGGCCGGGCTGGTGCCCCAGCGATCGTCGCCAAAGCCGTGGAGCAGGAGCACCACGCCCGGGGAGGTCCTCCGGCGGGTGAACCGCCAGAGCTGGAGCCCTCCCACCTCCTCGGTGGACCAGGCCCCTCCCGGGTCGCCGTCCCGGCCCTCCGCCAGTTCCCGGTAGGTGGCCTCCACCCGCCCCAGGGGCTGGGGTCGGTAGAAGGGCGGATCGATGAGCTCCCGGGCCACCGACCGGGCCTTCCATCCGACGAATCCGCCCAGGGTGACCAGGGTGAGAACGGGCGCCAGGCCGAGGGCGAACCAGGCTCCGCGCCTCACCAGTAGCCCGTGGTGAGGAGAAGGTCCACTGCGCCCTCTGGATCGCATTGGCAGCTGAGGCGCTGATCCGGACCGGCGCCGTTCCTCGCGAGGACCTCGGCTTCGTGGGGGGTCGGGGCCTGGAGGGCCTCGGCGCCGTGCAGCACGGTGATGACGCACTTCCCGCAGGCCCCGCGCCCCGAGCAGGCGGAGGCCACCGGAAGCCCCGCCTCGAGACATCGGGTCATGAGGGTCCCCGGGCCACCGAGGAGGTGGTCTCGCCGATGGGCTCGGGCCACCAGCGCCATGGCGCTACTTGGTGAGGACTGCGGTCACGCCGCGGAGCCCCTCGGCCGGCGGCAGGGGATCCGGCTTGCCGTAAAGCACCGCATCCAGATGCTGCGTGAGCGTCACCAGGTAGAGGCCCTGGTCGCCGCTCAGGTCCAGCTCGCCCAGGTCCGGGCTGAACGTCTCCCGCTGGCTGGTCAGGAAGAACCGGTGCTTGCCGGGGGCGAGCCCCTTCACCACGAGGCTGATGGCGCCCTTGGGCAGCTGCTGGACGGGAATGCGGGCCCCGTCCACCGTGAGCTCCACGGGCCCCTGGACCTTGCTGGTGAACCGGAAGACCACCTCGCCCGCGGGGATGGGGTGGCTGGGGGTCAGCGGCACCTTCTTGCATCCGAAGAAGGTCGCGGTGCCCAGCAGCACCAGGGCGGGAAGAACGGCGTGGAGCTTCATGAACCCTCCGGAAGCTCCATCATATGCGAGGAAGACCGCGGAGGTCTCAGTCCCGCTGGATCAGGACCACCGCCTGGGCGGCAAGGCCCTCGCCGCGGCCCGTGAAACCCAGCTGCTCGGTGGTGGTGGCCTTCACATTGAGGGATTCCGGGGCAAGCCCGAGCAGGGGCGCCACGCGGTCCCGCATCCGGCGCCGATGGGGCCCGATCTTGGGCCGCTCCCCGATGAGGCACACGTCCGCGTTCACCACCTGCCAGCCCCGCTCCGCGAGGTCCCCCACCACCCGTTCCAGCAGCCGGGCCGAATCGGCGCCCTTGTAGGCCGGATCGGTGTCCGGAAAGTGCAGGCCGATGTCGCCGAGCCCCGCGGCCCCCAGCAGGGCGTCCATGAGGGCATGGAGCATCACGTCGGCGTCGCTATGGCCCGCCAGGCCACGATCATGGGGGACCTCGCAGCCCATGAGGACGAGGGGGCGGTGTTCTTCGGGCGCGGCGAACCGGTGGACGTCGAAGCCCTGCCCGACCCGGATCGCGGTCACCCGAGCACCTTGTGGTTGCCGGTGGACTCGTCGGAAAGCTTGATGGTCCCGGTGATGGGGTGCTCAGGCAACGTCATGATGACCTCCGTGCCACTGCCTTCCTGACTGATGAATTCCAAGGTGCCCCCGTGCTCCTCGACGATCTTCTTCACGGTGGCCATGCCGAGCCCGGTCCCCATCCGCTTCCCGTAGCTGAAGAAGGGCTCGAAGATCCGCTTCATCAGCTTCTTGGGGATGCCGCGGCCTCGGTCCTTCACGCGGATCTGGATGCCCCCGTTCAACTGAGTCCAGGCGACAAGGACCTCCCCGTCCATGTCCACGGTGGCATCGAGGGCATTGGTCAGGATGTTCTCCATCACGCGGGTGAACTGGCCGGGATCGAGCTTGACCAGGCAGGTCTGGCCCTCGGTTCGGAGCCGGACGCCAAGCTCGGCCGCGCGGGGGACCATGGGCTCGAGAATGGCGTCCAGGAAGGCCCGGAGATCGACGGTCTCCCGGTTGGGCTCGCGGACTTTCGCGAAGTCGAGGACATCCTGGCTCAGGTGGGTCAGGCGGTCCACGCACTCCAGGATCTTCCGGCAGTGGTGCCGGATCTTCGGGTCCTCCGTGGACAGCTCCAGCAGGTCCGCGTGGCCCCGCAGGACGAAGAGCCCGTTCTTGAAATCGTGGACGATGGAACTGGCCACCTGGCCCACCGTGGCGAGGACGTGGCTGCGCAGGTTCTCCTCGGAGAGCCGGGTCCGTTCGATGGAGATGGCGCAGAGGGCGACGATGGCCTCGAAGGTTTCGCGGTCGAGGGGCTCGGTGATGGGCCGGCGGCTGTCGAGGTAGACCACGCCAAGGCGCCGGCCCTGGAGGAGCAGGGGAAGGCAGAGGATGGTCTTCAGCTCGAGCCGGTGGATGGATTGCTGCCTCGAGAGGTGGTGCTCGTCGGCGACGTTCAGGATCCAGACCGGGTCTCCCGTCTCGAACACCTTCCGCACGCTGGACAGGGAGAGCTGGATGCTGCCCTCGAGTTCCTGCCCCAGGTTGCGCTGGACGCGGGGCCTGAGCTCGCCATCCTCCAGGAGCATCAGGAACCCGCGATCGGTGCCCGAGATGGAAAGCAGCTTGTCCAGGGCCTGCTCCAGCAGATCCTCGAGATCCACCTCCTCGGCCAGGAGCTGGGCCGTCTCGAGGATGGCCTGGAGGTGAAGCTCGGAACTGGTGCGATCCAGCCTCAGCAAGGTGAGGGTGTAGGCGCCGTCCGCCAGCCTGAGGGGCGTGCTGGGCTCCCAGGCCACCCGGCCGAGCTGCTGATCCTTGTAGAAACTCCCGTGGGTCGTCTGGAGGTCCTCGGCCCACCAGATGTCATCGCGGAGTTCCAGGCGGAGGTGGTTCCGGCTGATCATGTTGTCCGAGAGCACCACGTCGCAGAGGCTCTGCCGCCCCAGGGTGACCGACCGGGTCAGGGGCACCGTGCGCTCGAATCCGTGGCGGTCGCGGATCAGGAGCTGGTAGCGCTGGGCCACTACATCTCCCGGGTTTCGGAGTGAGGGAACAGGGGGTTGGACTGCGTGTCCCCAAGATTATCCGGCCACCGGCTGGACACAAGTGGAAGTCCCGTGAGGGAATAGGAGTCATGCACCGACACCCCGACCTGGACCCCACTGGTGGTCATGAGGACCCCGCCGAATACTCGCTGAGGCCGCAGCGGCTCCAGGAATATATCGGGCAGGAGAAGGTGAAGGCCCGCCTGGAGATCGCCCTCCAGGCCGCCTCCCGGCGGGGAGAGGTCATGGACCACGTGCTGCTCTTCGGCCCCCCGGGGCTCGGCAAGACCACGCTGGCCCACGTCCTGGCCAACGAGATGGGCGCCCCGTGCAAGGTGATCCAGGCGCCGGCCCTGGAGAAGAAGGGGGATCTGGCGGCCATCCTCACCAACCTCGAGGCCGGGGAGTTCCTCTTCATCGACGAGATCCACCGCCTGTCCGCGCCCATCGAGGAACTCCTCTATTCGGCCATGGAGGACCGGAAGCTGGACATCCTGATCGGGCAGGGGCCCAGTGCCCAGACCCTCAAGGTCGACCTCCGCCCCTTCACCCTGGTCGGCGCCACCACCCGCGCCGGGCTGATCTCCAAGCCCCTTCACGACCGGTTCGGCCTGGTCCACCGCCTGGAGTTCTACACCCGGGCGGAGCTGGCCATCATCGCGAACCGCTCGGCGGACCTCCTCGGCATCCACTTGGCCCGGGAAGGCTCCGAGGCCATCGCCCGCCGCAGCCGTGGCACACCCCGCATCTGCAACCGACTGCTGCGGCGCTGCCGGGATTATGCGGAGGTGAAGGGGGACGGCACCATCACCGAGGCCTCCGCCGACGCGTGCCTGAAGCTCCACGAGGTGGACGACCTGGGCTTGGACGCCCTGGACCGGGAATACCTCCAGGCCATCTGCCACAAGCATCGCGGCGGGCCGGTCGGCCTGCGGACCTTGGCCGCGGCCCTGGGCGAGGACGAAGGCGCGCTGGAGGACCTGGTGGAGCCCTACCTCATGCAGGTCGGGTTCCTGGACCGGACGCCCCAGGGCCGGAAGGCCACGGATGCAGCCTATGCCTACCTGGGGGTGAAATCGGACCCGGGACCGCTGTTCCGGTAGCGCCGGCGCGTCAGCGCTTGAGGTCGACCTTCTTGGGCTCCGAATCCGGAAGCCGGACGCCCGGCAGCGTCCCGCCCTTGGCCACGGCGTTGGCGGCATCAGGGGCGGACTGGTCCCGGCGGACGCAGACCCCCTGGAGGATGCCGCCCT
>JARLGO010000205.1 GCA_031292655.1 Geothrix sp.
CCTCGACACCTGGATCCGCATGGTGGCCACCAACCGGCTCACGGGCCACAGCCCCGGGTTCTTTTCCGTCTACACCCTGCCGCCCAACCAGGCCCTCAGCGCCGAGAAGCAGCGGCAGATCAACGCCCAGCGGGAGCAGGCCCCCACCTACCGCGACACCCACGCGCTGATCCAGAAGAAGACGAAGCAGCTGCTTTCCGGCCTGGCACCCAGCCAGCGGCAGAACCTGGCCTTCGCGGCCCAGGACGCCCGCTTCCTCACGGGCGACGCGCGGGAGACCACCACGCTGCTGGACGAGTGCATGGCCCTCACGGTCACCTCGCCGCCCTTCCTCGACGTGGTGGACTACACCGGCGACAACTGGCTGCGCTGCTGGTTCGCGGGCCTCGACGCCGAGGCCATCGGCCGCGGCATCAGCACGCCGCGCACGGTGGAGGCCTGGTCCGGAACGATGGGGGCCGTCTTCGACGAGCTGTACCGCCTCACGCGGCGGGGCGGCTTCGTGGCCTTCGAGGTGGGCGAAATCCGGCGGGGGAAAGTGAACCTGGATGAAGTCGTGCTCCCCCTGGGCCTCCGCGCGGGCTTCACGGCCCACGGCGTCCTGGTGAACCGCCAGGCCTTCACCAAGACCGCCCACATCTGGGGCGTGGGCAACAACGACAAGGGCACCAACAGCAACCGCATCGTGCTGTTCGAAAAGGGCTAGACCTTTTCGGGGCGCCCGTCAGTCGTCCAGCAGGGCGTGACTCCCGGAGAGCCTGTCCAGGCAGGCGAGGGCCTTGGCATGGGCGGCCAGGGCCTCGTAGTAGGCCAGGAAGACTTCGTTGTGGGTGCGCTGGGCCTCGATGAACTCCAAGAGCGAGGCATTGCCGCGCCGGTAGCTGAACTGGATGCCCTCCAGGACCTTGTCCGTGTCCTGGAGGATGCCGTCGTGGAAGGTGCGGAGCTGGGCGGAGGCCGCTTCGTACTGGGCCACGGCGCTCACCACGTCGGCCCGTGTCCGCTGTTCCATGGACTGCAGCTGCAGCCGGGCCTGGGCGCGGGCGGCCTCGGCCTGGATCAGCTCGCCGCGCTGGCGGCGGGAGAAGGGCAGCGGGATGCTCACCGTCGCGCTGAGAGCGTTGGACATGGGCATCGGCGCCGGGAAGGGGGAGCCGAAAGCATCCACGCCGGTGGCGTAGACCGGGGGCGTGTGGTTGACGCCCACGGACAGGCCCAGGTCCACCCAGCGGTTGGCCTGGGCCAGGCGGTTCTGGCTTTCCGCCAATCGGACGCCGCGGCGAGCCGCCACCAGGTCCACCCGGTTGAGGAGGGCCCGGGACAGCACCTCCTCCGCCCGGATGACCAGGGGGGGCCGGTCCAGCCCGCCGGCGGGGGAGACGGGCCTGGCGGCGTCCCCCAGCAATTGGGCGAGGACCGCTTCTGCCGCGGTGAGGTCGGCCTGGGCGCTGAAGACCTCCCCCTGGAACCGCCGGGCCTCCACCCGGGCCTGGGCCAGCTCCACGCCGCCGATGTCCCCGGCCTGAAAGCGGATCTCGTTGAGCCGGACCACGTCGCGGAAGCCCTCCAGGGTCTTCTGCTTCCGCTCCAGCACCAGGCGGGCCCTGAGGGCGTCCACGAAGGCGTTCTCGGCGCTCAGGCGGAGGTCGCTGAGGAAGGTCTCCAGGTCCGCCTGGGCCTTGCCGACCCCCTCGCGGGCCACCGCCACCCGGGCGGCGCGCTTGCCCCCGGTCTCCAGGGTCCAGGCGATGCCGAAGGTGTACTGGGTGGGATTCACGGGCTTGTCCGGTCCATACAGTTCCCGGGAGGAGATGCCCGTGGTGAGCTCGGGGTCGGGCATGAGCCGGTTGATGGAGACCTGGGCCTCGGCGCTGGTCACGTTGAAGCGCTGGGCCAGGGCGTCCTGGTTGCTCCGCAGGGTGCCTTCCACGAAGGCCTGGAGGGTCATGGGGCCCGCGGCGGGCGGCGCTTCCTGGGCCCCGGCGCAGGCCGGGACCAGGACCAGGCAGAGCATTTGCAAAGGGCGTTTCAGCATTCAGGCCTCGGCGTTCAGGGTGGGGTCGGGTTCCTCGGGGGCCAGGCGCGCCCGGGCCCAGCCCTCCACCAGGAAGTAGAGGACCGGAAGGAGCAGCAGCGTGAGGGCCGTGGCGGTGATCAGGCCGCCCACCACGACGGTGGCCAGGGGCCGCTGGATGTCGCTGCCCAGGCCGGTGGCCAGGGCCGCGGGGAGCAGGCCCAGGAGGGCCACGGTGGCCGTCATCAGCACGGGGCGGAAGCGCTCGCCGGCGGCCTCCACCACCTGCTCCCGCAGGCCCCCCTCCGGGGCCCGACGGTTCAGGTGGGCGACCATGATGATGGCGTTCTGGACGGACACCCCGAACAGCGCGATGAAGCCCACGGCGCTGGAGACATTGAGGGTCATGCCGCGCAGGTGCAGAGCGACGAGGCCCCCCAGGGTGGCCAGGGGCACCGCCAGCAGGATCAGGGCCGGGTGGCGGAGGGTCCTGAATTCCGCGAAGAGGAGCGTGAACATGATGAGCAGGGTCAAGGGCAGGATCAGGGCCAGCCGGGCCTGGGCCCGGTTCTGGTTTTCAAACTGGCCGCCCCAGAGCACCTCGAAGCGGGTGGGGTCGTAATGGACCTTGTCGGCCAGAAGGGGGCGGGCCTCGGCGAGGAAGGACGCGAGGTCCCGGCCCCGCAGGTTGAGCTTCACGGTCATGTGCCGGCGGCCCATCTCCCGGGTGATGGTGCTTTCGCCGGAGGCCACCTCCACCTGGGCCACCTGGGAGAGGGCGATCTGGGCATTGGCGGCGGTCGTGAGCACCAGGTTCCCGATGCTCTCGGGGGAGTTGCGCGAGGCGCCCTGGAAGCGCAGGGCCATGTCGTAGTGCCTCTCGTTCACGTAGACCTGGCCGATGGCGGCGCCGCCGATGCCGCTTTGGATGAGGTTGGCGATGTCTCCGGCATTGATGCCATAGCGGGCCGCCAGGGCGCGATCCACCTTGATCTGCAGCTCCGGCAGGGGCAGTTCCTGGTCCACGGACACGTCCGCCGCGCCGCGGACGCCCTCCAGGAGGGTCTTGGTCCGGTTCGCCAGGGCGCGGAGGCCCTGGAAATCCTCCCCATAGAGCTTGACGACCAGCTCGCTGTGGGCCCCGGCTACCTTGTCGTTCACCATGTCGATCATCGGCTGGGAGAAGCCCACGTTCACGCCGGGGATCTGCCGGTAGCGGGCCGCCAGCTTCTCGATGAGCTCGGCTTTGCTGAGGCCCGACTTCCAGGTTCCGTAGGGGGCGAGGCTCACGCAGGCCTCGACGTGGGAGGGCGTCCAGGGATCCATCCCGTC
>JARLGO010000026.1 GCA_031292655.1 Geothrix sp.
CCAGGCCCCCTGGGTGACGCCGCTGCCCACCTTCACGGTCCAGGTCTTTTCGCCGGATTCGGGGTGCCAGAGCCGAAGCCGGTAGGTACCGGCGGGAACCTGCTCGAACAGCAGGCCCCTCCGGTCGTCGAGGAGCTGGGCGAAGGGAGTGGTCACCACCCACAGGAAGGCATTCATCTGGTGATGGACATTGCAGTAGAGCTTCACCAGACCGGGATTCGCCACCCTCACCCGGGGGGCGTCTCCGGGCCGGTACTGGCCCGTGTCGAAGCGGTTACCCGGGGTCACGCTGAACACGTTGTGCAGGATGTGGTCCAGGTTGGGGAACGTCACTTCCGTGCCGGGCGTGGCGATGGAAACGCGCGGGAGGAACTGCTTCCCCACCGTGCGGATGGAAACGGGTCTGGACGGACCGGCGGGCGGCACGGGGGCTTCGACCGGCTCCAGGATGGCCACACAGTCCTTCAGGGAGGCGCGCAGGCGGCCGTCCCTCTCCCGGATCTGCACCGGCCCCTGGACCGTGCCCGCCTCCAGTGCCGCGGCCAGGACCAGGATGGGCGGACCGTGTGCAAAGGCTCGAATCATGTTGGGGTTCCAGGGTAGATTCGAGGCCAGTATAGCGGCCGACCCGGGGAGCCCATGCAGCCCACCACGAGCTGGTACCAGACGCTGGCATGGACCTTCTTCGTGAGGCAGGGAGCCGCCATCCTGGCGCTCCTCTCGATCATCTTGTGGGTGGCCTACAGCGAGGCCGAGCGGGGCGCGAGGGCCTCCGCGAGGGCCAGCCTCTCCGCGGGAGGCTACGTCCTGGAGCGGGCCTTCGAGCAGCAGGGGCGATCCCTGGACGCCGGGCTGGAGGTCTTCACGCAGTACTCGGGCAACGTCGCCCTCGTCGAACAGGCCCTCGAATCCGGGGCCTCGACCAGCCTCACGGATGCCCTGGTGGACAATCTCCCCCGGTTGGGCGCGGAAACCGCCCTCGTGGTGGGACCGGATGGCGCCCTCCTGGCCAGTACGCCCAAGGGCGCCCGCCCGGCCTTCCCGGATGCCGGGATCCTGCAGATGGCCCTGGCCCCCGAGGAGGCCCGCGCGGCCGGGCTTCCAGGCCCCTACTACCGGGGCTTCATCCGGGTGGATTGGGGCGATCGGCCGGGGGTGTACCACGCGGTGGCGCGTCCCCTGCACTCTCCCGGGGGAAGGCCGCTGGGGGCCATGCTGGTCGGGGTCCGGGTGGATGACCAGGCGGCCACGGACCTCCGGCGGCTGGCCATCGCCGGACCCCAGCGCGGCGATCCCGCGCCCCACCTGGCGCTGCTGAGCCAGTTCCAGGCGCTGGGCACCACCCTGCCGGAGGTGGAGGCCCTGAACCGCCTCCTGGCCCGGGAAACCCCCTTTCTCGCGGTCCGAGCCCAGGTTCTGGACGGCCAGCCGTCCAGCGTGCTGCCCTTCCGCGTGGGCGGACGGAACTACCTAGGGATGATCTCCCCGCTCCGGGGCGTGAACGCCCTGGACCTGGAGATGGCGGATCTCCTCCTGATGCCCGTGGATCCCCTCCTGGCGCCCTTCCGCAACCTGCAGAAGGCCATCCTGGTGGTGGGCATCGCGGGGCTCTTCGCGGCCCTGGGCCTCAGCCTCCGCTCGGCCCGGAAGGTGACGGCTCCCCTCAAGGCCCTGGCCGCGGCGGCCGATGCCCTGGCGGAAGGCGAGACCCCCGAGGCCCTGACCATCGCTCCCACCCGGGACGAGGTGGGAGTCCTGACGCGGACCTTCAAGACCATGGTGGCCGAGCTGCGGGCCAAGGATGACCTGCTGGCCCTGCTGGAAGCCACGCGGAGGGACCCGGGAGATCCCAGGCCCCTTCCCGCGCCCCGCCGGCCGACGTCGGGGGAAGCCGGGGCGGGCCTGGCCCTGGACGAGGCCACCCGGCGCCTTCGGACTCCCGCGGCCCGGGGCGAGGTCGAGCCCCTTCCATCCGGGCTTCAGGAAGGGGAGATCTTTGCGGCGCGGTACCGGGTGGAGGCGGTGCTGGGCCAGGGCGGGATGGGTGTGGTCCTGAAGGTCCGGGACCTCCAGCTGGACGAGGACGTGGCCTTGAAGGTCGTTCGCGCGGGGCTCGCGTCGAACCCCGCCTACCTGGACCTGCTCAAGCAGGAGATCCGCCTGGCCCGCAAGATCACCCATCGCTACGTGCTGCGCACCCATGATTTCGGGGAATGGGATGGCGTTCCCTACGTGACCATGGAATACCTGAAGGGCACCACCCTCCGCAGCCTGCTGGAGGCTCGGGGACGCCTGCCGCTACCCCTGGTGCTGCGCGTAGCCCGCCAGGTGGCCGAGGGGCTGGAGGCCGCCCATGCGGTCGGTGTGGTCCACCGGGACATCAAGCCTGCGAATGTCCTCTTCGATGTGCGGGGCGACGTGCGGATCATGGATTTCGGCCTGGCCGCCCCCGTGGCGGCAGTGATCGCCGGTGAGGCGGGAACCCTCATCGGTTCCCCCCGCTACATGTCCCCGGAGCAGATCCGGGGAGACCGGGTGGATGCGCGCACCGATCTCTACGGCCTGGGGATCATGCTCTTCGAGTTGTGTTCCGGGGCCCCGCCCTTCGACAGCCCCCGCATCAACGATCTCCTGGCCCTGCACCTGGAGGCGCCCGTGCCATCCCTGGTGGAGTTCATGCCGGAACTCCCTGTGGACCTGGGCCTCCTGGTGGGCCGGCTCATGGAAAAACGGCCGGGCGACCGGCCCCAATCGGCCGCCGAGGTGGCGGAAATCCTCAAGATCCTGGCCACCGGTGCCGGGGGAACTTCGCAGATGTGAAAGGCCTATCCGTGCGCTTCGGTAGCCCGGCATCCGGGTGGGACCGGTCCGTACGGGCAGAATGGTCGGGTTGCCTGGAAAGGACGCACCACATGCCCCGATGGACCGGACCCGCCCTCGTCGCCCTTCTTCTGGGGGCCGGCCCTGTCGCGCAGGCCTGCGGCGCCTGCGGCTGCACCTTGAACTCCGACTGGGCGAGCCAGGGCTATGCGGCCCAGGCGGGCTTCCGCTTCGACCTCCGGTACGATTATTTCAATCAGGATCAGCTCCGCTCGGGGACCCGGACCGTGGACCGGAGCGCCCTCTCCTACCCCAACGGCCAGGAGATCCAGCAGCAGACCCTCAACCGCAACCTGACGCTGACGCTGGACTACGCGCCCAGCGCCGACTGGGGCCTGACCCTGCTGGTGCCCACCTACGACCGCACCCACGCGACCATCGCCGCCGGGGACACGGATCCTTCCTTCTCCGGGGCCCGCGGGTTGGGCGACGTGCGCGTGCTGGGCCGCTACCAGGGCTTTTCCGAGGACCGCTCCTTTGGGGTGCAGTTCGGCCTGAAGCTGCCCACGGGGGGCACCAAGCAGAATTTCAATGGCGGCGCCGAGGCCGGCCAGTACCTGGACGCGGGCCTGCAACTGGGCACCGGCAGCACGGACCTGCTGCTGGGGTGCTACGCCTTCGGAAACCTCGCGCCGGACTGGGGCGGCTTCGGCCAGGTGCTCTTCCAGAAGGTCCTGGCCGAGCGGAACGGGTACCGGCCCGGCGATGGCCTGAACGCCAGCCTGGGCCTGCGCTACACCGGCTTCGCGGGGATCACGCCGCACCTGCAGCTGAACCTGCGGGCCGAGGAGCGGGAAACCGGACTCCTCGCGGATACGCCCGACAGCGGCGCCACCCTGGTCTATCTCAGCCCTGGCCTCACCTTCAATGTCAGCCGTTCCTTCCAGATCTATGCTTTCGTCCAGCTGCCCCTGGCCCAGCGTGTGAATGGCTTCCAGCTCGAGCCCCGGTCCAGCCTGTCCCTGGGCCTGCACTGGAGCTTCTGAGGAACGCGGCTGGAGGAGCCCCGGTTTCCTTGTAGAATCAAGGGTTCCGATGGAGTTTCCCCATGCCCTTCCAGCCCCTGACCCAGGAACCCGAGATCCAGCGCCGCTGGCTCGAGTCCGGCGCCTTCCGCGCCAAGAGGGCCTCGGAGCTGCGGCCGGGCTCCAGGACCTTCTACATGCTCGTCATGCTGCCCTATCCCTCGGGCCGCATCCACATGGGCCACGTGCGCAACTACACCCTGGGGGACGTCACCGCCCGCTTCCGCCGCATGCGGGGCTACGAGGTCATGCATCCCCTGGGCTGGGACAGCTTCGGCCTGCCCGCGGAAAACGCCGCCATCAAGAACGGCATCCACCCCGCCATCTGGACCCGCGCGAACATCCAGGAGATGAAGGGGCAGATCCAGAAGATGGGCATCAGCTACGACTGGGACCGCGAGGTCGCCAGCTTCCAGGACGACTACTACCGCTGGAACCAGTGGCTCTTTCTTCAGATGTGGGAGCGGGGCGACGTGTTCCGCGCCATGCGCACGGTGAACTGGTGCGAGGCCCTGGGCACCGTGCTGGCCAACGAGCAGGTGGTGGACGGCCGGGATGAGCGCACGGGCCATCCCGTCACGCAAAAGCCCCTGGAGCAGTACTTCTTCAAGACGACCAAGTACGCCGACGAGCTGCTTGCCTGCCTGGACGGCCTGGACTGGCCCGAGAACGTGAAGACCATGCAGCGCCACTGGATCGGCCGCTCCGAGGGGGCCCGCCTCGCCTTTGATCTCGAAGGCGGCGGCCAGGTGGAGGTCTTCACCACGCGCCTCGACACCCTCTTTGGCGTCACCTTCATGGCCCTCAGCACCGAGCACCCCGTCATCGAGAAGGCCGCGGAAACGGATGGCTCCCTTCGGGCCTTCTGCGACCAGGTGGCCTCCCTGAGCCGCGAGGAGCGCCTCACCAGCGACGAGAAGCTGGGCCACCGCACGGCGCTATCCGTCATCCACCCCTTCACGGGCGAAAAAGTGCCGGTCTTCGCCGCCAACTACGTGCTCATGGACTACGGCACGGGGGCCGTCATGGGCGTGCCCGCCCACGACGAGCGGGACCACGAGTTCGCGGAGAAGTACGGCCTGGCCATCCCCAAGGTCATCGAAGCCGACAGCGAGTGGGACCTGGGCACCCTGGTGAACAGCGGCGAGTTCACGGGCCTAAAGAGCGAGGACGCAGTGGCCGCGATGATCGCCAAGCTCGGCGCCCGCGCCGAAAAGACGACGACCTACAAGCTCAAGGACTGGGGGCTCAGCCGCCAGCGCTACTGGGGCACGCCCATCCCCACGGTGCACTGCGACGCGTGCGGCGTCGTCCCCGAGAAGGCCGAGAACCTGCCCGTGCGCCTGCCGGAGGACGTCGCCTTCACCGGCCATGGCCCCTCGCCCCTCACCACATCTGCTTCCTTCCTGGACACCAAGTGTCCAAGCTGCGGCAGGAAGGCCCGGCGCGAGACCGACACCATGGATACCTTCGTGGACAGCAGCTGGTACTGGCTGCGCTACCTGGATCCGAAGAACACGGACCTGCCCTTCGCCAAGGCCGAAAGCGACGCCTGGATGCCGGTGGATCTCTACGTGGGCGGCATCGAGCACGCCACCATGCACCTCATCTACGCCCGCTACTTCTACAAGGTGCTGCGCGACCTGGGCCTCGCCTCGGGACCCGAGCCCTTCCAGAAGCTCATCTGCCAGGGCATGGTGCTGAAGGACGGCTCGAAGATGAGCAAGTCCAAGGGCAACATCGTGGACCCCGACGAGGTGATCTCGAAGTACGGGGCCGACGCCCTGCGCCTCTTCATGATCTTCGCCGCACCCATCGAAAAGGAGATCGACTGGACGGGCTTCGAGGGCATCGAGGGGGCCAGCCGCTTCCTGAAGCGCATCACCCGCATGGTGGAGGAGCACCTAAATCTGACCGGGGGGGACCGCCTGATCGCTGACGCTCACGATGTCCCCCCCGCGACCCCCCACGCCATGACTGGGCAAAGCCCAGCCATGGCGTCAGTCACCGCCGAGCCGCTGCCGCCGAAGAGCCAGCTCAGCGCCGAGGAGAAGGCCCTCCTCATCAAGCTCAACCAGACCGTCCAGCGCCTCACGGACGACCTGGAGCGGCGCTACCAGTTCAACACCGTGGTCTCGGGCCTCATGGAGCTCTCCAACGCCCTCCACGACCTGCCTGCGGACGCGCCCCACCGGGGCGCCGTGATGCAGCACGCCCTGGATGCCTTCGTGCGCCTCATGTCGCCGGTGGCGCCCCACCTGGCCGAGCAGCTCTGGAACCAGCTGGGGAACGCGGGCCTCTGCATGCAGGCGGCCTGGCCCGAGGCGGATCCCGCCTTCCTGGAAGCGGACGAGGTGCTGGTGGTGGTGCAGGTGAACGGCAAGGTCCGGGGCCGCATCACCGTGCCCGCCGGCGCGGGCGAGGACCAGCGCCGCCAGGCCGCCCTGGCCTGTCCCGAGGCCCAGTCCCACCTCGCCGGCAAGGAGATCGTAAAGGTCGTGCTGCCCCCCGGCGGCAAGCTGGTGAGCATCGTCGTGAGGGGCTGATCCGATGAATTCCTTTCCATTCGGTGTGCGTTTTTGCGGGAGCCTGTGATGCCTCTGTCACCTGGTGATCTGGCCGGCTGTCTTCTGGAGGTGGGGGCGGTGCGGCTGCAGCCCATGGACCCGTTCACCTGGGCCAGCGGGCTGAAATCGCCGATCTACTGCGACAACCGCCAGCTGCTGGGGTTTCCGGCGGTCCGCGATCAGATCGTGGAAGTCCTGGTGGCGCAATCGGCGGCCCTCGATCCGACCCTGGTGGCCGGGGCCGCCACGGCGGGCGTGCCCTGGGCCGCCATGGTCGCCGACCGCCTGAAGTTGCCGCTGGCCTATGTGCGCCCCACGCCCAAGAACCACGGCATGGGCCGCCAGGTGGAGGGCCCCATGGCCAAGGGGCACCGGGCCGTGCTCATCGAGGATCTGATCTCCACGGGCATGTCCAGCCTGAGGTGCGCCGAGG
>JARLGO010000027.1 GCA_031292655.1 Geothrix sp.
GGCGGCGGGGGCGCCTACATCGTGGCCAAGGACAACCTGGGCGAGGTCGCGGCCCAGACCGCGGGCGCCTCCCTGCTCATCGACTACATCCTGACCGTGGCCGTGTCCATTTCCGCGGGCGTGTCCGCCATCACGTCGGCCTTCCCGAGCATGGAGCCCCATCGCGTCTTCCTGGCCGAGGGCATCATCGCCTTCGTGGCCCTGATGAACCTGCGGGGTGTGAAGGAGAGCGGACTGGTGTTCTCCGTGCCCACCTACGGCTTCGTCTTCTGCATCGTGGGGCTGCTGCTCAAGGGGTTCTGGAACGTGGTCATGGGGCACGGGGCGGTGGCGCACATCGCCGCGGTCCACCTGGGAGGCACGTCCAAGCTGGCGGCGGTGTGGCTCTTCGCGCGGGCCTACAGCGCGGGCTGCACGGCCCTGACGGGGGTGGAGGCCATCAGCAATGGCGTGACCGTGTTCAAGGCGCCCACCGCCCACAATGCCGCCAAGACCATGACCTGGATGGTGGCGATCCTCGGAACCATGTTCCTGGGCATCACCTACCTGACGAACCATTTCGGGCTCACCTACCATCCGGACGCCCCGGAAACCCTGCTGTCCCAGCTGACCCGCGTCATCCTGGGCGGCGCGGAGCACGGCTTCCCCAGGCTGGTCTACCTCACCACCACGGGCTTCACCATGGCCATCCTGGCCCTGGCGGCCAATACGGCCTATGCCGACTTCCCCCGGCTGGCGGCCCTCCAGGCCAAGGATGGCTTCCTGCCGCGCCAGTTCACGAGCCAGGGCGACCGCCTGGTGTTCTCGAACGGCATCCTCATCCTTTCCGCCGCGGCCGGGTTCCTGGTGATGCTGTTCGGGGCCAAGGAGGACCACCTGCTGCCGCTTTACGCGGTGGGCGTGTTCCTGGGTTTCACTCTCAGCCAGACGGGCATGGTGCTTCGCTGGTTCCGCCTGAAGGGACCCCACTGGCACGTGAAGGCCCTGGTGAACGGCATCGGCGCCCTGACGGCCCTGATCGTCATGCTGGTCATCGCCGTGACCCGGTTCCTGCACGGGGCCTGGATCGTCCTGTTCCTGGTGCCGGCCCTGGTCATCCTCTTCTTCAACATCCATCGCCACTACATCCGCGTGAAATCCATCCTGGCCGGCAGCCGGGCGGACTTCATCAGCCCCCGCAAGAACCGGGTGGTGGTGCTGGTTTCCGGCATCCACTCGGGGGTCGTCCAGTCCCTCAACTATGCCAAGGTCATCGCCGAGCACGGCGAAGTCGAGGCCATCACGGTGGACTTCCCCGACGAGCAGGGACGGGACAGCGCTGGGCTCGAGAAGCTCCGCGCCGACTGGCCCCGGTACTGCGAAGGCATCCCCCTGCGCGCCCTGCGGAGCCCCTACCGGAAGATCGTGGAACCCATCGTGGACGAGCTGGACCGCATGCGACGGGCGGAGCCCGAGTACACCATCACGGTCATCCTGCCTGAATTCGTCACGGGCCACTGGTGGGCCAACCTCCTGCACAACCAGACGGCCTGGCGCATCAAGACCACGCTGCTGATGAAGCCCAAGACCGTGGTGATCTCGATCCCCTACCACCTGGAACCCCTGGTGGAGTAGCAGGGCCCATCACCGCATGCGGGCGACGGGACGGGACAGGAGCTCCTGGCCGCTGAGGAGTTCGGCCAGGGTCTGGTGGCGGGGCCCCAGCACCATGCAGAGGAAGCTCAAGGGGAAGCAGGTCACCGAGACCATGTGGACCAGGGAAAAGGCCATGCGCCGCTCGGGGGTGTTCTCGGGCAGGGTGACGCCGAAGAAGCCCATCATGGGGGACTGTCCCGTGAGCACCAGGGGCGCCATGAAGAGGATCCAGGAGACGGCAAACAGGTAGGGGAAGACCAGGGGCCAGGCCCCCATGAACAGCCGGGCGGGGGAGAGGCCCAGGGCCAAGGCCGGCAGCAGCAGCGCCAATCCCTGGACCAGGGCCAGGAGCAGGGCCTCGGTGGCCTCGACCTTCACCAGGGGCCAGAAGCTGGCGGCGGACTCCTCGAGGCCGAGGGTGGCCCTGGTGGCCGGGGGCAGCAGGGGCTCCAGGGGACCGGGCCGCTCCAATTCCTCCGGGCTCACCTCCACGGCCACTGGGGCCACCCGTCCGAGGGCGGGGGCGGTGAGCGCGCGCTGGGGGGGCTCGAAGGCCGCCTGGCCGAGGGCGGAGGCCTGGAAGAGCAGCGGGCGGCCCTGCCGGGGAGGCGCCAGGGCCAGGCCGCACTCCGGGCATTCCGCCGCGAGGGGCGAAAGGCGCGTGTGGCAGCTGGGGCAGGTGCGCCGGGTGGATTCCGTCATCGGTAACCACTATCGGGCAAAGGGGGCGGATAGAGAACCACCCCGACCCAGGATCCAGGCCCGGCGGCCTTTTCAGATGGGGCAAAAGACCCGGTTGCGGCCTGTCGCGGCCATGGGACCATCGGAGGTCCCGGCCTCGAAGGCCTCTGACTTTCCACCTCAGCCAGGCTCAGGCCGAAAAAGGATCCCGCGATGACCACC
>JARLGO010000206.1 GCA_031292655.1 Geothrix sp.
CTGGCTCCGGAGGAGGGATTTGAACCCCCGACCTAGTGATTAACAGTCACCCGCTCTGACCCCTGAGCTACTCCGGAAAGGGCAAAGATCCATTCTACCGGATGGGGGCTGGGTTTCAAGCGCGAGGGTGCGGGACCTGTGATCCAGGTCGCTGCTAGGAGTCTGTCCAAGTTCGAGGGCCTTCCAATTACTTGGACAGGCTCCTAGGCGCGCTGGAGCTCCATGAGGACCTGGCGGGCGGCGGCCTTGAGGGTCTCGATGACGCCGACGCCCTTGTTGGCCACGGCCTCGACGATGGGCTCGTTCCGGAACCGGAGGAGGCGCTCCATTTCCTGCACCGATGCGGCCGAGGGCGTGTCGCGCTTGTTCAGCTGGAGGACATAGGGAATGGTCCGGATGTCGAAGCCGTTTTCCTTGAGGTTGGTGGCCAGGTTCGCGATGGATTCGATGTTGGCTTCCATGCGGGTCTTCTGGCTGTCGGCCACGAAAATGATGCCGTCGCAGCCCCGGAGGATGAGCTTGCGGCTGGCATCGTAAAAGACCTGGCCCGGCACGGTGTAGAGGTGGAAGCGGACCTTGAAGCCCTTGACGGTCCCCATGTCGAGGGGGAGGAAGTCGAAGAACAGGGTGCGGTCGGTCTCGGTGGCCAGGCTGACCAGCTTGCCCCGCTTGTCGGGGTTGGCCTGTTCGAAGATCCACTGGATGTTCGTGGTCTTGCCACAGAGGCCCGGACCGTAATAGACAATCTTGCAGTTGATCTCGCGGGACGCGTAGTTGATGAAGGTCATGGCGCGCCCTGAACTCAGTCGCCGAAGAGGCGGTCGATGTCTTCGTCGGTGATCTCGGAGAAGGGGCTCTCGAAGCGGTTGCCCGTGTCCGACTCCTTCTGGGCGCGCTGTTCCACCTGGTCGAAGATTTCCTGAAGATCCTTGCTGGCCTTCTTCACCCGCAGGCGGACCAGGGCAAGGCTGGAGTTCTGGTCGAAGATCACCACCAGGATCCCCCGCTTGCCGACGATGGAGATGTGGAGGTTGTCCTTCTCCCCCTCGTGGAAGAGCAGGCTAAACTCCTTCTCTCCGATGAGCTTGGCGAGCCCGTCCGTGGCGGCCACGTTGCCGGCCGTCAGGGAGGCGAGGCTGGTGGCATCGATGCTCTTCACGTCTCCGGCCGCGGCGATCTGCTGGCCGTTCTTGTCCACCAGGAACACCACCTTGGCGGAGGCATCCTTGGAAAGGCGACCGATGATCTCCTGGAGGAGCTTGTACTCCTCCTCGTACAACATGAGATCAAGCTTCGCCACGATGGCCTCCGATGGGACTGCTTTCTGGAGGATACCGCACTTCAGTAAGGTCCGGAGCCGGAGGCCCCGCGAACGACGGCCAGGGAGGCGGACAGGCCCAGCCTCGTGGCCCCCGCCCGGACCATCCGGAGCGCGGCCTCGTAGGTCCGAATGCCCCCCGAGGCTTTCACGCCCAGGCTCGTCCCCACGGTGCGGCGCAGGAGCGCCACATCCGCCTCGGTGGCACCGCCGGTGGAGAACCCGGTGGAGGTCTTCACAAAGTCCAGCCCGGCCTCGCAAGCCAGTTCACAGACCCGTATCTTTTCCGCATCGTCCAGCAGACAGGCCTCCAGGATCACCTTGAGCACGGCCGGCGCCGGCGTAGCGGACCTCAGGGCCTCGAGGTCCCGCCGGACGAGGGCCCAATCGCCGGCTTTGACGGCGCCGATGGCCAGGACCATGTCCACTTCCTGGGCACCCTCCTCCTGCGCCAGCTCCGCTTCGAAGGCCTTGGCGCGACCGGCGGAGGCCCCGAGGGGGAAGCCCACCACGGTGCAGGTCCGGACGGGACTCCCCTTCAACAGGGCGGCCGCCAAGGGAACCCAGAGGGGGTTCACGCAGACAGAGGCGAACCCATGTTCCAGCGCCTCGGCGCAAAGGACCTCCACCTGGGCTCCGGTGGCCTCGGGTTTCAACAGCGTGTGGTCGATGAGGGGGGACAGATCCCAGGGGCCTTCCGTGGGAGCGATCTGGGCGAAGGGCCGGTGGTGGATGCGCCGCGCGTCCCTGAACAGGCCATATCCCTCGGTACAACCCAGCAGTTGGGTCACGCCCTCCCTTGGAAACTGGGGAACGCGCGCCCGGATTTCGGCGGTGAGGTCGAGCAGGGGATCGATCATGGGACCATGATGGCCGGGCCTGCGGCCCCGGGGAAAGATACCCAAAAAAAAGCGGGCCGAAGCCCGCTTTCCTGGAACTGGTGAAGCTACTTACTTCTTGGCTTCTTCCTTCTTCTCGGCCTTGGCAGCCTTCTTCGCCTTCTTGGCCTTCTTCTCGGCCTTGGGGGCGGCGGGGGCTTCAGCCTTCTTCTCTTCGGCGGTCAGGGCCTTCTTGGGCTCGGCGGCAGGAGCGTCGGCCTTCTTGGCAGCCTTCTTCGCCTTCTTGGCCTTCTTCTCAGCCTTGGGGGCAGCGGCTTCGTCCTTCTTCTCTTCCGTCAGGGCCTTCTTCTCGGCGGGGGCGGCGGCAGGAGCAGCTTCGTCCTTCTTGGCAGCCTTCTTGGCCTTCTTGGCCTTCTTCTCGGCCTTGGGGGCGGCGGCTTCGTCCTTCTTCTCTTCAGTCAGGGCCTTCTTGACTTCGTCCTTCTTGGGCTCGGCCTTCTTGGCTTCCTTCTTGGCTTCAGCCTTCTTGGGCTCGGCCTTCTTGGCTTCTTCCTTCTTCTCTTCGGTCAGGGCCTTCTTGGCCTCTTCCTTCTTGGGCTCGGCCTTCTTGGCTTCCTTCTTGACTTCGACCTTCTTCACTTCTTCTTTCTTGACTTCCTTCTTGGCGTCGTCAGCGAAGGCGGGGCTGATGAGGCAGGCGGCAACCAGCAGAGCGGCAAGCTTGTTCATTGGATCTCCAGAATCGAACCGGACACGGCCGGAAGTTGATTGCTAAGTAGCACGATCCAGGCCAAAATTTAAATATTGTAATCAATCAACTTGAAAATTGACGATGCAGGGATCCACCGTAGGATTCTGCAACACGTTGCAATCTGCATCAGAGCGGGTCGTCGCTGCCGTCCGCGAGGCCCAGGTCCTTGAGCTTCCGGTAGAGGGTCGTGCGGTCCTTCCCGAGGATGTCGGCGATGCGGCTCTTCCGGTGGTAGTGCTTGAGGAGCACCTGGATGTAGCGGCGCTCCAGTTCCTCGAGGGTGGGCAGATGATCCCAGCCTTCGATGAGTTCCAGCAGGGGCGTGGGGGCGGCGGGGAAACTGGCGCTCTTGGTCCGCAGCTCTTCCCGGATCTTTTCGGGGAAGTCGTCGGGGGTGATTTCCCGGCCCCGGCTGAGCTGGGTGAGGTGTTCGATGATGTTGCCCATTTCCCGGACGTTGCCGGGCCAGCTGTAGGTTTCGAGCTGCTGCCGGGCATCCGCCCGCAACCGGTAGGACTGGTGATCCTTCCGCCCGCATTCCTCCAGGAAGTGGTCGATGAGGGCGGGGATGTCGGAAAGGACCTTGCCGGTGCGGTCATCCCGGGAAAAGCGCTCCCTCACGGGCGGAACCCGGATCTCCACCACGCAGAGGCGGTAGTACAGGTCTTCCCGGAACTTGCCGGCCTTGACCATCTGGGCGAGATCCCGGTTGGAGGCGGCGATGACCCGCACGTCCACCTTGACGGTGCGGTTGCCGCCCACCCGGCGCACTTCCTGTTCCTGCAGGACCCGCAACAGGCGGACCTGGAAGCCCAGGGACGTCTCCCCGATCTCGTCCAGGAAGATGGTGCCGCCCGTGGCCTCCTCGAAAAGGCCCTTCTTCTCGGAGACGGCGCCCGTGAACGCGCCTTTCACGTGGCCGAAAAGTTCGGATTCCAGAAGGCTCTCCGTGAGGGCCCCGCAGTTGATGGCCACGAAGGGGCAGTTCTTCCGGTCGCTGCTCATGTGGATGTTCTGGGCCACGAGTTCCTTGCCGGTGCCGCTCTCGCCGTTGATGAGCACGGTGGTACGGCTGTTCTGCAGGGAGGCGATGGTCCTGTAGACCTCCATCATCTTGGGGCTGGACCCGATCATGACGCTCTGGTTCAGCTGGACGGGCTTGCCGGTGTCCTTGGGTCCGCCGCGGGTCCCCTTCATGAGAAGCGCCCGCTTCACCAGGGACTTCAGCTCCTCGTTGTTCCACGGCTTGGAAATGAAATCGAAGGCGCCTTCCCGCACGGCCTCCAGGGCCTTTTCCAGGGTGCCGAAACCGGTGAGGAGGATGGTTTCGACCCCCTCGGGCTTGGCAGCGCGCAGAAGGTCCAGGCCATCCAGGCTGGCTTCCAGGTTGATGTCGGAAAGCATCAGGTCGAACCCGCCGCCCTTGAGGTGGGCAAGGGCCTCCTCAGGCCGGGTGGCCTTGACCACGTCGACCTCCATGCCCAGGCCTTCCCCCAGGAGCAGCTCCAGGAGGTCGCAGGTCTCCTGGGAATCATCCACCACCAGCACGC
>JARLGO010000207.1 GCA_031292655.1 Geothrix sp.
AGTGGTGGCTGGAGGCAGACTCGAACTGCCGACCTAGGGATTATGAGACCCTCGCTCTAACCACCTGAGCTACCCAGCCATGAAGGAACAGTCTAGCGTGGGTGCGGGCCTGGGTCTACGAGAGATCGTCCACCAGCACCACGATGAGGCGCTTGGGGCCGTGCACGCCGTAGGCGAGGGTCTGTTCGATGTCGGCGGTCTTGCTGGGACCGGAGATCAGCAGGGCGTTGGGCGGGAGGCTGCGGCCCCAGCCCAGGTTTTTCACGGCGGACCAGAAGCTGTCCTGGATGGTGGAGGCCCGCAGCAGGGCGATGTGGATGGGGGGGACCAGGGACAGGAGACGGGGCTCGGCCGGTCCCGGCATCAGCAGCAGACCGCCGGTCTCGGCAATGCCCCCCACGGTGCCCGTGAAGCCCGCGGCCACGCCGGAAAACAGCTCCTCCTTGAAGGCCTCCACCGGCCGGTCATAGGGCATCAGCTGGGGACCGCCGGGCCCCCAGGCCGCCGCGAGCGCCGCGCCGGCCTCGCTGGTGGGGCCGAAGAGCAGGTTCGCCAGCCCTTCGCCCTCGCAGAAGGCCCGGACGACGGCCGGCCAAGTGGCCGGCGAGGCCTCGAGGAATTCGGTGTGGACGGCCTCCATGCCCTTGCGCAGGCGGACCACCCGCTCGGCGGCGGGCCACCGGCGGCGCTCGAGGACGGCGGTATCGGCCGGAGGCAGGCTTCCGAAGTCTCCGGCGGCCCGGAGGCGGCCCAGGATGGCGGTGCGGGAATCAGTCATGGCGGCCTCCCTCGGCGCGCATGCGTTCGCTGAGCGAACGGCGGGCGGGAACGGGCTTGGTGCGGGACCGGGTCCAATCCTTGATGAGCGGAGCGCCGGCGGGCAGGGCCCTCCCGAAGCGGGTGGCGAACCAGGTGGCCACTCGGTAAAGAGCAGGGCGCTTGAGGACCCCGGCCCAGAGCCGCCAGGCCCAGTCCTCGCTGGCGGTGCGGCCCGTGCCCTTGCCGGCGACATTCGATCCCGCATCCTCGTGGGTGGCCTCCCGGCGCAGGCGCACCAGGATCTCGGGAATGGGGATCTCCACGGGGCAGACCTCGCCGCAGGCGCCGCAGAGGCTGGAGCCGTGGATGAGGTCGTGGCGGACGCCGACACCCTCCATCTGCGGGGTGAGGATCTTGCCGATGGGACCGGGATAGACGGCCTCGTAGGCGTGGCCGCCCACGCGGGTGTAGACGGGGCAGTGGTTCATGCAGGCGCCGCAGCGGATGCA
>JARLGO010000208.1 GCA_031292655.1 Geothrix sp.
GGGCTGGCGGCGGACCTCCTCATCAAGGACGGGGAGCCCTGGGGTGATCCGGCCTTTCCGCCCCTGCCCCAACCGCAGCCCATTCGTTGATGGTGAGGTTCCGACCTTGGGGTCGGCAGGGCTGCGCACTGGCGTGCGCAGCTAACAAAATGCGGCCCATGGCCGCATTTTGCCGCTGTTGCTGCCATGCCACGAACTACCGTACTCCCCAATCGAGGATCACCTTCCCGCTCTGTCCGCTCCGCATGGCATCGAAGCCCTTCTGGAAATCATCGATGCTGAAGCGGTGGGTGATCACGGGCGTGATGTCGAGGCCGCTCTGGATCATGGCGGCCATTTTGTACCAGGTCTCGAACATCTCGCGGCCGTAGATGCCCTTCAGGATCAGGCCCTTGAAGATCACCTGGCTCCAGTCCACGGCGCAGTCTCCGGGCAGGATGCCCAGCAGGGCCACCCGGCCCCCATGGTGCATGGCCTCCAGCATGGACTCGAAGGCGTTGCGGTTGCCGCTCATCTCCAGGCCCACGTCGAAGCCCTCGGTCATGTCCAGGTCCCGCATCACCTCGGGCAGGCTCTTCTTCATGGGATTCACGGCCACCGTGGCACCCATCTTCCGGGCCAGGTCGAGCCGGTATTCATTCACGTCGGTGATGACCACGTGCCGGGCGCCCACATGCTTCGCAATGGCCACGGCCATGATGCCGATGGGGCCCGCGCCCGTGATCAGCACGTCCTCGCCCACCATGTCGAAGCTGAGGGCCGTGTGGGTGGCGTTGCCGTAGGGGTCGAAGATGGAGGCCACCTCGTCCGGCACGTTGTGAGGGACCTTGAACACGTTGAAGGCCGGGAGACTGAGGTACTCCGCGAAGGATCCCGGCCGGTTGACGCCCACGCCCACGGTGTTGCGGCAGAGGTGGCGCTTGCCCGCCCGGCAGTTCCGGCAGTGGCCGCAGGTGATGTGGCCTTCGCCGCTGACGCGGTCGCCCGGGTGGTAGCCCTCCACCTCGTCGCCCACCTTCTCGATGACGCCGACGTACTCGTGGCCTACCACCAGGGGCACCGGAATGGTCTTCCGGGCCCAGTCGTCCCAGTTGTAAATGTGGACGTCCGTTCCGCAGATGGCGCTCTTGTGGATCCGGATCAGCACGTCGTTCGGACCGATCTCCGGCATGGGGACGTCGCCCATCCAGATGCCTTCCTCGGGCTTCGACTTCAGCAAGGCTTTCATGGGGCCTCCAGGGACTTCATTTCACCACCCCCTGGAATAGGGGACCAAGGCCGTGGATAAGGGTTTGACGGTTTGTGAATCGGGAAGGTATGATTCCCCAGGCGACCTATGACCCTCCTCTCCCTGCGGCCCAACCGCAATCCCAATCCGAACCCCCGCGCGGATCGCGCGTGGGCCGGCGAGGGTCTCTCCTAGATTCCCGACACCCCGGACCACCCCGATTCGCGCCAGCGGATCGGGGTTTTTTCTATACTCGCTTGGAGCTTCCATGTGCGGCATCCTCAGCATCCTCAACCTGGACCCGGCAAGGTCCAACGCGGCCGAGCTGCGCCGCCAGGCCCTCGCCATGGCCCGGAAGATCCGGCACCGGGGCCCGGACTGGAGCGGCATCTTCAGCGACGACCACGCCATCCTGGTCCATGAGCGCCTCTCCATCGTGGACGTGGAGCATGGCGCCCAACCCCTCATCGACACCCTCCAGGGCACCGTGCTGGCGGTCAATGGCGAGATCTACAACCACCAGGACCTGCGGCACGGCCTCCGGGAGACCCACGACTTCCAGACCCTGTCAGACTGCGAGGTCATCCTCTACCTCTACGACGAGCTCCAGCCCCGCGACTTCCTCAACCGCATGAACGGCATCTTCGCCTTCGTGCTCTACGACCCCAAGCGCGAGACCTTCCTCATCGCCCGGGACCCCATCGGCGTCATCCCGCTCTATGTGGGATGGGACCGCCAGGAGAACCTGTACGTGGCGTCGGAGATGAAGGCCCTGGTGGGTCATTGCGAGCGCATCCGCGAGGTCCCGCCGGGCCACTTCTACCTGGGGCACGAGCCGGACAAGGGTTTCCAGCCCTACTACGAACCCGATTGGGCCCAGCCCGGCCACATCCCGGCGGAGCCCTACGATCCGGCGGCCCTGCGGGCGGCCCTGGAGGCGGCCGTGCGCCGCCAGCTCATGTGCGACGTGCCCTACGGCGTGCTCATCTCGGGCGGGGTGGACTCCTCGATCATCTCGGCCATCGCGGCCAAGTACCGGGAAGGCCGCGTGGAGGAGGGCGGCACCGCCCCGGCCTGGTGGCCCCGCATCCACTCCTTCGCCGTGGGCCTGGAAGGGGCCCCGGACCTGGCCCCGGCGCGGAAGGTGGCCGAGTCCATCGGCGCCATCCACCACGAGATCCACTTCACCGTGCAGGAGGGCCTGGACGCCCTCTCCGACGTGATCTACCACGTGGAGACCTTCGACATCACCACCATCCGGGCCTCGACGCCCATGTACCTGCTCATGCGGAAGATCCGGGCCATGGGCATCAAGATGGTCCTGTCCGGCGAGGGCGCCGACGAGATCTTCGGCGGCTACCTCTACTTCCACAAGGCTCCGGACGGCCCCGAGCTCCACGCCGAGCTGGTGCGGAAGCTGCAGAAGCTGCACCTCTACGACTGTGCCCGCGCCAACAAGTCCAGCGCCGCCTGGGGCGTCGAGGCCCGGGTCCCCTTCCTGGACCGGGAGTTCCTGGACGTGGCCATGCGCATGGACCCCTCCGCGAAGCTGCCCAGGAACGCGGCCCGCCCCCGGCCCATCGAGAAGTACCCCCTGCGCCAGGCCTTCGATGGCGCCATTCCCGACGAGGTGCTCTGGCGGCAGAAGGAGCAGTTCTCCGATGGCGTCGGCTATGCCTGGATCAACGCCCTGAAGGCCACGGCCGAGCGGGAGGTCACCGACAACATGATGCAGGGGGCCGCCGAGCGCTTCCCCGTCAAGACTCCCGAGACCAAGGAGGCCTACTTCTACCGGCAGATCTTCGAGCATCACTTCCCCAGCGCCACCGCCGTGAACTGCGTCCCCTTCGAGCGCAGCGTGGCCTGCAGCACGGAAACGGCCCTGCGCTGGGACGCCTCCTTCGCGAAGATGGCCGATCCCTCCGGCCGGGCGGTCATGGACATCCACGACCAGGGCTACCAACCGTGAAAAGCGGGGCCCGTTCCCGCGATATCATTCCCGAGCCATGACGCAGCCCAGGATCCCCTTCCCCGAAGAGCGGCAGTACCGCCGCATTCCCATCACCTACCAGGTGAAGGTGGTGACCGACGATCGCATCATTGTCTACTCGAAGGCCATCAACCTCAGCCTGGGGGGGATCCTGGTCAGCGGCCGGGATCAGCTGCCCGAGGGGAGCCACTGCGGCGTGGCCATCCTGCTCGTGGAAGGCGAGCCCGGGCGACGGGTCGTGGCCCGAGGCACCGTGGTGCGCACGGACCAGCAGGGCATGGCCATCGCGTTTTCCAAGGCCCTCGACCCGGAAAGCGAGAAGTCCCTGCGGTGGCTCATCCGTTCGCTGTCGCCCGGGGCCGAGGACGCCCTTCCGCCGCCCGCCGAAAAGAAGATGGAACCCCCGGCGGAATCCGGGGACTTGGTCTGGACGAACCGGCATCCGGAATCCACCTTGGCCAGCCTCATGGACCGCATCAAGCCCGGGTCGGCCCGGCACCTGGGCACCACGGAGGCCTGGGAGCCGCCCGCCTTCGAGCATTACGAGGACATCCGCCAATGGCTGAAGGAGTCCGTCATGAGCGCGACCATGTACGAGCGCTACCCGGACGGCCTCTGGACCATCCAGCTCCTGCTGAAGGAGCAGATCCCCGGGACCTACCGGTACATCGTGCTGTGAGCCGGACCCGCCCATGCCGAGCCCTCCTCGTCCCACTGCCCTGCCCCTCCTGGCCCTGGCCGGGCTGGCCGGCCTGGCGGCCCTGATTTCCAACGGCCTGTCCTCCCCATCGCGGCACCTGGCCTGGCGTGGTTCCGGGGTCGCGGGGCCCATCCTCGCCCCCCCTGTCGAGCCGCCCGCCTCGCCGGTGCCGATGCCTCCGCCCACGGCCACCGAAGCGCCCAAGCCGCCCCCCCCAGCGCCACCCCGGCCCGACCGGCCCCCGCCCCCCGCGAGGCCCCCGGAGGCCACGGCTTCCAGCCCCATCCAGGAGATCGGCGGGCCCGAAGCCTGGAAGGCCTTCCAATCGGGGCTGCCCTTCCTGGACGCCCGCCGCCGGGCCGAGTTCGCCGAAGGGCACATCGCGGGGGCCTGGTGCACCCCCGTATGGGAATCGGATCTGGACGAACGGCTCATCTCCTTCAAGGCCGCCCGCCGGCCGGGCCCCGAGGATCCCATCGTCATCTACTGCAGCGGCGGCGACTGCCAGGATTCCCACCTGCTGGCCGCGAAGCTGCTCAACGAGGGCTACGGCCACCTGCTCATCTACCGGGATGGATTCCCCGACTGGCTGGCCCAGCACCGCCCGGTCGAGAAGGGCCAGCCATGAGGCGCCTGTTCCTGTCCCCGAAGCTCGCCCAGGCCGCGAGGATCCTGCTCGGCCTGGTCTTCATCGCCGCCGCCCTGCCCAAGCTCGCCGACCCGCCCGGCTTCGCCAAGGCCATCTGGGCCTACGCCCTGTTTCCCCCCTGGAGCTTGAACCCGCTGGCCCTCCTGCTCCCCTGGCTGGAGCTGGTCTGCGGTCTCGCCCTCTGCCTGGGCCGCTGGGTCCGCGCCGCCGCGCTGTGGAGCTCGGTCCTGCTGGTGTCCTTCAGCCTGGCCCTCGCCATCAACCTGGCCCGGCACCACCCCATCGACTGCGGATGCTTCGGTTCGAACACGCCGAAAAGCGAAGCGGAGCGTCTGGCGGACATGCGCTGGGCGCTGCTGCGGGATATCGGCCTGCTGCTCTTGGCGGTCCAGGTGGCCTGGACAACCTTCCGGGAACCGCCCAGGCCCGCCGGATCAGAAGCCGGGGAGCTCCCCTCCTGAACCGCCCCCGATCAGTCGAACCCCACGGTCAGCAGGTCCGAGGCCCAATCCAGCCAAAGGCCCGCCGCCGAGTCGTGGCCCATGTTGCGGGAGAGCTGGTCCGTGGTCGGCTCGGGAAGGGAATGAATGGGGATGCCGGGCATGCCGTGGGTGACGGAGCACATCATGAATCGCGCCGCCTCGCCGAGGGTGACCACCTTGAGCCGGTCCATGGAGCGGGCCCAGCAGGCCTCCGTGAGCGTCTGAAGGCGGTTGAGGTTCCACGGGTGCACCACGTGATCGAAGGCCACGGCTCCCTTGGCGGGACGGAACCCCGCATAGGTCATGGCGAAACCCAGGGTCCGGGGCGGGGCCGCGTCCCAGAAGCCGCCGCGGCCGAGGGCAAAGTCCGCATCCTTCTTGTGGAGCAGGCCCGCCCGGCCGAGGGCCTGCCAGATCAGGTAGCCCCCGACCGTATCGTCCTCCCAGAAGGGTGCCGGACGGCGGAGGGACGCCTCGGTGGCGAAGCCACCCACGAGGAGGACCAGGACCGGTCCCTTTTCGGGAAAGAGCGTGGGGAGGTTCAGGGGTCGGAAGTGCCGGCGTTCGCCCCCCGGCGGAACCCCGGCCTGGGACTTCCTCCGGTCGAAGGGAGGGGCGTCGACATGGGTGACGTGAAGCCGCGAGCCCTCCTCGGTGGTCTCCACCTGGAGCCGACCCAGCTCCAGCCTCCGGGCGATCTCCTCGAAGGTGAACTCGGCCGTGTCCAGAGACGAGGGCTCACGCAGGGGTAGGACGGTCACGTTATCTCCTGGTCATCTTTGAAAACCTTGCCTTCATGTGAGCTTAGAAGCAAGGGCACAAATGCGAGGAGACAGTCTTTTATGCCAGGACACCTAGGCGATCACGCCCAGGTCCCGGCCCACCTTGGTGAAGGCTTGGATGGCATGGTCGAGGTCTGCGCGGGTGTGGGCGGCGCTCATCTGGGTGCGGATGCGGGCCAGGCCCTTGGGCACCACGGGGAAGAAGAAGCCGATGACGTAGACGCCCTCGTCCAGCAGGCGCCTGGCGAATTCCTGGGCCAGCGGCGCCTCGTAGAGCATCACCGGGACGATGGGATGCTCCCCGGGCAGGAGCTTGAATCCGGCCTTTTCCATGCCGGCCCGGAAGTAGCGGGCATTCTCGTGGACGCGCTGGATGAGATCGCCACTGTCCTTCAGCAGGTCCAGCACCCTCAGCGTGGCGGCCACGATGCTGGGGGCCACGGAGTTCGAAAACAGGTAGGGCCGCGCCTTCTGGCGCAGCCAGTCGATGGTCACCTGCCTGCCGGCGATGTAGCCCCCGGAGGCGCCGCCCAGGGCCTTGCCGAAGGTGCCGGTCATGAAGTCCACGCGGCCCATGACCCCGCAGTGCTCGTGGGTCCCGCGGCCATGTTCGCCCATGAAACCGACGGCGTGGCTGTCGTCCACCATGACCATGGCGCCGTGCCTTTCCGCCAGGTCGCAGATGCCAGCGAGGTTGGCGATGTAGCCGTCCATGCTGAAGACCCCGTCCGTCACCACCAGCTTGAAGCGCGCCCCATCGGCCTCGGCGGCCTGCAGCTGGGCCTCCAGATCGGCCATGTCGGAGTTGGCGTAGCGGAACCGCTTGGCCTTGCAGAGGCGGATGCCGTCGATGATCGAGGCGTGGTTAAGGGCATCGCTGATGACGGCGTCCTCCTCCCCCAGCAGCCCCTCGAAGATGGCGCCGTTGGCATCGAAGCAGGAGGAGTAGAGCTGGGTGTCCTCGAAGCCGAGGAAGGCGGCCAGCTTCTGCTCCAGCTCCCGGTGGATGTCCTGGGTGCCGCAGATGAAGCGCACGGAGGCCATGCCGAAGCCATGGTCATCCATCACGGCCTTCGCCGCCTGGATGATGGCCGGATGATTGGCCAGGCCCAGGTAGTTGTTGGCGCAGAGGCAGACCACCTCCCGGCCGTTGGCCCTCATCTGAGGCTGCTGGGGCGAGGTGATGATCCGCTCGGATTTGTACAGTCCGGCTTCTTTGAGCAGTCCGATTTCATGATCGAGGTGGGCCAGGTAGCCGGGATTCACGGGGGTCTCCTATTCAAGGAAGCTTGATAGGATACTGCCAGGTTGTGTGGCGGACCCGCCCCTGTGCCGCCCACCTTTGCAAATTGAAAAGGAAACGATCATGCGCACCGCCCTGCTCCTTCCCGCCCTCCTGCTCACCCTGGCCTGCAGCTCCAAGCTGGACCGCAGCAAGGCCGAGGACCTGATCCGCCCCAACTACCCCGTGGTGGTTCCGGTCACGGTCCCCGAAAAGGCCTCCGCCGAAAAGGGCAGCCCCGCCTATCTGCGTCTGGTCGCGCTGAAGGACAACCTCGACAAGAGCGGCTGGTTCGAGAGTTCCGTGAAGACCGAGGGGGGCCAGGAGACCTTCACCTTCCGCCTGAAGCCCGATGCCCCCAAGGCCATCAAGGCCGCGCCCCAGGGCTTTTCCATGCCCGCCGCCGAGGCGGTCTTCGTCCGGGCCCTCAGGATGGAACCCACCCGCGAAGGCGCCCGCGTGATCTACGAGATCCGCCTGGAGAAGCCCACGGCCCAGTTCCCCCTCTTCGAGGCCCTGCACCAAGAGGTGCGGGTGGGTCAGACCAAGCCGCGCCACGCCACCTTCGAGCGCAAGGGCGGCGCCTGGACGCTGACCGCCACGGACGAGGTCTTCCGCAAGGTGGAATAGGCCCTCCCTCTCGAGACCCGTAACAGCCTCGTCACTAGGGAGTTTCCTTGCCCTCAGGTAGCCTTGTGGCCATCGAGGTCCCCTTGGAGCACAGTCCCGCCTTCCGCCTGCGCCGGTTCCTGAACTGGTTCCCCCTGGGCCTGACCTACGCGGCAATGTACATGGGCCGCTACAACTTCAACATCGTGAAGAACGACATCGGCGCCTGGTACCACCTGGACAAGGCCGAGATGGGCCTCATCGCCTCCGCGGGCTTCTGGACCTACGGGCTGGCCGTGGCCTTCAACGGGCCCCTGGCGGACCGCATCGGCGGCCGCAAGGCCATCCTCCTGGGCTCCCTGGGCGCGGCCCTCCTGAACCTGCTCATCGGACTCATGTTCCTGCACCGGGACGCCTCCAAGGTGCTGGTCAGCATGAGCCTGCTCTGGAGCCTGAACATGTACTTCCAGAGCCTGGGGGCCCTGTCCGTGGTGAAGGTGAACAGCACCTGGTTCCACGTGAAGGAGCGGGGGATCTTCGGCGGCATCTTCGGCATCATGATCAGCTCCGGCTACTTCCTGGCCACCACCATCGGCGCCTGGCTGCTGGCCAGCTTCCGCAGCTGGACGGTCATCTGGTTCGTGCCCGCCGCCGCCATGGCCTTCATGGCCGCCGTGGACTGGTTCCTGGTGCGCAACCGCCCCAGCCATGCCGGACACCCGGACTTCGACACCGGGGACGGCTCCGACGCCGCCTCCGCCGAGGACGCGCCCCTGCCCCTTCGCGACCTCGCGCGGCGGGTCTTCCACAATCCCATCATCGTGTCGCTCATCTTCGCGGAGTTCTGCACAGGCTTCGTGCGCCAGGGCGTGATGCTCTACTTCACCGAGTACCTCCAGGAGATCTACCACCTGGGCAAGAAGGAATACCTGTTCTGGTGGACGGGCATCGCCTTCATGGGTGGCGGCATCCTGGGGGGCCTCCTCTGCGGCTGGATGAGCGACAAGCTCTTCCAGTCCCGGCGTCCCCCCGTGGCCTTCCTCTTCTACCTGGTGCAGGTCCTCATGCTGGGCCTGCTGGGCCTGACCCTGGGCCAGGGCACCCCCGGCGGGCAGGTCTGGGCCGTGCTCCTGCTGGGCCTCACGGCCATGTTCATCTTCGGCGTCCACGGCATGCTCAGCGGCACCGCCAGCATGGACTTCGGCGGCCGCAAGGCCGCGGCCACGGTCACGGGGGCCCTGGACGGCATCCAGTACATCGGCTCGGGCCTCACGGGCTTCGGCCTGGGCTGGGTGCTCAAGACCTGGGGCTGGGACGGGACTCCCCTCCTCGCAGGGGCGGGGACCCCC
>JARLGO010000209.1 GCA_031292655.1 Geothrix sp.
CCGGCTGAGCGCCGGGGAGAAGGAGCGCCTCACCCGCCGCTACATCGCCGAGATCATGGACATCCTGGGCCCCGACCGGGACGTGCCGGCCAACGACATGGGCACCGACGCCCAGACCATGGCCTGGGTCATGGACACCTACTCCATGCACGTGCGCCACATTGAAAATGCCGTCGTCACCGGCAAGCCGCTCGGACTGGGCGGCAGCCTCGGGCGCACGGAAGCCACCGGGCGGGGCATCCTCATCACCGCCCGGGAGGCCATGCAGCGCCTGGGCAAGCCCCTGGCCGGCGCCACCGTGGCCGTGCAGGGGTTCGGCAACGTGGGCAGCCAGGCGGCCCGCCTCCTGCACGAGGCCGGAGCCCGCATCGTGGCCGTCAGCGATCTCAAGGGCGCCATCAAGAACGACCGGGGCCTGGACATCCACGCCCTGCTCAAGCACTGGTCCGAGGCCAGGACCGTGACCGGCTTCAAGGGGGCCGAGCCCATGGAACCCGCGGCCCTGCTGACCCACGCCGTGGACATCCTGGTCCCCGCCGCCACGGAAAACCAGATCACGGATAAGAACGCCGCCCAGGTGCGCGCCAAGATCATCGTGGAAGGCGCCAACGGGCCCACCACGCCCGAGGCCGACCCCATCCTCCTGGAACATGGCGTCCTGGTGGTGCCCGACATCCTGGCCAACGCCGGGGGCGTCACCGTCAGCTACTTCGAGTGGGTGCAGAACCGCCAGGGATTCTACTGGCGGGAGCGGGAAGTCAACGAGCGCCTGGTGGACTACATGACCCACGCCTTCCAGGCCACCTTCGCCACCACGGACAAGTACAAGACCAACCCCCGCATCGGCGCCTACATCCTCTCCCTCGACCGCGTCGCCCAGGCCATGCGGTTCCGCGGGTTCTACGCGTGATCCAAAGCTACATCCAGGTCTCCAGAAAGGCTTGGGCATACAGCAATCAGGCCTACGAAACGCGTCCGGGAGAACGGAAAAAACTCAAACGGCATCTGCGCTGGACCCTCCTGTCCGTGATCAGGGAAGCCTCGGTCCAGGGTTGGTTCGCCTTTCTCGATGAGCCCGTCATCCGCCCGTTCTTGGCGGCCAATCCAAGGCTGGCCTTTCGGCCCATGGGCACCTACATGTCCCGGAGGTGGGCCTGGTCCAAGCGCTTCAAGGTCATCCGCGATACCTACGTGTTCATCAACGCGAAGGGGGGCGCGTTCCAGGAGGCCATGCTCCGGGAAGACGGTCTGCTGTTGGCCCGGATCCCCCTGGAGAAAGCGGGGGATCTGGTCCTGCGGATGCGGGCCGACCCGCAATTTCGCAAGGAAGGGGAAGTTGGCGTCTTCCTTGAGTTCGAAGGAATCCAAGGTGCCATCAGCTCATTCGCCTTTTCCCTGGAACACCGATCCGCCGGCTGGGCCTGCTACCTCGGTGCCCTCCAAGGCCGGAAGGGGGGGGACGAAGACGTCATCAAGCTCGCCACCAAAGCCATGCACGGCCTCCGGCCAAAAGCCCTCATGGCCTTTGCGGCACAGGAAATCGCCCGATCCCTCCGGGTATCCACCCTGCTCGGCGTGGGAAACGACATCCATGTGGCTAGAGCCAGGGTGCTTGGGTCAGCCCGGAAGGTCCTCTTCGACTACGACGATCTCTGGCGGGAAACGGGAGGCGAACCGCAGCCGGACGGCTGGTTCGTACTGCCCTTGAAGGCCTCACGGCGAGGCGGCGAGGAGATCAAGCCCAACAAGCGGTCCATGTACGCCAAACGGTATGCTTTGATGGATACCCTTTCCCGCCAGATCCGGACGATTCTCACGGCCTCCTGGTCGAGTTGAAGGGTCCTTTTGCCTTGCAGTTCCCCGCCCTTCGCGGGAACAGGCATGATGTACGGGTGAAAACCTTTCATCGCAGCCCTGCCCTTGTGCTCTCCTGGCTCCTCGTCTTCGGACAGGCCGGCAGGGCCTTGCGGGCGCAAACTCCCATCGGCACCCTTATTTCCGAACAGTCGCGCACCAATTTCTCTTTCCTGGGCGCTGGCGCCCGGGCCATGGGGCTGGGCGGTGCCTTCATCGCCGTGGCAGACGATGCCACGGCCGCCTCCTTCAATCCCGCTGGGCTCGCGCAGCTCCTGCAACCCGAAGTCAGTTTCGTGACCCGCGGCACTCAGCGGAACGTGAGCTACGAGGACTTCGCCATCACCGCCAAAACCCATACCCTGGCCGTGAGCGACGCCGTCACCAGCAGCACCCGGTTCGACCCCCTGTTCGCCTCCGTCACCGCCCCCCTCCGCGTGGCTGGACGGAACCTGGTACTTCAGCTCTCCATCCAGCGGGCTTTCGCCCAAAACGAGGACAGCGACCGGACCCTCGACGAGTCGCCGCTCATCTCGGGTTCTGGCGTTCCCACCCATCTCGTGCAGGGCATCAACCAATCGGGCCAGATTGACCTTTATTCCTTCGCCGCGGCCTACGAGGTCTCCCAGCGGATCCTGCTGGGAGTGACCTACAACCAGTGGCGAGGCCGGTGGAGCCTCGACTCCTCCAGCCTCCAGAACGCCGGGACGACGACCACCTCGGTGGCCTTCCGGCAGTTCAATGCCCTGGACGGCGGGAACTTCAATTTCGGCCTCATCTGGCGTTGGCCCACCTGGAGCCTGGGACTGGTCCATCAGACCGGCTTCCACGCGGACTACACCTTCAGCACCGCCCTGACCACCAGCCTCCCCGGGAGCAACGCCACACCCGTCGCCGCCACCACGGGCCTCCATTGGCCCTCCACCACGGGCCTCGGCCTTGCCTACCGCCCTTCGGACCAGTGGCTGATCACCTCGGACCTGACGGACACCCTCTGGTCCACCACCCGCTACATGTCCGCCTCGCCCACCTTGAACGGCCAGAGTTTCTTCGATTTCGACAAGGGGGGCCGCACGCCCGACGCGACCGCAGTCCACCTGGGCGTGGAATACCTCTGGCTGACGGCGCGCGACTGGATCATCCCACTTCGCGCTGGCCTCAGCCGGGAACCCCAGCCCGTCCTGGATCGCTACACCGGCGAGCAGCGGGTGATGAAGTGGGCCGCCATGGGCACGGGGTTCAAGCGGGGGGCCCTGGGCCTGGATGTGGCCTACCGCTACGGATGGTCCCGGCGGCAGGCCTCGCAATTCCTGGCCATCGACCAGATCCTCAGCCACACCCCGCCTGCATCCATCGGAACGGAGCGGATCCGGGAACAACGGGTGGATGTCTCCACCATCTACCGGTTCGATCGGCAGCCCGTGGAACGCGCCCTGCGCCACCTGTTCGTCGGGGATTGACCATGCGACCCGGACTCAGCTTGGGCCTCATGATCGCCCCAGCGCTCCTGGCCCAGAGCCAGCCGACCTTCTATGCGGCCTACCAGGACGGTCTTGACGCCGAGCGGCAAGGCCAGTGGAGCGTGGCGGCGGCGGACTTCCGCCGGGCCATCGAGCTCAGACCCGCCTCGGCGGCGAGGGTCATCATCTACGGCAACAACCTGCTCAAGGACTACTCCCCCCATACCCACCTGGCCCGGTGTCTCCTTGGACTGGGCGAATGGGACGCCGCCCAGGCGGCCCTCGCAGATGCGGCCCGCTACGCAGAACCAAGGGCAGAGCGGGAGGCCATCGCCCGTGCCATTGGCCAGCATCTCCAGGCCGCTGCGGGCCCCAAGGAACCCATCCGGCAGACTGCCCCTGCGGAAGCCCCACCGGCGATTCATCCCCCGCCTCCGCCACCGGTCCAAGAACCCCACCCCCAGACCGAGACACCGGCGCCAAGCCGGGAGCTTCCACCCGCAGCCAATCCGCCAAAAACCATCTCCGTCCCCAGGGAGCCCGCGCGGCAGCCCCGCACGGAGGCGCCGGCGCCTGCGCCGGCTCCACCGGTCGCACTCGCCGGCCCCCCCCCGGAGATCCCGGAAAGGCCGAGCCTTGTCAGGCGGCTCAAGTGGCCTGTCGCGATCCTTCTGGCGCTGGTGGGAGCCCTCCTGATCCGTCGAAGGCGAAAGCGACCGGCGGAAGATACCTCGTTCAAGGATCCGGAACAGCTCGGCCCCTACCGGATCGAGCGGCTGCTCGGAAGGGGGGGATTCGCCAGCACCTACCTGGCTCGACACACCTCCACCAAGCAGCCCGTGGCCCTCAAGCTTCTGCACCCGTACCGCCACGATGATCCTGAATTCCTGCGCAGGTTCAGACAGGAGGCGAAGCTGGGCGCCATGCTGGACCACCCGAATCTGGTCCGGCTCCTGGACCCCGGTCCCGATGCGGGTCCCCCCTGGTTGGCCATGGAATACATACCGGGGCGCCGGCTCGATCAGAAACTTCACGAGGAGGGTCCACCCCCCTTGCCTGAGTTCCACCGCATCGCCCTCCAGATCGCCCGGGCGATGGCGCATGCGCACAGCCTTGGCATCGTCCACCGGGACTTGAAACCGGGCAACGTGATCTTTGAAGGCGACCAGGCCAAGGTGATGGATTTCGGAATCTCTCGCATCATCGATTCCAACACGCTGACCACCACCTACGCCTTCCTGGGAACCCCCCGGTATGCCGCGCCGGAGGCCCAACTCAAGGCCCAGGTGGGTCCAGCCGCGGATCGCTACGCTTTTGGAATCATGCTCTTTGAAATGTTGGCCGGGCACCCGCCCTTCGACGGCGAAACGCCCTTCGAGATTCTCGAGCAGCACCAAAAGAAGCCCCTTCCGGACCTCGCCGCTCTCCGCCCCGAACTCCCGGAAAGGCTTGTGGACCTCGTCCAGCGGCTCTGCCTGAAGGACCCTGGACAGCGGCCAGAGGACGAAGAGGTGATCCGCACCCTGGAGCAGCTTCGAATGGCATCTAGTCCTTCACCCGCCCCAGGAGCCGCAGCAGGCCGTCCAGGATCGTGAGGGGATGGGGCGGACAGCCGGGGATGTAGAGGTCCACGGGCAGCACGCTGGAGACTCCCCCCAGCTGTTCCGCCTGGCGGTAATAGGGTCCCCCCTGGAGGGCGCAGGCCCCCACGGCGATGACGATCTTCGGATGGGGCACGGCGTCGTAGGTCTTGCGCAGGGCCAATTCCATATTCCGGGTGACGGGGCCTGTGACGAGAAGGCCATCCGCGTGGCGCGGCGAGGCCACGTACTGGATCCCGAACCGGCCCAGGTCCCAGGCGAGGGTGCCCAGCACATTGACGTCCACCTCGCAGCCGTTGCAGCCCCCGGCGCTCACGACACGCAGCTTCAGGGACCGGCCCAGCACCCGCTGGAGCTCGGCCCCCATGGCGTGAGCGCGCCGGTAATCCTCCCCGGGGGCCACGACCAGCTCCTCGGGTGAACTCGCGGCGAGACGGTGATCCTGGGTGTACTCGATGGCGCCCTCGGGGCAGGCCTCGCTGCAGTCGGGGCAAAAGAGGCAGCGGCCCAGGTTCACCGAGGGGCCCGCGGGCTTGAGCTCGATGGCTTCGGTGGGGCAGGCGTCGGCACAGGCGCGGCAGCCCGCCGGGCACTTCTCCGCCCGGATCCTGGGCAGGCCCCGGAAGCGCTCGGGCAGGGCGGGTACTTCCTTGGGATAGGGGAGGGTCCGATGACCCTGGCGCCAGCGGGACAACAGGATGTGCATCATAGGTCGTGGCCGCAGTAGGAGAGGTTGAAGCTCTTGTTGCAGAGGGGGAAATCCGAGACCTGTTCGCCCCGCAGGGCCAGGGCCAGCCCGAACCAGTTGTGGAAGGAGGGGTCCACGATCTTGTAGCGCGCGAACCGCCCCCGGCCATCGGTGAGGGCCAGGTGCAGCACCTCGCCGCGCCACCCCTCCGTCATGGACACGCAGAGGCTGTCGGGGGCCAGCGGCGGGAGGGGCCCGGTCCGGGGGTCCGGGTCGGAACCCGCCAGGGAGGCCAGACCCTCCAGGAGGAAGCGCTGGCTTTCGATCAGCTCCAGCCAGCGGACCCAGGCCCGGGAGTGGACTGTCCCGCTTTCCGCTCGCGCAGGCTGGATGGGGTGGGCCCCGTAGGGCCCGAAGGGGTGGTCCCGGCGGACGTCCAGATCCACCCCGCTGGCGCGGGCCGGCACGCCGACCAGGCCGACCTCCCGGGCCTGGGTCGCTTCGACCCGGCCCGCCACCTCGAAGCGGATCATGACCGAGGCGGCGCCCCACATCAGCTCCACCGCGTCTCGCGTGTCGGCCCAGCTCCGGATCAGGTGGGGGAGCAGGCGCGTGGCCAGCTCGGGGCCCAGATCCTGGTACAGGCCTCCGGGCCGCAGCCAGCCCCGGCCCAGGCGGCTGCCACAGCCTTCGGCGCTGAGGTTCAGCCAGTCGCCGCGGATGCGACCGCAGAAGGAGGCCGTGGGCAGGAAACCCACGTCCCCGGAGAGGGCGCCGAGGTCCCCCACGTGGTTGGCCATGCGCTCCAGCTCCAGGGCCACGCCCCGCACCCGGTCGGTCCGGGGGGCCACCTCGACTCCCGCCAGGGATTCCAGGAGCCGGCAGTGGGCCCAGGCATGGGCGATGCTGCTGTCCCCCGAGGCCGTCTCCGCCTGCTTGAGGCTGAGGGGATGGGGGCCGTCCAGCAGGGCCCGCTCGAGGCCCCGGTGCTGGAATCCCAGGGCGATCTCCAGGTGGAAGACCGTCTCCCCGTGGCACTGGAAGCGGAAGTGGCCCGGTTCGATGACCCCCGCGTGCACGGGCCCCACGGCCACCTCGTGGACCTCCTCGCCGCTCACCTGGAAGAAGTCCGTGACCGCCGGCAGGGACTCGCCGTCCCGCCCCCAGGGACTGGGCCGATCGGACCAGGGCAGATGGTAGCGGACGGGCTTGAACCAGGGGTGGCCCTCGGGGATGATCCCGAACTGCTCGGCAAGCTCCCGTTCGAAGAGGTGGGCCTGGGGGCAGTCCGGCGTGAGAGAGGGGTAGCGCGGTTCCGCCAGGCGGGTCCAGGCCACCCGCAGGCGCTGCTCCGCATCCTCCGCGAGGACGGCAAAGAGGCGCAGATCCGAGGTGGCGCAGAGGCAGGCGAGCCGCGCGCCGCCCCGGGTGCCGGCGAGGATGGCCTCCCGGAAGGCGGCAAGGGGGAGTTCGGGCACCTCCCGCAGGGGCAGGGTCTGCCCGTTCCGCATGACCCGCAGGACCTGGTCACTCATGGGAGGCCTCCGCCGTGAGCACGGGAGCGGGAAGGGGCGCGGTGGGGACCTCCCGCGGCGGCATGGAGCCGTTCACCGTGAGGGTGGCCTGTTCCAGCAGGGTGAACATGGGCTTCGGCAGCCACAGGCCCAGCAGGCCCGCCAGGCCGAGGGCGGCAATCAGGGGGGCCGTGGTGGCGACGGTATCGGAGTAGGGGGTCCTCACCCGCTGGGGACTGGGGGTGCCGAAGACCACCTGGAGGACGGTCTCGCTCATGGCGATGAAGATCCCGGCCAGCAGCGCCAGGAAGGCCACCCCCGCCACCACGTGGCCCGTGGTCAGGGCCCCCGCGGCGATGTTGAACTCGCTGATGAAGGGGGCGAAGGGCGGCAGGCCCGTGATGGCCAGGAAGCCCAGGAGGAAGAGCCAGCCCGACACCGGCGTGCGCCGGATGGCGCCCGTGACCTGGGGGAGGGTCTTGCTGGAATAGCTGCGGTGGATGTTCCCGGCGGAGAGGAACAGGACGCTCTTCACCAGGGCGTTGGCGGCCAGGTGGAACAGGGCGAACCGGGCCGCCGCCCCGCCGATCCCGATGCCGAAGACCAGGATGCCCATGTGCTCCACGCTGGAATAGGCGAGCATCCGCTTGAAGTCCATCTGGCGGACCAGGAACACCATGGCCCAGGCCATGGAGAGCATCCCGAACCCCACCAGCAGCTCCTGGGCGAACTTGGCCTCCCCGGCGGCCACCACGACGCCGTAGATCCGAAGCAGGGCGAGGAAGGCGCAGCTGGTGACGCCCCCCGCCAGCAGGGCCCCCACGATGCCGGGCGTCTCGCCGTAAGCGTCGGGCTTCCAGGTGTGCAGGGGCGCCAGGCCCATCTTGGTGCCGTAGCCCACCAGGCAGAGCACGAAGGCCGCCCGCAGCCAGGGCCGGGAGAGCAGGTCCGCGTGCTGCATCAGCCGGGTGTAGTGGAGCGGCTCTTCCAGCCCCCCGAAGTGGGCGGCATAGGCGAGGAAGAGGGTGCCGAGCAGGGCCAGGGCGATGCCCACGGAGCCGATGAGCAGGTACTTCCAGGTGGCCTCGAGGGAGCGCCGGTTGCGGTTGAAGTAGATCAGCGGGGCCGTCACCAGGGTGGTGGTCTCCATGGCCACCCAGGCCACGCCGGGGTGCCGGGCCTGGGCCAGCAGCGAAGCCAGCCCGAGGAAGGCCAGGAGGCTCACGCAAAAGATGCGGCTGTCCCGGTCCGCCCGCAGGACGAGGTAGGACGGCGCGTAGAAGGCGCAGATGCAGAACAGGACGCTGATGACCAGGAGCACCCAGGCGCCCAGGGCGTCGAGCCCCAACCAGGCATTGACCGGAAGGGAATCCCAGTGGCGCAAGGCCGCCAGCAGGAGCAGCAGGTGCAGCGTTCCGGCCGCCGGCAGCATCCGGGCGCGCAGCGTGGGCGAATCCACCAGGTAGGCGACCAGCGCCGCCAGGAGAGGGAGAGCGATCAGCAGCAGGGCCATGGTCAGTCCTTCAGCTCGGCCAGATGGCGCGTGTCGGTGGAGTCGAAGGCGGTGCGGATGTGGTTGATCACGATGCCCATCACGAACACCCCCACGAACAGGTCGAGCAGGATGCCCGTCTCCACCAGCAGCGGCATGTCCTCCACCAGCAGGAGGCCGAACAGGAAGATGCCGTTTTCCAAGATGAGATACCCCACCACCTGGGTGAGGGCCTTCCGGCGGGACACCAGCGTCAGGAACCCGGTGAAGAGGGTCGCGAGCGCGGCAGGCACCAGGAGGATCACCTTGGTTCCGCCCTTGAGCGGGAGCATGTGCGCCAGGATCAGGCTCAGGCCCGTGCCCAGGGCGCACAGCATCAGGGACACCGTGTAGCCGATGTAGGGATCCACCTCCCGGTGGATGTGGACCTCGCGAAGGGCCCGGCGGAGCAGGAAGGGGATGAACCAGCCCTTCACGGTGATCGTGGCGGCGACCATGACGAGGATGTGGGGGTGCCTGCCCAGCCCCATGGCCAGGGGGATCAGGCCCAGCAGGACCCCTTGGATCACGGCCACCTGGATGGCCTTGTTCACGCGGCTGGTGGCCACCAGCACGAAGTTGCTGAGGATGGTGAGGGCGATGAGGACATCTGGCGACATGGCAACCCCTAGACCAGAAGCAGCAGGAAGGCGAAGGCCGAGGCCAGGATGCCGGCGATGAGGAACTGGGGCACCTTGGTCATGCGGAACCGGGCCATCATGCTTTCCACCAGCCCCACCGCCACGGCGAGGACGCCCAAGCCGCCGTAGAAGACGAGCCAGTTCTGCCAGGCCTGCGGGGCCCGGGGCAGGAGGGGATCCATGAGCATGGCGCCGAGCACCAGGAGCTTGAGGCTCGCCCCGTAGAACACCAGCGCCAGGGGCCGGCCCGAGTGGTCCAGCACCATGACCTCGTGAATCATGGTGAGCTCCAGGTGGGTGTTGGGGTCGTCCACGGGAATCCGGGCGTTCTCCGCCAGAAACACGATGGCCCAGCCCACCAGCACCAGGATCAGGGGCCCGGCGATGCGACCCGACCCCAGCCCCGAACCCAGGAGCATGGTGGAGAGCGAGAGGCTGGACGAGGCCTTCGCCAGGGCCGCGAACCCCAGGAAGAGGGCGGGTTCCGCCAGGGCCGAGAAGGCCACCTCCCGGGCCGCGCCCATGCCCTCGAAGCTCGAGCCGGTGTCGAGGGCGGACAGCACCGTAAGGAACCGCGCCAGCCCGAACAGGTAGGCGAACAGGATCACGTCGCCCTCGAACGACATGGGGGTCCCCGTCTGCCCGAAGGGCACCAGGAGCCCCGCCACCAGGCCCGCCGCCACGGTGCCGATGGGTCCCGCCAGGAAGACCCAGGTGGTCGTCCGGCTGAACAGGGCCCGCTTGTGGGCCAGCTTGGCGAGATCGTAGTAGAGCTGCAGCACGGGCGGGCCGTTGCGCCCGGCCAGGACCGCCTTCACCTTGTTGATCAGGCCGGGAAGCAGGGGCGGCAGCAGGAGGAGCGTGAGCAGGTGGACCGCCCACTGGATCGACTGGGGAAGCGAGGGCTGGGACATCTCAGGCCACCATCCAGAGCAGGAGCGTCAGCAGGGTGAGCAGGACATAGAGCAGGTAGATGTGGACCTTCCCGCCCTGGAAAAACCGCAGCAGGGTGGCGCCTCCGGAGAGGGACCGGAAGGCCGGGTCCGCCAGCCGGTCCAGGACGAGATCCGGCACATGGCTTTCATAGGGTCGGTCGACGGGGAAGCATCCCGTCACCTGGCCGCCGTGGGACCTGGGCCAGAGCACCCAGCGCAGGCCCCCGACCAGGCCATCGGCGAAGGAGGACGCCGTGTACTGCATGCGGGGGCTCGCGGCGGCGTACCCGCAGTCCCAGGTGGGCAGGCTCCCCCGCGGGTCCAGGGGCCTGAGCCAGCGCCACAGCAGAAGGGCCGACCCCAGCAGGGCCAGGGCCAGGAGGCTGAGGCTCGGCAGGTGGGCGAGCCGGGAGAGCGGCTGGACCGGAGTGCCCCCACTCATGGCGGCCACCACGCGATCCAGGGCGGGCGCCAGCAGCATGGGCGCCAGGCCGATGAGGGCGCAGAGGCCGGCCAGGACGCCCATGGGCGCCAGCAGGCTGCGGGGCGATTCGCGGGCCGCCGCGGCCCCTTCCGTGCGGGGGGAGCCCTGGAACACCGTGCCGTAGGCCTTGGCAAAGCAGGCCGCGGCCAGGGCTCCGATGAGGGCCAGCGCCGTGAGGATGGCCAGCGTCCAGGGCCATCGGAAGTAGCCCAGGGCCCGGAAGGCCCCCAGGTAGATGAACCATTCGCTCACGAAGCCGTTGAGGGGCGGCAGCCCGGAGATGGCCCAGGAACCCGCCAGGAAGGCCGCGGAGGTCCAGGGCATCCGCCGCCCCAGCCCGCCCATCCGCTCCAGGTCCCGGGTGCCCACCGCATGGACGACCGACCCGGCCGCGAGAAAGAGCAGGCCCTTGAAGAGGCTGTGATTGAGGACGTGCAGCAGGGCTCCGGCAAAGCCGAGGACCTGGATCACGGGGTGTCCGGTGCTCTTGCCCAGGAGGCCCAGGCCCAGGCCCAGCAGGATGATGCCGATGTTCTCGATGGAGTGGTAGGCCAGCAGCCGCTTGAGGTCGTGCTGGCCCAGGGCGAAGGCCACGCCGAGGATGCCCGAGAGCGCCCCGAGGGCCACGAGGACCGCGCCCCACCAGAAGGGCGGATCCGGGATCCAGGCGAGCAGGCGCACCAGGCCCAGGATGCCCATCTTGATCATCACGCCCGACATCACGGCGGAGATGTGGCTGGGCGCGGCCGCATGGGTGGAGGGCAGCCAGAAGTGGAGGGGCATGACGCCGGCCTTGAACCCGAAGGCGAAAAGGCAGAGGACGAACAGGGCCGAACCCCGGCTGGAGGCCGCGAAGCCCCGGGGCAGCTCCACGAAGGCCCAATGCCCCGAGGCGGCAAACAGGAGTGCGAAGACGCCGAACAGGGCCAGGGTCCCGGTGTGGGTGCACACCAGGTAGATCCAGCCCGCCCGCCGGGCCTCCAAGCGCCGGTCTTCCGTCATCACCAGGACGAAGGCCGTGATCGCCATCCCCTCCCAGCCCAGGAGGAAGGGCAGCGCATGGGTGGAGGCGATCAGCAGGCCCAGGGAGGCCGCCAGCAGGCCCAGCACCAGCCGCAAGGTGCGGGCGTTCTCCTGGTGGTTGTCCCAGTACCCGATGCCGTAGACCGCGGCGCAGGCGGGCAGGAGGAACACCGGGATCGCGAAAAAGGCGGCGATGGGATCGAGGGTGAGCAGGCCCGCCGTGGCCATGGGCGCGGGCGGGAGGACCAGGGTCGGCACGGGGCCTCCCGCCAGCACCCGAATCGCCGCCCATAGGCCGATCACAGCCCCCAGACCCATCAGGGCGGCGGCGACTTCTCCCCCCCGGCGCCGCAGGAAGAGCCCCGGGAAGCCCGAACTCATCGCGAGCAGGATCGCCAGGAGGTAGAGGCTCATCCCGGCAGCCTCCCCCGGAGGACCATCCAGAGGAAGGCTCCCAGGAGGGCCAGCAGCACGTAGAGGATGTAGATGGACAGGTAGCCGGGCTGGAGCCCGCGGAACCGCAACAGGCGCCCGGCGAGCCGCTCCATGCGGGGGCCCAGGACCAGGTCGCCGACCACATCCCGGAACTCGGAGCGGAAGGCGGCGGGCCGGGGGAAGATCGCCGTGATCCGCCGCATCCTCGTCTTCAGGCCCGGCTGCACCGGGGCCCAGGCATCCGAAAAGGAGGAGCCGGTGTACTCGGCGCGGGGCAGGGCCATCGCGTACCCGCAGTCCCAGGTCGGGGGGCGGGAATCCCCTCCCGGCGCCGGGGTGGATCGGCGCCACCAGAGATAGGCCGCGAACCCGCCCGCCAGCAGCAGGGCCTCGGCCCCCGCCAGGAGGCGCAGGTCGGCCCCCAGGCCCTGGGCCAGCATGGCCGGGCTGCCGGGGGCGATGGCGGCCACGATGCGGTCCAGGCAGGGCAGCAGCAGCCCCCCCGCCAGCCCGGTCCCCAGGCAGAGACAGGCCAGGGCGGCCATGGGGAGCAGCATGGTCCGGGAGGGGTCATGGGCGTGCCCGGCCGCGGGACCGCGGGGCGTCCCCAGGAACAGGATCCCGTAGAACTTCGCAAAGGCCACGGCCGCCAGCCCGCCCGTGAAGGCCAGGGCCATCAGGGCCAGCGCCGCCGACCAGGGATAGCCGCGGGACAGGGACGCGAAGACCCCCCGGTAGAGGAACCACTCGCTGAGGAAGGCGTTGAAGGGCGGCAGGGCCGACACCGCCAGCACCGCGGGAAACATCAGCAGGGCCGTCCGGGGCATGCGCGCCGCGAGGCCCCCCAGGGCTTCCATGTCCCGGGTTCCGGTGGCATGCAGGATGGACCCGGCGCCGAAGAAGAGGAGGCTCTTGAAGATGGCGTGGTTCCAGACGTGGAAGATCGCCCCGCCGAAGCCCAGCGCCACCAGCCAGGGATCGTGATTGGCCCGGCCCGCCAGCCCCAGGCCCACCCCCATGGCGATGATGCCCAGGTTCTCGATGCTCGAATAGGCCAGCAGCCGCTTGTAGTCCCGCTGCATCAGCGCGTTCCCCACGCCATAGACCGCCGTGAGGGCACCCAGGGCCAGGAGGGCGGAACCGACGCCCCGGGGGATGGCCGGAAGCAGGCCGGAAATCCTGAGGATCCCGTAGATTCCCGTCTTCAGCATCACCGCCGAAAGCATCGCGGAGACATGGCTGGGCGAGCTGGCGTGGGCCGCCGGCAGCCAGAAGTGGAGGGGCAGGAGCCCGGCCTTGAAGCCGAAGCCGAGGATGGCCAGCAGCAGGATCCAGGCATCCAGGCCCGAAGGACCCCCGGCCGGGAGGGGCAGCCAGGCCAGTCCCCCGCTGCGTCGCGCCAGCAGGATCACCATGGCGGTCAGCAGGAGGGTCCCGGTGTGGGTGCAGACCAGGTAGACCCAGCTGGCGCGGCGGACCTCCGGAGCCTCATGGTCCGTGGCGATGAGGAGGAAGGCCATGAGGGCCATGCTCTCCCAGGCCAGCAGGAACAATAGACCATGCCGGGCCACGAAGAGGCAGGTCATGGCCGCGGCGAGCAGTCCGTACTGGAACCGGAGCGATCGGCCCGCGCCCTTGGGGCGATTCAGGGGCCAGTATTCTTTCCCGTAAATCACCCCGAGGCCGGCCACCAGCTGGAGGGGGAGCAGGAAGGCCCCTGACAGGGCGTCCAGTTCCAGGCGGGCCGGCCCGCGCCAGAAGGGGAATTCAAGCGCCGACCCGACCCCGGAGACCAGCACCCGCACCGCGCCGAGGGATCCGACCAGGGCCGCCACGAGGCCCAGCCAGCGGCCCCAGCGCTCGTCCACGCGGGGGCTCCAGGACAGGAAGGCGGCACCGATCCAGCCACAGGCGGCTGTGAGAACCAATGCCACATCGAGCATCTGCATCAACCCCCTGGCTCAGGAGCGATCCTCGGAGCCCATGGCACGGCTCAAAGACCAACATGATTCGTGCGAGTTCGGGGAAGGCTCCCGGACAGGATACTTCATCCGGCGGGAGCGCAAGGTCAGAACACCCGGAGCAGGGCCACGTAGCCGCTCACGCACGCGAGGCCCGCGATGTCGCTTTGCACCCCCACGCCCAGGTCCACCCGGACGGCCGTGAACCACCAGAAGCCGGGCAGGTCCCCGGTGAAGCCCACGCCGCTCAGGCCGTAGGTCTTCCCGTCGTCCAGGCTGCGGACCGCCGCATGCTCGAGGCTGATGGTGAGGCGGAGGTTGGGCCCCGTGGGGATGGCCAGGCTGGTCTTGGCGTAGGCCACCTGGTCCGCGGCGACCGCATTGGAGCGGATGCCGGCGATGTGGACCGCCGAGCCCAGGCCGCCCACATCCAGCGCATTGAAGCGGTCGAAGGCATGGCCTCCCGCCCAGCCGGCCTCGCCGTGGAACCAGAGGCCCGGCTGCAGCTCCCGGTCCAGGCCCAGGTTCCCCCCCCAGCGCCGGAAGTCGCCCCCGTCCGGCACGGCCTGGGGATCGGCAGCGGTGCCGTAGGTGCCGTCCGGGCGCTTCCCCCAGCCATAGAACCCCCGCACCTGGAAGCCCCGGAAGAGCCAGGAACCCTGGAGGGTGCCGATGCGCGTGAGGCCCGAGGGCGGCAGCTGGAAGCCGGGGGTGCGGTACTGGGTCTCGCCTTCGCTGTAGTCGTCGTACTGGAAGTCGGTCCGGCCCTCCAGCCGGAAGCCGAGGCCCAGGTCCTGGCCCAGCTCCAGACCCACCTTGCCGAAGCGCCGGCCCACGCCGTCCCCGTCCGATAGCCTGCCGTTCAGCACGGGCCGCTCCGTGGTCTTCAGCAGGAGGGCCGTGGCATCGGCGCTCACATCGAGGCTCCCCAGCCCCCGGGGGATGGCCAGGCTGGCGGTGTTGAACACGCCGGCCGTGAGCGCGTTCACCTGGACCCCCTTGCCGAAGGCGTCGTAGTCGAAGTAGACGAACCCGGGAAGGGCGGCCACGGGCGGGGTCAAGCCGGGGTCCACCAGCATCACGCCCGCCAGGGCGCGGCCACTGCTCTTGGGCTTCTCCTCGATCTTCCGGGAGCCGTCCCCCTGCCGCGTGAAGTAGCGGGCGCCCTCCGGCGTCACCTTGAGCATGGTGGACGAGGAGGCCCGGGCCGCCCCCCGATCCGCTTCAAAACGTTCACTGTTGAGGCTGAAATCCCGGTAGGTGAGGCGCCGCTGCACCTGCAGGACGCCACCGGTGCTCACCCAGCGCTCGAAGGTCTGGATCGCCACGGGTCGCCACACGCCGGCCGCCTCGCCGTAGGTGAGGATCTCCCGCTCGCTCTTGACGGTGCCGGGCAGGTCCGATCGTTCCCGCCGCTCGACGAGGATCCGCCCGGTGGCTTCTTCCACCTCGAGCTCGCCGGTGTAGGCCAGGGGGTCGGGGCTCACGGGCTCGAAGCGGAGCAGCCGCCGTCCGGGTCCTGCGGGGCCGCCATCCCGGTAGCGGTACTTCTCGGCCAGGCTGAGGGCCACGGGGAGGGCGACGGACTGCCGGCTTTCGATGAGGGGCAGCTGCACTTCGCCATCGAGGTTGGCCCTCACGCCGTTGAACCGCACCTCCTTTTGCAGCAGCTCGGGCCAGTCCCCGGCCTGCTCGAAGTAGCTGAAGGTGAAGCCGAGGTCGGCCCCGGGGCCGTGGTCGCCCTGGATGTGCAGGTCCAGGTCCGCCTTGGCCTCGAGGGTCCGGACGGCCGCCCGCGCCCGCAGCTGGGCCGCCCGCACCCGGGCCAGCAGGGCCCCCACGTCATAGGCATCCGCGGCCGTGATGGCCACCTCGGTCCGGTCCCGGGGGAGCGGAGCCGGCGTCCAGGTCCCCTCGGCAAAGACCCACCGCAGGGACGCGCCCCCGCGGTTGCGCAAGGTGAGATCGCCCGCCCCGCCTTCCACCTCCGTGAATCCCGGCGGCACCAGGCTTGCGAGCCGGGCCGCGGGACCCCCCGGGGGCACCACCAGGCGCCCCCCGTCGCCCAGCAGGGTGGAGGCCTGGGCCCCGGGATCCTTCGGCAGCCACAGGGTCCAGGGCCGCCCGGGAAAGGTCTCCTGCGCCCGGGCCAGCTGGGTCCTCCAGGCCGTGACATCGAGGTTCAAATCGGAAGGGACCAGGGCCCCGCCATCCACCGCGCCCCAGGCCGCCTCGTCCAGGACCGGGGCCGCCTTGGCATCGAAGGCCACGTAGAGGCGCTGGCCCGGGAACCGGGCCTTCAGGCCCTGGGCGGCCGCCAGGAGAAGCGGGACCCGGGCCTCGCCGAGGGGCAGACGGATGCGGACCGAAGGGGCCTCCCCGAGGGGCGCCAGGAGGGGAGCCCACCGCTGGCGGACGGCCTCGACCAGGGTCGCGTCCCGGTTGTCCCGGGGAATCAACCCGGCCGGATCGACGCCGCGCAGGTCCAGCTCCAGGGGCAGGGCCTCATCGACCCGCAGGGGCGCCGGGGGGACCTGGGCCGCCAGGGCCACCATGAGGGCCGGCGTCAGGAAGAGGGTTGGTCGTGGCAAGGAGCCTCCGCTTCCTGGAAGGCTAACGCGGCGATCCCGCTCTGGGTTCTCCGGTATCCTCGAAGGCCTATGCGATTCTCGGTCCGACTCACCCATTCCAACGGCGAAGTGCTGGTGCGCGAGTTCGAGGCGGACAATGCGGAGGCCCTCCGGGCCCGGGTTCTCGCCGAAGGGGGCTTCCCCCTGGAAGTCACCCGGACCGACACGGCCTTTCGGAACCGGGCCCAGCTGAAGACCGAATCCCTGGTGCTGTTCAACCAGGAGCTGCTGGCCCTCCTGAAGGCGGGCATCCCCCTGCTCCAGTCCCTGGAACTGCTGGTGGGGCACGGCAAGGACCCCCAGCTGCGCCGCAGCCTCACCCAGGTGGTGGAGCTGGTGCGCGAGGGCATGTCCTTTTCCGAGGCCATGGAGCAGGCGGGGACCTTCCCCGCCATCTACCGCAGCAACGTGGTCGCCGGCGAGCGCAGCGGCACCCTGCCCGAGGTCCTGGCCCGGTGGCTGTCCTTCCAGAAGTTCGCCCAAACCAGCCGCCGCCGCATCATCGAGGCCCTCTTCTACCCGGCCTTCCTGGTGCTGGTGCTGATCCTGGCCCTGGGCGTGATCTTCAACGTGGTGCTGCCCCGCTTCGCGGAGTTCTACGCGGGCGGCGACATCGAAATGCCCTTCCTCACCCGGGTGCTCCTGGGCGCCGGAAAGGTCATCAGCTCCACCCTCTGGCTCCAGGGGATCGGCGCCATCGGGCTCGTCGTGCTCATCCGCTGGATGGCCACCTCCGAGGCGGGGCGCAAGATGGCCGAACGCCTCCTGCTGATGATCCCCAAGATCGGCACCCTCTACCGAATGTACCACTCCAGCGTCTTCTGCCGGACCCTGGGCGTGCTGCTTTCCGGCGGGCTCCCCGTGGTGCAGGCCCTGGAGGTGGTGCAGCGCACCAGCCCCAGCGAGCGCATGAAGGCGGGCCTCTTCACCATCACCGAGAAGGTGCGGGCGGGCAGCAGCTTGAACCTCGCCCTGGAGCAGGCCAAGGTCCTGGATCCCCTGGCCGTGGAGATGGTCCGGGTGGGCGAGCAGAGCAGCGCCCTGCCCGAGATGCTCGATCACGTGGCCGACTTCTTCGATCAGGAAGTGGAAAAGGCCACCACCGCCGTCACCAGCCTCATCGGCCCGGTGCTCATCCTCTTCATGGGCGTCATCGTCCTGGGCCTGCTGCTCGCCATCTACGTGCCGCTCTTCAACGCCAGCAGCGTGGTGCGGTAGTCTCTTTCGAGCCGGTCGCGGAAGACGCAGACCCCATATCCCTGGGATGGGGCACCACCTGGGCTGAAAACCTGGAACCGCGAATGACGCGAATGGGCGCGAAAACGGCGGGGATAGGCCGCCTGGGCCTTCGGCCCCCAGCCGCGCTGTGCGTGGCTGGCCTCTCACGGGGCGGTGCCGCCGTCCTTCAAGAGCCGGCGAATCCGCCCCGTGAGCGGAGGTGGAAGAATGCTCGTTCGCCTTTCGTGCGCCCGAAGGGCAATTCGCGTCATTCGCGGTTAGCTTTCATGGCAGAACCCCGCGACCAGCTCCCCTTGCATGGAAACTACCGGTACCTCCGTTTGAGCCA
>JARLGO010000210.1 GCA_031292655.1 Geothrix sp.
ACGCTTCGCCTTCTTCGCCGACTTTTTTGCGAGCACCCGATCGATGGTCACCAGATCCACCAGGCCGGACACGTTGTAGAGGGCGGGCAGGATCACCTCGGGGGGGTGCTGGCGCCGCAGTTCGGCGACCTTCTCGGTGCCAGCCCGGTAGGCCGGCAGGTACATCCGTCCCAGCAGCGGATGGCGGCCCCAGGCGCCGGAGAGCTTGTCAGCCCGCTCCTCGGAGCAGAAGTAGTCCTGGCGCAGTACCGCCGCCACGTCCGCCTGGGGGCGGTCCTCCCTCCAGGTGAGCCAGGACGACTGGTTCTTCGCATCGTCCTGGAGCAGGGCGAGCAGCACGCCGATCTTCAGATCTTCATCCGGGAGGTCCTCGATCTCCGTGACGCCGTAGGCAATGAGGATGGCGTTGTTGGCGATCCCCTCGAAAAGGGCGGCGCCGCGGGTGTTCATGGTCAGCACCGTGGCCTCGAAGCCGAGCTTTCCCTGGACGTAGAGCGCCTGGATTAGCGCCGAGTTGGTGACATGGCCGGGGACCACCTCATGGCTGACCAGTTGCAGGAACTCGGGGACCGAAATCTGCAGCGCGGCGTTGAGCTCGTAGGTGGCCTCGTATTGTGGCTTCCCGTGCCGGTCGCGGGCACGGCCAATATAGTTCATCGAGCCGGAGAACCAGGCGTTCTCGATGGGCAGAAAGCGGATGTTGGCCCGAGGGATGCCCTGCAGTTTCTTCGGCAGGTAGGGCACCAGGTGCTTGAGCGTTCCGGCCTCCAACTGGGCGATGAAGGCATCGGCGAGCTGGGGAATGCTCTTCTTCGGGACCAGGCGCGCCAGCCGCCAGGTGTCGACGGCGGCGAGCAGATCCCCAGGTGTGGCGACGCTGAAGCCCTGCTTGGCCAGAAGCACCGCGAGGGCTTCGCGTTTCGCCTGGGGCCGGGACGGTTCGGGGGGCCGACCGGTGGAGCCGATCACGCAGCGCTCGTAGGGGACCTTCTCCCCGCGCCCGAGCAGCTCCTGTACCAGGTCCCACATGATCAGCAGGCACTGGCCGGTGCCAGTGAGGTAGGCGCCGCGCAGGCCACCCATCGCATCACCGGCGGCGGCCAGGGAGCGGATGGCGCCCTCCACATCGATGGCTCCGAGGTAGGCGTCGATGGCGGTGATGTCGATGTCCGCGGCACCTACGCCTCCAGTCTCCCGCAGCCGGGCCGCGGCCGGATGGGTGTAGGCC
>JARLGO010000211.1 GCA_031292655.1 Geothrix sp.
CCTCAAGCCCTCCGGCGTGCGCCTGGGCAGCCCGGCCCTCACCACCCGCGGCATGAAGGAGGAGGAGATGGACCACATCGCCCGGTTCTTCGACCTGACCCTCCGCCACCGCGCCGACGAAAGCACCTTCGCCCGCGTCCGTCAGGAAGTCTTCCATCTCACCGATCAATTCCCCATCCCTGAATAGGTCCGTTCCCAACCTGTCGATCAGCCCGCAGCCAAAACGCCTCGCGTTTTGGCTGTATGTTTTTGGGGGGATGCCATGACCGCGGCGGACGGGTTGTTTGTCTACGGCACGCTCCGGGAGGGGGGCTCCCACCATGCCTGGTTGCGGCGCACCCACCCCGAGGGACTGACGCGGGCCTGGGTGGCGGGGCGCCTCTTCCACTTGCCCGCGGGATACCCCGCCCTGGTGCCGGAGGCTGAACCGGAGGCCCCGCCGCCGGGCCCCGGGTGGGTGGCGGGTGAATTCGTGGGCTACGAGGACGAGGCCGACCTGGAATCGGCCCTGGCGGACCTGGACCCCCTGGAAGGGGTGGAGGAGGGGCTCTTCACGCGGGAGGTGCGGCCCGTCCACCTGGAGGGGGGCCAGCGCTACCAGGCCTGGGTCTATGTGTTCCATGTGGAACGGCTGCCCCGACTGCAGCGCGAGGCCGTGGAAGTGCCGGGCGGGGACTGGGCTTCCTACCTCTAACGCAAAACGGTGCGGGCAAGCCCGCACCGTTTTGCCCACACCTGAATGATTCTGGCCTTCCCTAAAGATCGAGCTTGGGCTGTTCGCCACTCTCGTCGGGGCCCGGGTGGGCCACTTCGGCGTCCCCCAGGTCCTCTTCCTCGTCCAGGGCCATGGCGCTGGCGTCGATCTTGGCGAGACCCACCACCCGGTCCTCGGCGCTGGCCAGCTTGAGGAGGCCGACCCCCTGGGCGTTGCGGCCGGTCTTACGGACCTCGTCGATGAGGAAGCGGATGACCATGCCCTCCTGGCTGATGAGGAGGCAACCCTCCCCGGGCTTGACGAGCTTGAAGCCCACCACGTGCCCATTGCGGACCCCGGCGCGGATGTTGATGACCCCCGTGCCGCCCCGGCCCTGGAGCCGGTAATCCTGGAGGAGGCTGCGCTTGCCGTAGCCCTTTTCGCAGACCGTGAGCAGCATGCCGTGGTCCTCGGTGCTCTCGTCCGGCTGCACGCCTTCCGGGAGGTCCGGGAGGGCGTCGGCCACTTCCATGTCCACGATGTGGTCGCCCTTGGCCAGCTTCATGCCCCGGACGCCCGTGGTGGCCCGGCCCGTGGCGCGGATATCCTCCTCGGGGAACCGGATGGCCTTGCCCTGGGCCGTGGCCAGGAGAATCTGCTGGTTCCCCGTGGAGCGGCGGACCGACACCAGGGTGTTCCCGTCCTCGATGTTGAGGGCGATGAGGCCGTTGGCCCGGATGTTGGCGTAGGCCGCCAGGCTGGACTTCTTCACCGTGCCGTCGCTGGTGGCGAAGACCAGGGTCTCGCCCTCGGGGAAGTCCCTCAGGGCCATGAGGGTGACGACGTTCTCGCCGTCCTTCAGGGAGATGAGGTTGCGGATGTGCTTGCCCCGGGTGGAGGCGGCGGCCTCGGGCAGGTCGTAGACCTTCAAGGCGTAGACGATGCCCTTGTCCGTGAACGCCATGAGGGTGTCGTGGGCCTTGGTCATGAAGAGCTGCTCGACGAAGTCCTCGTCCTTGGTCTTCATGCCCACCTTGCCCCGGCCCCCGCGCCGCTGGCGGCGGTAGGCCGTGAGGTCCGTGCGCTTGATGTAGCCGGCCTTGGACATGGTGACGACCATGGGGTCGTCCGGCACCACGTCCTCCATGCGGATCTCGCCGGAGTAGCCCACGATCTCCGTGCGGCGGTCGTTGCCGAACTGCTCGGCCACCTGCTGCAGCTCCTCCTTGATGACCTTCAACAGCAGGTTGTCGTCCGCCAGGATGGCCTTGAGCTTGGCGATCACCTGCTCCAGCTCGGCCAGCTCGTCGAGGATCTTCTCCCGTTCCAGGCCCGTGAGGCGCTGGAGGCGCATGTCCAGGATGGCCTGGGCCTGCACGGCCGACAGGCAGAGGCTGGGGTCCTTCTTGAGGGCCGCGGCGGTGGCGAAGGCGCCCGCCATGAGGCCGGCCTTCGCCTCCTCGGGGCTCTTGGCGGCCCGGATGAGCTTGATGACCGCATCCAGGTGGTCCAGGGCGATCTTGAGGCCCATGAGGACGTGGTGGCGCTCCTCGGCCTTCCGCAGCTGGAACAGGGTCCGGCGGGTCACCACCTCGCGGCGGAAGCCGATGAACTCCTGCAGGATCTCCCGCAGGGTGCAGATGCGGGGCTGGCCGTTCACGATGGCGAGCATGGTGATGGGGAAGCTGTTCTGGAGCTGGGTCTGCTGGTAGAGCTGGTTCAGCACGATGTCGCTGGGTTCGTTCTTCTTCAGCTCGACCACGAGGCGGATGCCCTCGCGATCGCTCTCGTCGCGCAGGTCGCTGATCCCATCGATCTTTTTCTCGCGAACCAGTTCCGCGATCTTCTCGATGAGGGTGGACTTGTTCACCTGGTAGGGCAGTTCGGTGAACACGAGCTGCTCGCGGTCGCCGGCCCGCTTGATCTGCTCCACGTGGGACTTGGCGCGCACCACGCAGCGGCCGCGACCCGTGCGGTAGGCGTCCAGCACCCCTTCGGTGCCCAGCATGAGGCCCCCGCCCGGGAAGTCGGGACCCTTGATGTGGGCCATGAGGCCCTCGAGGGCCAGGCCGGGATGGTCGATCAGGTCCACCAGGGCCCGGCAGCACTCCCGCAGGTTGTGGGGCGGGATGCTGGTGGCCATGCCCACGGCGATGCCCTGGGAGCCGTTCACCAGCAGGTTCGGGAAGCGGGAGGGCAGGACGAGGGGCTCCTCCATGCTGCCGTCGTAGTTGGGGCCGAAATCGACGGTGTCCTGGTCGATGTCCCCCATGAGCTCGTTGGCCAGCCGGGACAGGCGGGCCTCAGTGTAGCGCATGGCCGCGGCGGAATCGCCGTCGATGGACCCGAAGTTGCCCTGGCCGTCCACCAGCACGTGGCGCATGGAGAAGGGCTGGGCCATGCGGACGAGGGTGTCGTAGATGGCCGAGTCGCCGTGGGGGTGGTACTTACCCATGACGTCGCCGACGGTGCGGGCGGATTTCTTGTAGGCCCGGTTCCACTCGTTGCCGGCCTCCTTCATGGCGAAGAGCACCCGGCGATGCACGGGCTTGAGGCCGTCGCGGACATCGGGCAGGGCCCGGCCCACGATGACGCTCATGGCGTAGTCCAGGTAGGACTTCCGCATTTCTTTTTCGATTTCCAGGGGTTCGATACGGTTCTGGTTCATGGGTCTTCCAATGTTCTACGTGGAACGCTGCTCGACATCCTGTAAAAACAGGACTTAGATGTCGATGTTCTCCGCCAGGAGGGCGTTGGTCTCGATGAAGCGGCGCCGGGGTTCCACGGCATCGCCCATGAGGATGGTGAAGATCTCGTCCGCTTCCACGGCATCATCCACCCGGACCTGCAGCAGGGTCCGGCGCTCGGGATCCATGGTGGTCTCCCACAGCTGCTCGGGATTCATCTCGCCCAGGCCCTTGTAGCGCTGGATGCCCAGGCCCCGCTTGCCCTCTTCCATGACCATGGCCAGCATGGCTTCGGGGTCGCTGAAGACCTGCTCCTTCCCGAGCTTGGTGCCCTCCTCGGGTTCCTCGTCCTTGTCCCTGGCGGTTTCCTTGATGTCTTTGAGGCGCCGGAGCCGCAGCTCACCACCATGGAAGCCCGCCAGTTCCACGTGGAGGGCGGCCAGGCGGCGGAACTCGCCCCAGTGGGCCACCTGGCTATCGATCCAGAGGGTGATGGGCCGGCTCAGGTGCATGCGCACCACGCGGAGGCGATGGCTTGCGGGAATCGTGACGGCGGGGTCCTCCCCCTCGGCAGCCAGTTCAACGGCCTCGGTGGTCTCCACCTCCCAGGTTCCCAGCTTCCGCTTCGCGATGGCCGCGCCCAGCTGCTCCAGGCTTTCCCGCGTGAAGAACCGATCCGCATCCAGGAGGCCTTCGGCCAGCAGGGCATCCACCAGGGGACGGGCGTAGCCGCGGCGGTTCAGCTTGCCGTAGAGTTGCTGGACCTCCCCCCACTTCTTCATCTCGCGGACCAGCACGGCGCCCTTGTGCTCGCTGCCGTCCGGCAGGGTGAGGCTCCAGCCGTCCAGGGCCTTGTTGAACAGAAACTCCTCCAGGGCCCGCTCGTCCTTGAGGTATTTCTCGGTCTTACCTTTCTTCACCTTGTAGAGGGGCGGCTGGGCGATGTAGAGGTGTCCGCGCTCCACCAGCTCGGGCATCTGCCGGTAAAAGAAGGTGAGCAGCAGGGTCCGGATGTGGGAGCCGTCCACGTCGGCGTCGGTCATGAGCACGATCTTGTGGTAACGGAGGTTCTCGACCTTGAACTCCTCCTTGCCGATGCCCGTACCCAGCGCCTGGATGAGCACCCGCAGCTCGTTGTGGCTGAGGATCTTGTCGAAGCGGGCCTTCTCCACGTTCAGGACCTTGCCCTTGAGGGGCAGGATGGCCTGGGTGGCCCGGTGGCGGCCCTGCTTGGCGCTGCCGCCGGCGGAATCGCCCTCCACCAGGAAGATCTCGCTGAGGGCCGGGTCCTTCTCCTGGCAGTCCGCCAGCTTGCCCGGAAGGCCGCCCCCGTCGAGGGCGCCCTTCCGGCGGGTCAGCTCACGGGCCTTGCGGGCCGCCTCGCGGGCCCGGGCGGCCTCGATGGCCTTCTCCAGGATGGCCTTGGCCTCCCGGGGGTTCTCCTCGAAGAAGCTGGAGAGCTTCTCGTAGACGATGGTCTGGACGATGCCCTTCACCTCGCTCGACACGAGGCGGTCCTTGGTCTGGCTGGAAAACTTGGGATCGGGGACCTTGGCACTGAGAACTGCCGTCAGGCCCTCCCGCACATCCTCCCCCGACAGGGTCACCTTGGCGCTCTTGAGCAGGTTGTTCTTTTCGGCGTAGGTGTTGATGACTCGCGTCATGGCGGCCCGGAAGCCCTCCAGGTGCGCGCCGCCGTCCCGGTTGCGGATGTTGTTGGTGAAGCAGTAGAGGGTCTCCTGGTAGGAGTCGTTCCACTGGAGGGCCACTTCGACCGTGGTGTCCTGCTTCTCGTCCTTGATGAGGATGGGGGGCTTGTGGAGGACCGGTTTGTTGCGGTTCAGGTGCTCCACGAAGGCGCTGATGCCGCCCGCGTTCACGAAATCATGGGTATCCCCGGTGCGCTCGTCCGTGATGCAGATGTGGACGCCCTGGTTCAGGTAGCTCAACTCCCGCAGGCGCTGGCTCAGCGTCTCGAAACTGAACTCGAGGACATTGTTGAACACCTCGGGATCCGGCAGGAACTTCACGCGGGTGCCCCGGCGGGCGGTCGGGCCGACCAGCTTCAAGGGGGCGTCCGCCTTGCCCTGGGTGAAGCTCATGGCGTATTCCTGGCCGTCCTTCCACACGGTGAGCCACAGCTTGCTGGAGAGCGCGTTCACGCAGGATACGCCCACTCCGTGGAGGCCGCCCGACACCTTGTAGGCGTTCTTCCCGTCGGTGCTGGTGTTGTCGAATTTGCCGCCGGCGTGAAGCACCGTCATGATCACTTCGGCGGCGCTGCGGCCCTCTTCCTTGTGGATGTCCACGGGAATGCCGCGGCCATCGTCCTCGACGGTGCAGCTGCCGTCCCCGTGGAGGATGACGTGCACCTTCTTGCAGAAGCCCGCCAGGGCTTCGTCGACGGAGTTGTCGACGACCTCATAGACCATGTGGTGCAGGCCGCTGCCATCGTCCGTGTCGCCGATATACATCCCGGGCCGCTTGCGAACGGCCTCGAGGTCTCTCAGCACCGTGATGTTGTCGGCCGTGTAGCTATCGGTTTCCAGGGGGGTGTGAACACGTGCGCTAAGGACTTCTTCAGACATCAAGACTCACTGGGTTGGGTTCGTTGAAGTGCGGTGTTCTGGTGCGGGTCAGGCCGTGGCGCTGTTGGCGAAGCGGACGGGCATGAGGACGTAGCGGAAGCTGAAATCCTCGAGGCTGGGGGACATGAAGACGCCCTGGCCCACCTCATCCTTGAACTGGTAGACCACCTCCTCGCCCGGCAGCCGCTCCAGCAGCTCGGTGAGGTAGTCGATGTTGAAGGCCAGCTCGAAGGGATGCTCTTCCCCCGTGAAGGGCAGGGTGGCCTGGTTCACGCCTTCGTCGGGGTGCTGGAACACGGTGCGCAGGTTGGGGAACTCGAAGAACAGGCGCACGTTCTTGTTGTAGTCGTCCTTCTTCAGCCCCACGAACCGGAGGGTGCGCAGGAAGATCTCCCGGTCCATGATCACCCGCTTGGGCAGCTCGGCCGGAAGCACCTTCTCGTAGGCCGGGTAGTTGCCGGTCACCAGACGCGTGCTGAACTTCAAGCCAGGCTGGTCCAGATAGAGCGTCGTGCCGTCCCAGCAGAGCTCCACCTCCCCCTCGTCGCCCAGGAGCGTCGGAATGAGATCCAGGGCCCGTTTGGGAACGATGAGGCGGACCTCCTCCTTCAGCTTCGTATCGCAGGGCACCTCGGCCACGGCCAACCGGAAGCCGTCGGTGGAAACCACCCGGACGTGCTGTTTGGACAGGTGCAGGAGCACCGCGGAAAGGGTGGGCTTGGTGGCATCCTTGCTCACCGCGATGGACCCCAGCTGGATGGCCCGCTTGAACCGAAGCACGGGGATCTTCACGACGGGCAGTTCCTTCCCGGGAGCGGGAAGTTCGGGGAACCCCTCGCCGGGCTGGATGTTGTGTTCGGAGTTCATCCCCTTGGCCCTGAGCCAGAGACGGCTGCCCGCGTCCGGGCACTCCAGGCTCAGGATGCCTTCCGGGAACACCCGCACGGTTTCAATGAATTTCTTCCCAGGCACAGCCATCGTCCATTGGCCCTGACCCTCGCCCGGAACGGTGGCCTCGAAGGCCAGTTCCATATCCGTGGCCTTCAGGACGACCTCTTTGGGTCGGACGTCCACAAGGATGTGCTGGAGGATCGGAAGGGTCACCCGGCGGTCCAAAGCATGCTTCAAGAGACCCAGCGTCCGATCCAAGCGATCCTTGGAAACATGTAATTGAAGATTCATGAATCACCCTTGATGATGCTGAGGACCTGGGCAACCTGTGGAAAGCCGTGTCAAAGCTCTATCCTACCGGAGTTTCCCGACCCGGGACAGGCTGTGGAGAAGCGCTCGAACCCTGTGGAAGGAGGGGGGCGAACGCCCGGGATTCCCACCCTCAGCCGGTTTGTGGATCCACGGGCCGCGGGACCTGTGGATAATTAAATAACAACAATGAAATCAATGAATACTATTAAGGAGGGCCTGCACTAGCCTGTGGAATTCGGGATCCCGCTTCATGCGATCCCTCACGGAGTCCACGGCATTCATGACCGTGGAATGGTGCATATTGAAGGAACGCCCGATGTCGGTGAACGGAGATGAGGCGATCTCGCGGGCGAGGTACATGGCGACCTGGCGGGGAACCAGGATGGCCTGCTGACGAGAGCGCTTCTTCATGAGGTCGACGAAGGACACATTGAAGGTCTCCGCCGTCATGCGGTAGATGCGATCGGGATGAACCGGGGCCGTGGGCTCTTCTCCGCTCTGGCCCTGGAAGGCCGCGTGGGCCACTTCCAGGGAGGGTGGGACGCCGATGAGGCTGGCCTGGAAGATCACCCGCGTGAGGAAGCCTTCCAGGTCGCGCACACTGCCCTTCGCCTTGTGGGCGATGAAGGTGAGCACGTCCTCGGGGATGGGCGGGACGTGGTGGAAGTCCACGTCCTCGAGCTTCTTCTTCAAAATGGCGATGCGCGTCTCGAAGTCCGGTGGCTGGATGTCGGCGGTGAGACCCCATTTGAACCGGGTGATCAACCGCTCGTGGCAGCCCTCCAGCCGCTGGGGAGGCTTGTCGGAGGTGATGACGATCTGCCTCCCGTGCTGAAGCAGGTGCTCCAGGATGTGGAAGATCTCCTCCTGTGTGCGCTCCATCTTCCCCAGCGTCTGCACGTCATCGAGCAGCAGCACGTCGTTTTGCTGGTACTTCTTGCGCATGGGCTCGGTGTTCTTCGCCCGGATGGCCACGGTCAGCTCGTTGAAGAAGTTGTCCACCTTGAGGTAGACCACGCGCAGCTTGGGATCCCGCTCCAGCAGCCCCTTCCCGATGCCCACCATGAGGTGGGTCTTGCCGAGTCCCGCCCCGCCGTAGATGAACAATGGGTTCATGCTGAGGGGGGTCGCGGCCTTTCCATAGCTGTCCACCACTGCCCTTGCGGCCGCGAACGCCAACTGGCTGCCGGGGCCGACGACGAAGCGGTCGAGGGTGTAGCGGTTGAACAGGTAGGGGAAGGCGATGGGGGCTGGATCCGCCCCTGATGCCGTGGGGGCCGCCTTCTTCGGGCTGGGCCTGGATTCGGCCGCAGGCGCGCCACTGACGTGGAATTCCAAGCGCAGATCCGCCAGCCCGCCCTGCGCCAGGGCGTCGTTGAATTCCTCCGGCAGCTGCTGCTCGATCCAAAGCTTGGCGGCGGCGCTGGGCACCTGGATCCATAGCGCGCCATCCTTCACCTTCAGGGGCTCGCAAGGCGCGATCCACTCCCTGAAGCTGGCCTCGGGCAACTGCTTGGACAGTCCAAGGCGGATGGTGTCCCAAAGGGCTGTGGGATCGGCGGATCGCATGGGTTCACCAGCAGGGGTGGAACGGAGCGCGCACGCATCGTCGACGGGGGGCGCAGCTCGCGCTCCGTCCACGCCGGGCTCGCGGGGGGGAATCCAAATCTAGCATCACACCGCGGAGATGGGAGGCCGGAAATCCCCTTGAGCCCGCGGGAACTCGCTGATACTCTCGAAGGTTCGCCCTCCTCCCTGGGAGGAGCCCCCCCTAGGTGGAACCATGAAGCGCACCTTCCAGCCCAACAACCGCCGCCGTGCCAAGACCCACGGCTTCCTGAGCCGGATGAAGACGAAGAACGGCCGCCTGGTGCTCAAGCGCCGTCGCGCCAAGGGCCGCCACGTCCTGGCGCTCTAGCTCGCTTCCGTGATTTACCAAGGCCGCTTCCGCACGGTGCGGCACAAAGACCACGCCGTTCCCGCACCCCTTCCCCGGCCCCTGCTGGGGTCGGCTTCGTGGCTGGACATCCGGGCCTGGCGCCAGGTGGATGCCTGCGGGCCGATGCTGCTGGTGACGTCGCCGCGAAAGACGGGCGGGGCGGTGCAGCGCAACCGCTTCCGCCGTCGCGTGAGGATGGCCTTCCTGGCTCGGGTCCAGCCCCTGCAGGGCCAGGCCTGGGTGGTGTGGGTGCGCCCCAGTCGGACGGCGCCCCCCCTTGACACGATCAGCTTCCAGGACATTGAAAGCCAGCTTCGGCTGGCCCTGCGTCGTCTTCCCGCCTCGGATACCCCATGAATAATCGCAATGTCTTCTTGTTCGTCCTTGGCAGCATCATCCTGCTGGGGGGTCAGTTCTGGCTGTCGTCCCGGTATGCCAAGCCGGCCCCCAAGGCGGGGATCCAGCAGGCGGCCCCCCTCGAGAGTAAACCTGCGGAAGCGCCCCTGCCGGCCCCGGCACCCCCCATTCCGCTGGCCGAGGCGCAGCCCGCCGGCAGCCTGAAGGTGGCCGATCCCGCCGCTGTCCACACCTTCGCCTCGGACGAGCTCAGCCTCACCTGGCAGGTGGCCACGGGGGCCCTCAAGCAGGTGATCTGGCGCCAGGACGGCACGCCGTTCTTCCCGGAGGCCTTTCCGGGCCTCGGCGCCCTGAAGGGGGCCGGGTTCGAGACCGTGCGCGAGGACCACGGCCCGAGCGGCACGGCGGTCATCTTCGAGAACACCACCGGAGAGCGCCTCAGCTACTTCGTGCCCGCCAAGGGCCACAGCCTGAGGATCGAGGCCACATCCCCGCGCAACGCCCCCCTGCAGCTCATCGTGAACCCCACCACCGACGAGCCCGTGAAGCACCTGGGCCGCGTGTTCACCCTGACCGAAAAGGGCGTCGAGGCCGTGACCTGGGCCGAGATGCTGCACGATCCCTTCTTTAGCTTCTTAGGTGCCAAGCGCAAGGTCCTCCCCCCCACTTCCGAGCGCCTCGGGCTGGATGCCGGCGTGGAAAAGGACACGAAGAGCCAGCGCAACCATTACTTCGCCGCCCTGTGGAAGCTGCCTCGGCCCGCGGGAATGGATGCCTCGGGCTACGAGCTGCTGCCCCAGAATGGCCGCCTCGAGGCCGCCCTCTACCTCGGCCCCAAGCAGGCCGAACCCCTCCTGGCCTTCGAGAAGCCATTCACCCAGGTCATCGACTACGGTTTCTTCGGCGCGGTCGCCCACCTGCTCTTTTGGATCCTGAAAAAGGTCCATGCGGTGGTGGGCAACTGGGGCTGGTCCATCGTCATCTTCACCTTCATCATCCGCGTCCTGGCCATGTGGCACCTGTCCGCCAAGCAGACGATCTCCATGCTCCGCATGAAGGACTTCGAGCCCCACCAGAAGGCCCTTCAGGCCAAGTACGAGAAGTTCGGCAGCGACATGACCAAGAAGGCCGAGATGCAGAAAGAGCTCATGGCCCTCTACAAGAAGAACGGCCACAACCCCATGGGCGGCTGCCTGCCCATGCTGCTCCAGATGCCGATCTTCCTGGCCCTGTGGTCGATGCTGAATAACGTCTACGAGCTGCGCCACGCCCCCTTCTTCGGCTGGATCACGGATCTGTCCGCCCGGGACCCCTACTACATCTATCCCGTGCTCATGGGCGCGTCCATGTTCGCCCAGCAGGCCATGACGCCCTCGGTCGGCGATCCCGCCCAGCGCAAGATGATGCTGGTGATGATGCCCGCCATGATGACCTTCTTCTTCGCCCAGAGCTCGGCGGGCCTCGTGATCTACTATTTCGTGTTCAACCTCATCGGCCTGGCCCAGACCTGGTGGATCATGAGGACCTACCAGCCCCAGCCCATCATCGTGTAGGAGTCCGCCATGCGGGAAAGCGGCGTCAGCCTGGAGACCGTCCCCGAGCTCATCGCCCGCTGGGGCGGGCTGCTGGGCTTGGCCCTGGAGGCCCGCTTTGCGCCCTCCGGGGATGAGGAGGCCTTTCCCAACCGCGTGGCCGTCGCCGGCCCCGACGCCTCTCTGCTGGGTGCGAACCGGGGCGTGGCCCTGGACGCGCTGCAGTTCCTGGTGCACGAGGCCCAGGGTGAGCGGGAGGACCAGAAGCTGGCCTACCTCGACGTCAAGGGCGCCCGCCTCTTCCGCATGCAGGAGGTCATGGCCATGGGCCAGTTCGCCGCCCAAAAGGCCCGGGAACTGGGCAGCCACACCCTGGGCGCCCTCAGCGCCCGCGAACGCCGCTGGGTGCACCTGGTGGTCAGCCGCGAAGCGGGCCTGGGCACGGAAAGCGAAGGCACCGGCACCTTCAAGCCGGTGAGGGTCTTCCGGAAGTAGACTGGCGGGGTGCTTCCGGCTTCCGATCCCATCTGCGCGCCCGCGACGCCGCTGCTCCCTGCGGCCGTGGCGGTGGTGCGGGTCTCCGGGGGCGGGCTCGCCCGCCTCCTGGCCCCCCTCCTCGTCCTGCCCGAGCCCCGGCGGGCCTCCCTTCGGACCCTGGCGTGGGACGGCTTCCGCGAGCGGGCCCTGGTGTTGTATTTCCCGGCGCCAGAGAGCTATACCGGAGAGGATGTGGTGGAGTTCCAGACCCACGGCAACCCCCTCTTGGTACGGCGGCTGCTGCGTCACCTGGGGACCCTGGGGGTGCGCCTGGCCGAGCCCGGCGAGTTCACCCGCCGGGCCCTCCTGAACGGCAAGCAGGGCCTGCTGGAGGCCGAGGCCCTCCGGGACCTGGTGGCCGCAGAAACCGACACGCAGGTGCGCATGGCCCAGGCTCGGGCCGGGGCCCAACCCGGATGGATCACCGAGGCCCGTCGCCGGCTGGCCCCCTGGATGGCCCGGGCGGAGGCCGCCGTGGACTATGGGGAGGATGAAAAAATCTATTTGAATCTAGAGGACTTGGCCCTTGATCTCGAACCGCTTCGCGCCCAGTTCCACGTGGAACACCGGCGCGCCCAGGCGGGTCAGCACCTCCGGGACGGCATTCGGCTGGCCGTGGTGGGCCGGCCCAATGCGGGGAAGAGTACCCTGTTCAATGCCTTGGCCGGAGAGGATCGCGCCATCGTCACGGATATCCCCGGCACCACCCGGGACGTCCTGGAGGTGCGCTGCGAATGGCGGGGCCTGCCCTTGCGGCTCTTCGATACCGCGGGGCTCCGGGACACCGAGGACCCCGTGGAACGCCTGGGCATGGCTCGCATCGGTCCCCTGCTGGAGGCCGCCGACCTGGTCCTCCACCTGGTCCCATCCGGGGAAGAGGCCTCTGGGTTGATCCAGGCCACCCTCCTTCCCTTTCAGGGCAAGGTGCTGGAGGTGCGGACGTTCTCCGACCGGGCGGCGGTCCCCGGGGTGGCCGTGGCGGCCAATCTCGGGCACCTGGATGCCCTGGAGGGGGCCCTGCGGGAGCGCCTGCTGGGCGGCCTGGCCCCGGATGCCTGCCTGGGCGCCCTGGCCACGGATCGCCAGGTCGAGCTGCTCGCGGAGTTGGCGGAACAAATGGACCTCCTCCTCGGCCTCCGCCGGGATTGCCCCCCGGAACTGCCCGCCTCCATGCTTCAGGGGGCCTGGGGTCTGCTTTCCAGGCTCACGGGCGAGGACCGGGCGGACAGCGCCCTGGAGGCCCTCTTCAGTGGCTTCTGTCTCGGGAAGTAGTCCGGGGCCCAGTAGAATGGATGCAGGAGCGACCATGATCCCGGGCTATGAAGCGGTAATCGGTCTCGAGGTGCATGTCCAGCTTCAGACCCGGTCCAAGATGTTCTGCGCCTGCCGGAACGCCACGGGCTCCGCCCCCAACAGCCACACCTGCCCGGTCTGCCTGGGGCTGCCCGGGGCCCTGCCCGTGCTGAACGCCGAGGCCGTGCGCATGGCCCTGGCCCTGGGGGCGGCCATAGAGGCCCAGATCCAGCCCGAGAGCAGCTTCTACCGGAAGCAGTACTTCTACCCGGATCTGCCCAAGGGCTATCAGATCACCCAGGGCCCCGTGGCCCTCGTCGAGGACGGTTTCCTAGACATCCTCGGAGATGCCCGGGTGCGGGGAAAAGAGGGCGGGGTGAGAATCCGGGTGGAGAGGGCCCACCTCGAGGAGGATGCCGGAAAGAGCCATCACGATATGGATGGGCGGTCCAGCCATGTGGACCTGAACCGGGCCGGCGTGCCCCTCCTGGA
>JARLGO010000212.1 GCA_031292655.1 Geothrix sp.
GCGGCCAGCACCTTGTCGGTGTTGGGCAGGATGGCGCGCTCGAGGATGCGGTTGAAGCCCACGGGCGTGAACTCGGAGCCCACGCGCTCGATGGGGGCGTCGAGCCAGGGGAAGCACTCCGAGGCGGCGATGGCCGCCAGCTCGCCCCCGAAGCCGCCAAACACCTTGTCCTCATGGGCGATGAGGAGGCGGTGGGTCTTCCTCACGGAGGCCCGGATGGCCTCGGTGTCCAGGGGGCTGAGGCTGCGCAGGTCGACGACCTCGGCGGATTTCCCCTCCTCCTCCAGCTTGGCCGCGGCTTCCAGGGCGAAGTGGACGGGTGTGCCGTAGGCGAGGATGGTGAGGTCCGAGCCGGTCCGGCGGACGCGCGCCTTGCCGAAGGGAACGGCGAACTCCGGAGGCACCACGGCGTGGGCCATCTTCGCGTTGTAGAGGAATTTCGGCTCGAGGTAGAGGGTGGTGCCGCGGCTGCGGATGGCCGTCCGGAGGAGGCCCGCGGCATCGTCGGCGAAGGCGGGCACCACCACGCGGATGCCGGGCAGGGTGGTGAGCCAGCCCTCCACATTCTGCGAGTGGTAGAGGCCCCCCCCGATGTAGCCGCCGGAGGCGATGCGGATGGTGACGTTGGGGGCGAACTGGCCGTTGCTGCGCCAGTAGTCGTGGCTGCACTCCACGATCTGCTCGGCGGCGGGCCAGATGTAGTCGGCGAACTCGGCGCCCTCGACCACCACGCGGATCTTGTCGTCGAGCCGCGAGAAGCCATTGGCCGTGCCCACGATGAAGTCCTCGGCGATGGGCGCGTTGAAGACGCGCTGCTCGCCGAACTCCTGCTGCAGGCCCTTCGAGACGTTGAAGATGCCGCCCTTGTCCTTGTTGGCCATGTCCTGGCCCCAGAGGAAGGTGTCGGGATTGAGCCTGAACTCCTCCTTGAGGGTCTGGTTCAGGGCCGTGATGACGCTGACGGGGCTGCCGGCTTCCTGGTGGGTGCCCTCCGGGTACCGGTCCGAAACCCAGGCCTCGGGGATGACGAAGTCGTGGATGCCGGCGGGGTCCGGATTGGGCGCCGCCATGGCCTTCTCATGGGCGGCGAGGTAGCGGGCCTGGTTGTCAATCTCGATGGCCTGCAGTTCCTCTTCCGTGAGGCCGTTCTCCAGGCAGTAGGCGCGGAACCGGGGCAGGGGATCCTTGGCCCTGGCCTCGGCGCGCTCCGAGTCGTCCCGGTAGAGTTCATGGCGGTCCGAATTGGAGTGGCTGCCGATGCGCACGCAGGTGGCGTACACCATGGCCGGGCCCTTGCCCGTGCGGACGTAGGCCTGGGCTTCCTCCATGGCGCGCATGGAATCCGGGAAGTCGAGGCCGTTGCACTTGATGATCTTCAGGTTGGAGTACCCGCTGAAATTGTCGCAGACATGCTCGTTGGCGGTCTGGTCCCGCTTGGGCACGGAGATCCCGTAGCCGTTGTCCTGGATGATGAAGACCACGGGGAGCTTCTCCCGGTCGGCGCCGTTGATGCTCTCGGAGCAGTAGCCCTCGGAGAGGGACGACTCGCCCTGGCTGCAAAACACGATGGACTCGCGGCGGTAGTACTTGACCGCCCGGGCCAGTCCCACCGCATGCTGCGTGTGGTTGCCGGTGAGGCTGGACACGTTCTGGATGCCGATGGAGGGCTTCGCGAAGTGGTTGCTCATGTGGCGGCCGCCGCCGGCCACGTCCGTGGCCTTGGAGATGCCGTTGAGGATGATTTCATCGGGCGTGATGCCCGCGGCCAGGCAGGTCAGCAGGTCGCGGTAGTAGGGGAAGAGGAAGTCGCGGCCCGGCCGGAAGGCCAGGCCCGCGGCCAGCTGGATGCCGTCGTGGCCCGCGCAGGGGGCGTGATAGGACCAGCCGATGGCCTGCTTCAGGTAGTTGGGCGCCTTGTCGTCCAGCAGGCGGCCGAGGTGCATCAGCTCATACCAGTGGCAGAGATCCTCGCGGCTGGGGCCTTCATGGCCTTCCAAGGCGTTGAGGGCCACGTTCACCAGGGTCGGAGTGTCCAACATTCACCTCCCAAAGGCCGGACTCTCACCGGCTCTACCAGGCCCTTCATCATCCCATGGACCCAAGGGATGGGCCAGCAAAGGCGCGAAGGCGATGGGTTCAGCCGTGGTTCCAGAGCAGGGCCGATCCCTCGCGATTGGCGTCCGTAAAGGCTTTGGCGACCCGGCGTAAAGCGGACTTCATGGTCATGTCCTTCCCGTCCGGAAGCCACAGGGTGGCCCCGGTGGGGTGGTTCCCGAAGCTTTCGCGAAGGCGGGCCAGGAGCAACTCCGCCCCCGGGACCAGGGTGTTGGGCAGGAGCAGCAGGTACTGGTCCGAGGACAATTCCACCAGGAGGTCCCCGCCGCGGAGCTGCCCCGCGGCCTTGGCGAGCCGGCTTTGCGTGCCGGGTGCCAGGGGCTGCGACCAGAGCGCGAGGGCCATGGGCTCCCGCCGCCGGCGGGCCAGGAAGAGGGTGGAGCGCAGCCAGATGTCGAGGTAGCGGCGGTTGGGCAGGCCGGAGCGCACGCTCAGGAGGGCGCTGTCTTCCACGATGGCGCTGCTGAGCTCCAGGGCCTCGAGGGCGGCCTGCAGTTCCTGTTTCAGATTCTCGGACTCGAAGGTGCGGGCCATGAGGTGGCCCATGGTCTTCAGCAGGGCCAGGTCGGCGTGGCTGAAGGTCCAGGGCGCGTAATGCTGCACACAGAGGGTCCCCATGGCCCGGTCCCCCACCTTCAGCGCCACGCCGGCGTAGGCGCGGATGCCCAGCTCCAGGTAGCCCGGGGAGTCGCGCCAGATGGGTTCGGCGGCGGCGTCATGGATGGTGATCTGGCGGTCGGGATGGGCGATCACGAAGGGGCAGAATCCCTTTTCGGGGGCGTTGATGATGCCGGTCATGGCCTGGTCGGAGGACGTTGTCCACCAGAGCACCTCATGGCCGAGGTCGGTCACGCGGGTGAGCAGGGCCTGGTCCACGCCCAGGGTCTGCCGCAGCAGGGCCAGGCCCTGCTCGAAGAGCTGGGCCGCATCGGTCCGGCTGTCCCGCAGCAGGTCGGCCAGGGCCGCAAGGTGGTCCAGGGAGCCGGTGGAGGGCTTGGCAGGTTCGATGACCACTAGATGGATCTCCAGGAGTGCCTCTAGGTTGCCCTGCTTTTCCCGCGGCGCAAGATTTACCAGCTGACCACGCGGATGCTCGGACTCACTTCCACTCGGCCTGGCCTGCGGCCATGACCGAGGTGCCGGGCCGCCGGGGTGGGCCGGGCCTCGGACGTGCGCCCTACCAACTGACCACGCGGATGCTTGGACTCACTTCCTCCTGGAGCAGACCCTCGATGTAGCGCAGGGTGCCGCTGGTGGAGGAGGGGCAGGATCCGCAGGCGCCGTGGTAGTTGATCTGGAGGGTCTGGCCGTCGAAGGAGACCACCTCCAGGCCGCCGCCATCCCCGGCGAGGCCCGGGCGGATGCGGGTGTCCAGCAGGTGGTTGATGCGCTCCAGGGTGGCATCCGCATCCCCGCCGGGGCTCAGGGGGGCCAGATCCCCGGCCGCGTTTTCCGGCAGCTTGAGCTCCTCGATGGCCTCGCAGATGGGGTCGATGAGGTCGCTCCAGTCCGCGGAGGGCTCTTTGTTCACGGTGACGAAACGGTCCATGTAGAACACGGAGGTCACCTTGCCCAGGCCGAAGAGGCAGGAGCCCAAGGGGTCGCCCACCGCCGCCCCGAAATCCTTGAAGGAACGCGATCCCGCCTTGAGGATGGCCGGGTGGACCAGGAACTTCAGCGCGTCCGGATTGGGCGTGGGTTCGATGTTGATGACCTTGGGCATGGCGGACTCCCGATAAAGTTTACCAAATTCGTCAGGATTTATGAAAGTACATACTGGAGACGGAGTTCCCATGACCCGAACCAAGGCCCTGTTGAGCTGGTCCAGCGGCAAGGACGCCGCCTGGGCCCTGCATGCGCTCCGGTGCGGGGGCGAGGTGGAGGTCGTCGGGCTGCTGACCACCACCAACGAGACCTTCGACCGGGTGGCCATGCATGGCGTCCGCCGGGCCCTGGTGGAGGCCCAGGCCGAAGCCGCGGGCCTGCCCCTCTGGAACGTGCCGCTGCCCTGGCCCTGCTCGAACGAGGCCTACGAAGCCCGCATGGCCGAGGCCTGCGCCCGGGCCGTGGCGGAGGGCATCGGGGCCGTGGCCTTCGGGGACCTGTTCCTGGAGGACGTGCGGGACTACCGCATCCAGAAACTGGCTGGGAGCGGCCTGACCCCCCTTTTCCCCATCTGGAATCCGGATACCGCCGCCCTGGCCCGGGATATGGTGGCCGCGGGCCTGAGGGCCACCCTGGTTTGCGTGGACCCCCGGGTGCTGGAGGCCCCCTTCGCGGGGCGGGACTTCGACGCGGCCCTGCTGGCGGACCTGCCGCCCGGGGTGGATCCCTGCGGCGAGCGGGGGGAGTTCC
>JARLGO010000213.1 GCA_031292655.1 Geothrix sp.
AGGCTGGAAACCGACACATGGACGGGAATGCCCCGGGCCCTCAGGTCCTCCAAGATGGCCAGGGCGCCGGGGTCCTCCAGCAGTTCCACCGCCTGATGGGCCAGGCAGAGCCAGGGTGTGCCCGGGGCGAGATGGGAGAGGGTCTCCAGCAGCAGGCGTCTTCCCAGCGCCCGGTCTCCAGGGGCGAAGGCCCCCCGCAACAGCAGGACGGGACGGGGCAACGGCGCCACGGGCGGCGGCGCCGAGGCGACGGGTCGGGCGGCCTGGGCCACCTGCAGCTCCCACCGTCCGCCCTGCCGCGAGTGCCGGACGACCCGGCCCTGCTTCTCCAGGAACCCCGTGACGTTCACGCGCAGCAGATCGTCCTCGCCCCGGATGCGCAGGGCCTCGCCGGGGTGGTCCGCCAGCAGGCCCCTCAGCTCCAGCAGAGCCTGGAAGACCGTGACATCAAGCAGTTCGAGGGTGAGGATATCCATGGGAGGGACCCTTCGCGTGCCAGTTGAACACCCCGATCCGCTGGCATTCAAGACCTGGCTTCGCCGCGAGGCCCTGGAGGCGGGGTTCGCCCTGGCCGCTTTCGCCCCCTGCGACCCCTTCCAGGCGGAGGAAGGCCGGCTCCGGGCCTGGTTCCAGACGGGGCGGGGCGCCCTGTTGCCCTACTTGGACCCGGCCGTTCTCCTGGATCCCCGGTACCTCTTTCCCCAGGCCCGGACCGCCCTGGTGGGCTTCTTCCCCTACGCCCGGCCCGACGCGGTGCCCGGCGCGACCCCCGGCAGCCTCAAGCTGAGCCGCTACCTCTGGGGTCCGGACTACCACATGATCCTGAAGCCCCGCCTCAACCGCCTGCTGGAGGCCGCCCAGAGCCGCTGGCCCGGGCTGGAGGGCCGGGTCTGCGTGGACACGGCCCCCCTCCTGGAGCGCCAGCTGGCCGCCCGGGCGGGCCTGGGCTGGCAGGGCAAGCACACCCTCCTCATCGCCGGGAAGGAGGGTTCCTGGGGCTTCCTGGGCGTCCTGCTGCTGTCCGTGGAGCTGCCTCCGGACGAGCCGTTCCCCGGCGAACATTGCGGAACCTGCACGGCCTGCCTGGAGGCCTGCCCCAGCGGCGCCCTGGAGCCCTTCCGCCTGGATCCGGCCCGCTGCCTCACCACCTACACCATCGAGACCGAGGCGGAACCCCCGCCCGACATCGCCGCCGCCCTGGCCGCCAGCCGCTGGGCGGCGGGCTGTGATGCCTGCCAGGAGGCCTGCCCCTGGAACCGGGCGCCGGTCTGGGGGGATCCGGCCCTCTGGGGCGGCACCAGCCCCCTCCACACCCGCCCCGCCGAGGACCTCCCCCGGGGCGCGGCCCAGTGGCGGAAGCTCACCCGCAGGACCGCCCTGAGGCGGGTGCGGGACCGCCACTGGCGGGCCACCCTCACCCGGATTCTCGGGGACTGATATTTTCATTGGCGGTATTGGACTTTTTTCCATATAAACAAACTTCCGGCCAAAGGTGGCCGCCCCGGTTTGAGGAGGCTCCTCGGATGCCCATGAAGCACTGGACGGTCCAGGACGCCGCGACCCTGTACGGGATTCGCGAGTGGGGCAGCGGCTACTTCGGCATCAATGCCAAGGGCCACCTCGAAATCACGCCCACCAAGGACGAGTCCCTCAGTTGCGACGTCTACGAGATCGTCCAGCACCTGAAGAAGAAGGGACTCCGGACCCCCGTCAACCTCCGGTTCCCCCAGGTGCTCGCCCATCGCGTCATCGAGGTCAACGAGGCCTTCCGGCACGCCATCATCGAGTTCGGCTACGAGGGCGGCTACCAGGGTGTCTACCCCGTGAAGACCAACCAGACCAAGGAGGTGGTCGAGGAGATCGTCCGGGCGGGAAACAAGTACCACTACGGCCTGGAAGCGGGCTCCAAGCCCGAGCTCATGATCGCCCTCAGCATCGACCTGCATCCCGAGGCCCTGGTTCTCTGCAACGGCTACAAGGACGAATCCTTCATCCGCATGGCGCTGCTGGCCCGGAAGGCCGGCCGCAAGGTGGTCATCACCGTCGAGAAGATGACCGAGCTGCCCCTGATCCTGAAGGTGGCCAAGGAGCTCAAGGTCGAGCCCCTCATCGGGCTGCGGGCCAAGCTCAACGCCCAGGGCTCCGGCAAGTGGGAGACCAGCGCCGGCGACCACGCCAAGTTCGGCCTCACCACCCGCGAGATCCTGGATGCCATCGAGGTGCTGGAGAAGCGCGACCTCCTGGACAGCGTCATCGAGCTGCACTTCCACATCGGCAGCCAGATCACGGACATCCGCAAGATCAAGTCGGCCATGAAGGAGGCCACCCGCATCTACGCCAAGCTCCGCAAGATGGGGGTCCCCATCCGCTACCTCAACGTGGGCGGCGGCCTGGGCGTGGACTACGACGGTTCCAAGACCACCTTCAGCAGCTCCATGAACTACACCATCGCCGAGTACGCCGCCGACGTGGTCTACACCACCAAGGACATCTGCGCCCAGGAGCAGGTGCCCATGCCGGACCTGCTCAGCGAGTCGGGCCGGGCCATCGTGGCCTACCACGAGGTGGTGGTGGTCGACATCATCGGCCTCATCGACACCACGCACACCAAGTACACCGTGACCCTCACGGGCAACGAACCCCAGATCCTCAAGGAGCTGGCTTACACGCGGGACAACATCTCGGTGAAGAACTTCGCCGAGATGTACCACGACGCCATCACCCAGAAGGACGAGATGCTGACCCTCTTCAACCTGGGCTACCTGGGCCTGGAGGACCGGAGCAAGGGCGAGACGCTGTTCTGGGAGGTCTGCCGCAAGCTCTCCCGCATCCTCAGCAGCAAGAGCCTCAAATACGTGCCCGAGGAGTTCCAGGATCTCAACAAGAGCCTGGCCGACAAGCTCATCGCGAACTTCAGCATCTTCCAGTCCATGCCGGACCACTGGGCCATCGAGCAGCTCTTCCCGGTCATGCCCATCCACCGCCTCAAGGAGAAGCCCGGACTGTCCGCCACCCTCTGCGACATCACTTGCGACAGCGACGGGAAGATGGAGAAGTTCATCGACCTCAAGGATGTCCGGGACGAGATCCCCCTCCATGAGCCCAGGACCGGTGAGGCCTACTACGTGGCCTTCTTCCTCACGGGTGCCTACCAGGACATCCTGGGCATGCGGCACAACCTCTTCGGCGCGCCCAATGAGGCGCACATCATGGTCCACGAGGACGACACCTTCAAGGTGCAGCACATCGTGAAGGGCGACACCGTGGATCACGTGCTCCGCAGCGTCCACTACGATCCCGATGTGCTGATCCAGGGGCCGCAGACGAGGCGGAAGGCCAGCGTCAAGAACGACGCCGCCGAAGCCCTGCGCGCCCTCCTGACGGAGGAACGGACACTGCACACCTACCTGGAGATCTGACCTACCAGCGGGGCTCGGGCTTCCGCTTCCAGAGCCAGACGATGTAGTCCACGTTCTTGGGGGCGGCCCCCAGCGCCCTCAGCCGCGCCATGCACTGGCCCCGGTGGTGCTGGGAGTGCAGGCAGACCTGAAGCAGGGCATCGGAAACCGGGATCACGCAAGGGGGATCCGGGAACCATGGAATCCGGACGGGCTTGGCCAGGGAGGCATCGTCCAGGCCCCGGCCGAGGGCCTTCAGCACCTGATGGCCCAGCTCACATCGGGCCTTCAAATCCTGGAAACCCGGAAGTGGGCGCTCGGGAAAGACCACGGCTTCCCCCTTCAGGACCTGCAGGAAGGCCTCCTGGGTCGAGACCATGTGATCGGTCCGGGTGCGCAGGTCCTCATCCTCGAGGAGGCCGGAGGCACTCCAGGCATAGAAGAAGACTGCGTCGGCCCACGCCTGATGGCTGAGGAGAGCATTCAGTGGACCGACCATGTCCCCTCCCGGTGGATGGGCGGATTCTACCGGAGGTCATGGCCCCCTCGGCCCGGGATTTCCTGGAGAATGGGGACCTGAAGATCCCCAAGAACCCCGGGAGGTAGCCATGGACATCCAGCACATCGGCATCATCGGCTGTGGACTCATGGGTTCCGGCATTGCGCAATGCGCGGCCGAGGCCGGCTGCCAGGTCCTGGTGAAGGAGGCCGACGAGGCCCTGCTGGCCAAGGGGCTCGCCCGCATCCACGGCGCCTGGGAGCGGGCCGTGGCCAAGGGGAAGGCCACCGAGGAGCAGCGCGGGGTCTGGCTCCAGAACCTCCGCGGCACCCTGAGCTTCCCCGCCCTGGCTGGCTGCGATCTGGTGGTGGAGGCCATCCCCGAGCGCCTCGACCTGAAGCTCCAGGCTTTCACGGAGCTCGACCGGGTGCTGGGCCCCGCGGCGATCCTCTGCACCAACACGTCGAGCCTCTCCGTCGCCCAGCTCAGTCCGGTGCTGGCGCCCCACCGCCTGCCGCGCCTCGCGGGCCTGCACTTCTTCAATCCGGTGCCCATGATGGCCCTGGTGGAGGTCATCCGCACCCTCGCCACGACCGAGGACACACTCAGCTCCCTGCGGGCCTTCGTCCAGCGGCTGGGCAAGACCGCCGTCATGGCGCCCGACGCGCCGGGCTTCATCGTCAACCGCCTGCTGGTGCCCTACCTGCTGGACGCCATCCGCTGCGCCGAACAGCGGCTGGCCACGGTGGAGGATCTCGACACGGGGATGAAGCTGGGCTGCGGACATCCCATGGGGCCGCTCCACCTCAGCGACTTCATCGGCCTCGACACCATGCTGAACGTGGCCGAGGTGACCTTCGAGGCCTTTGGCGAGCCCCGCTTCAAGGCGCCTTCTCTGCTCCGGCAGCTGGTGGCCGCGGGCCGCCTGGGCCGAAAGACCGGGTCGGGCTTCTACCGGTGGGAAGGCGAGAAGCGCATGGAGGCCCTGCCGCTTTAAGTGTCTGTTTTGAAATCAGACCCCAGCCCGATCCGGGTAGTCTGGCGGTCATGCTCGATGTCCTGCTGATCCCGGCGGCGCTGCTCCTGACCCTGGCCCTTCGCGCGGTGCGCCGCGGCGAGTACCGTCTCCACGGGTACCTCATGACCGCGATTTTCACCCTGGTCGGCCTGCGGGTGGTGCTGCACCCCCGAGGCCTGAACCCCGCCCACCGCGCCCTCTGGCTGCTCACCTTGGCCGCGGCCGGCTTGACCATCCTCCTGGGACGGATGGCCCTGGCCTGGCGCGAGGCGCGCGGGGCCCACCCTGCCCTGCCCCGGATCCACCGGACCATCGGCAAGACCACCCTGGTCGGACTGGCCCTCACCACCCTGGTCTGGCTCCTGCGCCATCGCGGCTGATCAGGAGCGGTTCACCACGGGTCCTGAACGGTCTTGCCGGCCTGGGCGTGCCTCAGGGCCTTGAGGCCGATGTCGCGCCGGACCTGCATGCCGGGCCAGGTCACCTGCGGCAGGGCGGCCTCGATGGCGGCGCGGGCGGAGGCGAGATCCGGGGCCGAGGTGGCCAAGTTCAAGACGCGGCCTCCCTGGGTCAGCCACCGGCCATCCTGCTTCCGGGTCCCCGCGTGGATGACGGCCACGGCCGGGGCACCGATGGCGATGGGCACGCCCTTTTTCGCGCCTTCCGGATAGCCCTCGGCGGCCAGCACCACGGCGATGGCCGTGTGGGGCTTCAGCTTCAGGTCGCGGGAAGCCAGGCGGCCCTCGGCCACCTCCAGCAGCAGGGCCCCCAGGTCCTCGTCCAGCAGCTGCATGAGCACCTGGGTCTCGGGGTCGCCGAAGCGCACGTTGTATTCCAGCAGCTCCGGTCCCGAGGCCGTCCACATGACGCCCAGGAACAGCACCCCCCGGGCCACGAGGCCGTCCTGCTGGAGGCCCCTCACCGTGGGCTCCACCAGGGTGGTGCGCATGCGTTCGATGTCCTCGGCCCTGAGGAAGGGCAGCGGCCCGAAGGCGCCCATGCCGCCGGTGTTGGGGCCCTGGTCGCCCTCGAAGATGCGCTTGTGGTCCTGGCAGGCGGGCAGCAGGGCGTAGGCCGCGTGCTCGGCGTCCACGTCCACCAGCACGTGCAGGGAGAGTTCCATGCCCAGGAGGGGCGCCTCGAAGACCACGGTCCTGCTGGCCTCCCCGAACTGCCCCGCCATGAAGGCGCGGAAGGTGGCCAGGGCCTCGGCCTCGCTCGCGGCCAGCACCACCCCCTTGCCCGCGGCGAGGCCATCGGCCTTCAGCACGATGGGGAAGCCGTGGGGCCAGTGGCGGATCAGGGCTTCTCCGGCCGCCAGGTCCACCACGGTGTGGCTGGCCGCGCAGGGAATGGCATGCCGCTGCATGAACGCCTTGGCGAAGGCCTTGCTCCCCTCCAGGCGCGCGGTGGCGGCGTCGTGGCCGAAGACCGGGATGCCCAGGGCCCGCACGGCATCGGCCACGCCCGCCACCAGCGGCACCTCGGGTCCCGCCACGACCAGGTCGGGGCGGTTCGCCGCGCACCAGGCCGCCACGGAGGCCGGGTCTTCCAGATCCAGGGCCGCCCGGGCGCCCAGCTCCGCCAGGGCATCGCTGCCGGGGGCCGAGACCAGCTCCACGGGCCGGGTCGAGGCCTTCAGCTTCAGGGCCAGGGCGTGTTCCCGGCCGCCGGAGCCGAGGAGCAGGATCTTCATGGGGACCTCCGCCTTCCAGTATCGCTCAGGAGGGCCTCAATCCAGGCCCGCAAGGGCCCGGGCCTGGATCGAGGTAGAAGGGATGCAAGGGTCATGAATGGGTTCTGGTGTTTCAGAATTTTGGAGTAGGATGACCCCGCCGGGAGGTTCCCATGGCCACGATCACCCTGGGGGGCAACCCCGTCCACACCTGCGGCGAACTGCCCCTGCCGGGGCATGCGACGCCCTTCTTCACGCTCACCCGCGACGACCTGAGCGAGCTCACCAGCGTGGAGCTGGAGGGCCGGCGTGTCCTGCTGAGCATCTTCCCCAGCCTGGACACGCCGACCTGCGCCGAGAGCGTGCGGAAGTTCAATCACCTGACGACCGACCTGGCCGATACGGTGATGCTGTGCGTCTCCATGGACCTGCCCTTCGCGCAGGCCCAGTTCTGCGGGGCCCAGCAGCTGGACCGGGTGGTCACCGCCTCCGCCTTCCGTCATCCCGACTTCGGCCGCGCCTTCGGCGTGACCCTGGTGGACGGCCCCATGCGGGGCCTCTTCGCCCGGGCCGTGGTCGCGCTGGACGAGAACGGCACGGTCGTGCACACCGAACTGGTGCCCGAACTCATGCGCGAGCCCGACTACGACCTGGCCATCCATGCCATCCGGAACCACCACCACCCCTGCCCCGAGGATGCCCTCGAGAGCACGGAGTAGCCGTCAGGCCTTCGCCATCAGCCTGGCTCGGGTGTAGGGAATCAGGCCGCCGGCGTCCATGATGCCCTTGCGGGCGGCGGGGAGCTGCACCTGGTCGAAGGCCCGGCCGGTGGTCCGGTTGAGCACCTGGTCCGCGGTGATCTCCAGCTCATCGCCTTCGCCGGCTTCGAGGCCGGGGCAGATCACGACCCGCAGGCCGAGGTTGATGCTGTTCTGGAGGAAGATGCGGGCGACGCTCCTGGCGACCACGGCCACGTCGTGGCCCTTCAGCGTCGAGCAGGCCTGCTCCCGGCTGGAGCCGCAGCCGAAGTTCTCGCCCCCCACGATGATCGAGCCCGGCGGGAAGGCCTTGGCATTCAAGCTCGCGTTGAAGTCCGTGCGGTCGAAGAAGGCGAACTGGGGCGTCTCCGCGGGCAACACCGTGGCCATGAAGCGGCCCGGATAGATGTCGTCGGTGCTGATGTCGTTCTCGAGCTTGAGGATGACCTTGGGCATGGTTCACCCCTTCCTGGGATCGGTGATGGCGCCGGTGAGGGCCGAGGCGGCCGCCACCGCCGGGCTGCAGAGGTAGACGAATCCCGTGGGGTTACCCATGCGCCCCTTGAAGTTGCGGTTGGTGGTGCTGAGGGCCGTCTCCCCGTCGCCCAGGGCCCCCTCGTGAACGCCGAGGCAGGGTCCGCAGCCGGAGTTCATCACCACGGCGCCGGCCCTCATGAGGTCGTGGATGTAGCCCTTGTCGAGGGCCTGGCCGAAGACCTTGCTGGAGGCGGGAAACACCAGCAGGCGGGTTCCCTGAGCGACCTTCTTCCCGCGCAGGATGGCGGCGGCCTCCGCCAGATCGTCCAGGCGCCCGTTGGTGCAGCTGCCGATGACGATCTGGTGGACCCGGGTGCCCAGCACCTGATCGATGGGCTTCACGTTGTCCACGGTGTGCGGGCAGGCGATCTGGGGCGCCAGGGCGGACACGTCGATCGCCACGGTCTGGACGTAGCGCGCGTCGGCATCCGGCAGGACGCAGGAAAGGGGGTCCGTGACGCCGGCCTCCTCGCGGAGGTAGCGCAGGGTCTCCTCGTCCCCGGGCACGATGCCCGAGGTGGCGCCCGCCTCGACGCTCATGTTGCAGATGGCGATGCGCCCGCTGGTGCTCATCTTGCGGATGGTCTCGCCGTGGAACTCCAGCACCTTGAAGTTGGCGCCCTGGGCCCTGAGCCGGCCGATCAAGTGAAGGATCAGGTCCTTCGGTCCCACCATGGGCGGGAACTCGCCCTTCACCTCGACCCGGATGGTGGCGGGGACCTCGATGTTCACGGCGATGCCCAGGGCCCAGGCCGAGGCCATCTCGGTGGCGCCCACGCCGAAGCTGAAGGCGCCGAGGGCCCCGTGGCTGGTGGTGTGGGAATCCGTGCCCACCACCACGAAGCCCGGCCGGACGTAGCCGTACTCCGGCAGGATCTGGTGGCAGATGCCGCCCACGTCGCCGCGGACATCGTGGAACTTGGCGATGCCGCTGGCCGCCACGAACTCCCGGATCCGCTTCTGGTTGGTGGCGGTCTTGGGGGATTCCGCGGGCACGCGGTGATCGAAGATGATGGCGATCTTCGAGGGATCCCACACCTTCGGCTCGACGCCCGTGCCTTCAAACACCTCCTGGAACTGGTTGATCACCAGGGCCGCGTTCTCGTGGGACATGGCCAGATCGACCTTGGGCTCCACCACATCGCCCACCTGCACGGAGGGCAGGCCCGAGGCACGGGCCAGGATCTTCTCGACGACGGTCATGCCCATGGACAGCTCCTAGATGACACCCTTCGATTTCAGGTCCGCCAGCTCCGCATCGGAAAGCCCCAGGGCCCCGAAGATCTGCTGATTGTGCTCCCCCAGGGCCGGGGGTGGGGTCTCCACCGCGCCCGGGGTCTTCTCGAACTGGGCCGTGAGGCCGAACACCTCCACCTCGCCGACCCCCTCCACCCGGACCTTGCGCAGGACCTGCCGGTGCTGGACCTGCGGCTGCCGCAGCGCCGCCTCCAGTTCCAGGATCTCACCGCTGGGAACGCCTTTCTCATTCAGTTCCCTCACCCAGAAACCGGTAGGTTTCTGGGTGAGCCGAGCCTCCAGCAGGGGCGTAAGTTCCTTGCGGTTCTTTTTCCGGGTGTCCCGCTCCTGGAAGCGCGGGTCCGTCTTCAGCTCCGGGAGGTCGAGGACCTCGCAGACCGACTCCCACTGCTCCTGCTTGTTGGCCGCGATGTTGATGTGGCCGTCCTGGGTGCGGAAGGTGCCGCTGGGGGCCGCCGTGAAGTTGTCGTTGCCCATGAGGACGGGCTGCTCGCCGCCGATGAGCAGGTTGGCCGCCATCCAGCCCATGAGGGGCATGATGCTGTCCAGCAGGGCCACGTCGATGAACTGGCCCTCGCCGGTGCGCTCCCGGTGGAAGAGGGCGGCCAGGATGGCAAAGGCCGCGTTGAGCCCGCCGACCGTATCGCAGACGGGGAAGCCCGCGCGCAGGGGGTGCAGCCGCTGGTCGCCATTGAGGGCCATCTCCCCCGACAGGCCCTGGATGATCTGGTCGTAGGCCGGCTTCAGGGCATCGGGCCCCGTCTGGCCGAAGCCGGAGATGGCGCAGTAGATGAGCCGGGGGTTGAGCTCCGCCAGGGCCTTGTAGCCCAATCCCAGGCGGTCCATGACGCCGGGACGGAAGTTCTCCACCACCACGTCCGCGTCCTTCACCAGGCGCCGGAACAGGGCCTTCCCCTCCGCCGACTTGGTGTTCAAGGTGATGGACAGCTTGTTGCAATTCTGGGCCAGGAAGCTGGTGCCCATGAGCTTCCGGTTCAGGTCCGGGAGGATGCCCAGCTTGCGGGCCAGGTCGCCGTCCTTGGGATTCTCGACCTTGATGACCTCCGCCCCCAGCAGGGCCAGGTGCAGCGTGCTGAAGGGCCCGGACAGCACGTTCGTGAGATCCAGGACCTTGATGCCTTCCAGGATATTCTTGCTCATTTCTTTCCTTTCACCACGAAGACAGGAAGACCACGAAGGAATGAATGCCTTTCTTCGTGGTCTTGGTGGTCTTCGTGGTTAGACAGAGTCATTGGACTGGCCCCATCGCTTGAATCGGTCCGGTCTTGTAGACGCGCCCTGGAAGGTCCCGGCCGAGGTGCCTGGCCACGTCCTTCGCCACGCCGATGAGGGCGGCGAGGTCGATGTCGGTCCGCTGGCCGGCGCGCTGGAGGCCGTGCACCAGATCCTCCGTGGCCACGTTGCCGGCCGCCACCCTGGTGAAGGGGCAGCCACCCAGACCGCCGAAGCTGGTCTCGAGACTCCGGGCTCCCGCCTCCAGGGCGGCGTAGACGTTGGCCATGCCGAGGCCGTAGGTGTCGTGGAGGTGGGCGATGACCTCGGCCGCCGGGTCCAGTTCCAGCACCTTCTGCACGTAGCGCCGGACCTGGGCGGGATGGGCGTGCCCGGCCGTGTCCGCCAGGCTGATGGAGGTGAACCCCGCCTCCAGGTAGGCCGCCACGATGGCCAGCACGCGGGCTTCGCCGATGGCGCCCTCGAAGCCGCAGCCGAAGGCGCTCTGCACGCTCACCTGGACTTTCCGCCCCGCCATCCTGGCTTCCAGGGCGGTGGCGATGATGCGGCCCGTGGCCTCCTCGGTCCCCATGCCCGTGTTCTTCCGGCTGTGGGTCTCCGAGGCGGAAACGCCCATGCAAATCAGGGGAACCCCCGCCTCCAGGGCCCGCTCCAGCCCCTTCTCGTTGAGCACCAGGGCCGACAGCCGGGCGCGGTGGGATTCCTTTGCGAGGAGCCGGAACAGCTCGTCCGTGTCCGCCATCTGGGGCAGCTTGTCGCCCCGCACGAAGGAGCCCACCT
>JARLGO010000214.1 GCA_031292655.1 Geothrix sp.
CTACGCGGTGGCCACGGGCGAGAGCATCACCATCCGCGACTTCCTGAGCCTCACCTTCGGGCGGCTGGACCTGGACTGGCAGAAGCACGTGGAGATCGATCCGCGCTACTTCCGCCCCGCCGAGGTGGACCACCTGGAGGGCGACGCCAGCAAGGGGCGCCGCATCCTGGGCTGGGAGCCCAAGACCGACATCCGCGCCCTGGCCGCCATGATGGTGGACGCGGACCTGCGCCTGGCCCAGAAGGAACTGGTGCTGCGCGAGTCCGGCCACGCCGAGGCCCCCCGCGCCGGCTACCGCTGAAGCAGGCGGTTCCCCGGTAGCATGGAGGCTCCCCGGGGGTTCCCATGCGCCGCCTGCTCTGCCTCCTGAGCCTGTCCTTGCTTGCCACGGGACCTCGTTTCACCCCCCGCGACGCGATCCAGGCGGAGTGGGCCCGGCAGCCCCTGGCCTGGACCGAAGCCCAGAAGGCCGCTTTGCCCACGGCGGACCGGGCGCGGCTGGAGCGGACGCTCCGGCGCATCGGCGCCCCCGGCGCGCCGTCCCTCCTGCCGCCGGAACTGGAGAAGCCCACCCTCGACATATGGGAGGCCAAGGCCGCGGCCGCCCGGACGCCCCGGGAGCGGTTCACGGCCCTGTTCTTCCTGAACCGCCTGAAGAGCCCCCAGGCCCTGGCCGCGCTGGCGGGGCTCGCCCCCGCCGACGCCGCCGCCTGGCCGCGGCACCTGCACCTGGAGGCGGCCATCGCCACGGCGCGCCTGAACGGCGCCGAGGTCACCCCCGGCCTGCAGGCCTTCCTCCAGGCCCTCCAGAAGGCGGGGAAGGTGGACCCCGTCCGGGCCCAGGCCGCGCGGCTGCGGCTGGTGATGGCCGGGAAGGAGCAGGAACTGCTGCCGCCGGTGAAGGCCACGGCCGGAAGCCTGCTGGCGCTGATGGACGCCTGGAACCGGGCGCCCTGGGCCCAGCGCCGGGAAGTGGCCCTCCGAGGCTTCCGATCGCTTTCACCGGATTCCGAGGCCTGGCCGGCGATGGGCCTCCAGCGGCCCGATCCCTCCACCCTGGAGCGCGCCTGCCTGGGCATCCTCTCTCGGCTGGCCGAAGGCGTGCCCCGCCCTGCGCCTGCTGAAGCCTTCCAGGCCGGCGGCGCTCCCTGGCCCTGTGCGACCCATCCCCTGGCGCAATGGTACGGCTTCCAGGCCCTGGCCAAGCTGGAGGAGCCCCTGCCTTCCCTCCAGACGGCCCTTCGCCAGGAGCCGCCCTTGGGGGCTTCGAGCCCCCTGATGGAGGGGGCGCTCCTGCCGGCGCTCCGCCGGCAGACGCCCGCACAGGCGGATCGGGTGAGGTCGCGGCTGCTGGCCGGTGCCGATCCCATCGCCCGCACCGCCGCCATCGAGGACCTCCCGGCCCCGCCCGCCGATCTCGACGCCCTCACGCGGCTCACCTGGAACGACGCCCCTTTCGATTCCCAGCAGACACTCATCCAGAGCTACGCGCGCTGGAAGCTGCCGGTGGAGGACCAGAAGGCCCGGCTGCGGCCCTGGCTCCAGCACCCGGACTGGGCCTGCCGCTACGAGGCCCACCAGGCCCTGGTGAAGCTGGATCCCCGGACGCCCTGGCCCGCCGCGCCAACCCCCACGAAGACCGACGAAGCCATCCTTGTGGAGGCGGCTCGCCTCGCCGAACGAGCCCGACCGGTGCGCTTGCGCATCACCTTCAGCGGAGCGCGCAACGTGACGCTGCGGCTGGACCCCGAGGCGGCACCCATCAACGTGGCCAACCTGGTCCTGCTGGCGCGGAAGGGCTACTTCGACGGCCGCCTGGTGCCCCGGGTGGTGCCGGACTTCGTGGTACAGCTGGGCTCCCCCTGCGACACCATGGACGGCGGGCCGGGCTACACGGTGCGCTGCGAGGATTCGCTGGCCTGGTACGGCCCCGGCAGCGTGGGCATGGCCCTCTCGGGCAAGGACACGGGCGGCAGCCAGTTCTTCATCACCACCAACGCCGCGCCCCACCTCACGGGCCGCTACACCCGCCTGGGCGAGGTGGAACATCCGGACCAGGCGCTGAAGGTGCTCGACGACCTCGAGCTGGGCGCAAAGATCGTGTCGATCCAGGTGCTGGAGCCGTGAAACGGCGGGGATTCCCGGTCGCGGCCATCGCGCTTGCAGGCCTCCCGGTCGCGGCGCAGGCCCCCCTGCTCCAGGACGGCGCCTCGGCCCTGCGGCAGGCGCGGCTGGACTGGACGCTGGGTCAGACGCCCCTGCCGCCCCCGTCCCTGCCCTCCTTCGAAGTGGGTTTGGGCGGTGCGGATTCCGGCGGCCTCTACACGCCGCTCACAAGCGGGGAGGGCCTCGGCCACGGCACCGAGGGCTGGGGCCTGGGCCTGCAGGGCCGCATCGTCCAGGGAGGCTGGTCCTTTTCTGCCACCGCGCTGGCCCTCCGGGATCACGGCCGCACCCTGGGCCTCCTCCAGCAGGCCGCCCTGGCCTACCAGACGGAATCGGGCTGGCGCGCGGCCCTGGAACAGGCGCCCTTCGCCTGGGGGTCGGGGCTCAATGGCGGGGAGCTGCTGGGCGACGCCGCCCGGCCCTTTCCCCGCCTGTCCCTGGCCACACCCGAGGCGGCCCTGCCCCTGGGCCGCTGGCGGGCGGAGGCCTTCGCGGGGCGCCTCGAAGGGGAGCGCCCCATTCCCGAATGGCTGTCCGATCGGGACGCGCGCCTTTCCGCCCGGGCCGCAGGCCTGGATCTGCAGGCGCCCATCCTCTGGGGCGGCCGGGTGCGGGCCGCCTTCGGGGATCTGGTGGAAGCCAGCCTCGGGGCCCTGACCCTGGAGGGCGGCCACGACGGCCTGGGCCATCCGGCGCCCGCCTCCGCGGCCCGCACCGAGTCCCTGGCCGAGCTGAGGGTCCGGGTGCCCTTCCTGGCCCAGTGGGCCCAGGCCCGGGGCGCCTCGATCTACCTCAGCCGGAGCGGCGCCCCCGACAGCGACGCCCTGGCCCTGGTTCCCGCCCGGAATCTCGGCGGCGTCCAGCTGGTCTGGGAGGGCTGGGACCTCGGGCTCGAGTACGCGGGCGCCGCCTCCCCCGCGACGGCGCCGACCTTCCTCCAGCCCGCCTACCTCGCGGGCTTCTCGGCCCAGGGCGATCCCCTGGGACCGGCCTTCGGGCGCGAGTCCGTCACCCGGACCCTGGAGCTGGGGCTGCCCCTGGGCCTGGAAGGCCAGGGACGCCTCAAGGCCGTGCGAGTCACGGCCCCCGCTGGGGATCCCACCGGCACCGGGTCCTGGTTCCTGCAGGCCGACGCCCAGTGGCGCACGTCGACGGGCCGCATCGGCGCTTCCGTGGCCTCCCGGCGGAACGAGCAGCCGGGTGCGCCCCTGCGCTGGGGATGGGTCTGCAGCGCCTTCCAGACCTTCCGTGTGTTTTGAGCGGCTGGGCTATCCTGGAGGTCCGCCGAGGTCCGCATGCCGTCGTCCCGCCATCCGCTCGTCCGCCTCCTTTCCGGAAGCGCGCTCCTGCTGGCCCTGGCCTGCAAGGCCCCCGGGGGGACCGCGCCCTCCAAGCCCGCGGAGCCCTACGTCCCCACCCTGAGCCTCCGCCCCCTGACTGTCCGCATGGGGACCAACGCCACCCAGGTCTTCCAGGCCGAGATCAACGTCCAAAAGGGGGTCCGCATCCCGGGCAGCCCCGTGGGCTGGCGGGTGGTGGAGCCCGGCGGCGGCACCATCACGGCCGCGGGACTCTACACGGCTCCCGCGACACCCGGGACCTACCACGTCCAGGTGCGGCGCGAGGATTTCAAGGAGATCACCGCCGAGGCCACCGTGGTGGTGAAGTGATGGACCTCTACGGAACCCTGCGCCCGCTGCTCTTCCGCCTCGATCCCGAAAGCGCCCACAACCTGGCCTTCTGGCTGGGGGCGCGCGCCTGCGCCTGGCCCCGCCTCCCGGAGCCGGTCCATCCGGCCGGCCTGAAGCGGCGGGTCCTGGGGCTGGACTTCCCGACGCCGCTGGGACTGGCCGCGGGCCTGGACAAGGGCGCGACCCTGCTGCCCCTGTGGAAGGCCCTGGGCTTCGGCCACGTGGAAATCGGCACCGTCACGCCCCGGCCCCAGCCGGGCAACCCCAAACCGCGCCTCTTCCGCTTCCCCCAGGCGGGCCTGATCCTCAACCGCATGGGCTTCAACAGCGAGGGGGCCGAGGTGGTGGCCGCCCGCCTGCGGAACCGCCCCACGGGCCTCATCGTGGGCGGCAACCTGGGCAAGAACAAGGAGACGCCCGAGGACCGGGCCCTGGAGGACTACCGCGCCGCCTACCGCCTCATCGCGCCGCAGGTGGACTACGTCGCCCTCAACGTGAGCAGCCCCAACACGCCGGGCCTGCGCAACCTCCAGGCCCCGGAGGCCCTGAGACCCTTGCTGGCGGGCGTGCTGGACCTGCGGAAGGACCTGGGCCTGGAGCGCCAGCCCCTGCTCCTGAAGCTGGCCCCAGACCTGGCCCCGGAGGACCTGGACGCCATCGTCGAAGTGGCGGTGGCCTCGGGCATCTCCGGCCTCATCGCCACCAACACCACCCTGGACCGCGGCGTGGTGGCGGAACCCCTGCGGGCCCTCGTCGAATCCAAGGGGGCCGGCGGCCTCAGCGGCGCGCCGCTGAAGGCCAAGGCCCGGGAGGTGCGAAAGCGCATCCTGGGCGCCCTGCGGGGCCGCCTGCCCCTGGTGGCCTGCGGCGGGCTCGGGTCCGCCGAGGACGTGCAGGGGGCCCTGGACGACGGCGCCGCCTTGGCCCAGGTCTACAGCGCGCTCATTTTCCAGGGACCCAGCCTGATCCAGCGCATCCATTCGGGGCTGAGGTAGATCCAGCGTCTCCTGAAAATAAACGGAGGGTAGCGGAGAAGTGGAGAAGAGCCGAGAAAAGCAGATTCTTTCTTTGTCCGCTTTCCTCAGCCCCTCAGCTGTCCTCCGCTTTCATAAATTCCTTTCTCAAGAACAATCGATTCATCCCTGCCGAGGTACACTGGAGGGCCGAGGTTTCGATGTTGTCACTTCATTCGAAGATCCGCGATTCGCGCCTGCTGCCCCTGGCGGACAAGGTCCTGCGCGGCGAGCGCCTGACCTTCGACGACGGCCTGCTGCTCTACGGGAGCCCCGACCTCACGGGCATCGGCGCCATGGCCCACCACGTGCGCCTCCAGAAGAACGGCCGGGCCGCCTACTACGTGATGAGCCGCCGGCTGTCCTACACCAACGTCTGCTTCACCCACTGCCAGTTCTGCGCCTTCCAGGCCAAGCCCGGCGACCCTCGCGCCTACGCCCTCTCCGCCGAGGACATCATCCGGGAGCTGGAGAAGCCCGAGAACGCGGGCGTCCGCGAGCTGCACATGACCTCGGGCCACAACCCGAAGCTGAAGATCGACTACTTCGAGGACCTGTTCGCCAAGATCAAGGCGCGCTTCCCGTCCATCCACCTCAAGGTCTTCACCATGATCGAGATGGACTACTACGCCCGCCTCTCGGGCCTCAGCACCGAGGCCTTCCTGGACCGCTGCATGGCCGCGGGCCTGGAGAGCTGCCCCGGCGGCGGCGCCGAGATCTTCGACGAGGAGCTGCGCGAGCAGATCTGCATCGGCAAGAAGGACGCCCAGGTCTGGCTGGACACCGCGGAGCTCTGCCACCGCAAGGGCCTGCCCACCAACTGCACCATGCTCTATGGCCACATCGAGGAGGCCCGGCACCGGGTGGACCACCTGCTGCGCCTGCGGGACCTCCAGGACCGCTCCCAGGCCGCGGGCTACCAGGGCTTCCTGGCCTTCATCCCCCTGGCCTATCAGAACGAAGAGAACGAGCTGAGCCGGACGCACGTCATCCACGAGACCACGGGCACCCAGGACCTCCGCGAGATCGCCGTGGCGCGGCTGCTGCTCGACAACATCCCGCACATCAAGGCCTACTGGGTCATGATCTCGCCGGGCCTGGCCCAGGCGGGCCTCAGCTACGGCGCGGACGACGTGGACGGCACGGTCATCGCCGAGGAGATCGCCCACGACGCCGGGGCCAAGACGCCCCAGGGCCTCCGCCGGGACGACCTGGTGCGGCTCATCGAGGAGGCCGGCTTCGAGGCCCTGGAGCGGGACAACCTCTACAACGTCTACGCCACGGTCTAATCGACCTTTCGCTTTTCGTAGGTCTTCATCGGCTCCAGCGGAGCGGCGTAGCGGCTGGTCCAGAGGCGGTCGAAGATCCCCGCCGCCTGGGCGGCCAGGGGCGAGTCGCGGAAGATCAGCTCGACGTTGCGGGACGCCATGAAGTAGCTCTCCTCCCAGTTGCTGGTGCCCAGGGCCAGCTGGGTCCCGTCCACCACCAGGTACTTGCTGTGGACGGTGCGGGCGAAGGGGATGTGCCCCTCCTTCGCCTCGGGAATGGAGGCGATCTTCACCTCCAGATTGGGGATCAAGGTGAGGGCCTTCAGGTGGGGCAGTGCGCGCCCCCCCAGCACCCAGTCCGACACCAGCAGGCGCACCTTCACGCCCCGCACGGCGGCGGCGCGAAGGGCATTGTCCAGCACGGGCCAGTAGTGATCCTGGCCTGCGACCGGCGAGTAGGTGAGCATCTGCGCCCGCACGGTCGCCTTGGCCTGACCCAGCAGTTCCACCAGGGCATCGACGCCCGGCCGGATATCCTTCGGCGTCAGGAAGGGCGGGCTGGCCACCAGTTCCACCACGGGCCGGGCGGTCAGGGGCGATGACGCCGGAAGGGAAGGCAGCTTGCCGTCCTGCGCGAAGCGCCAGTCGAGGGCGAACAGCTCCGCCAGCCGCGACACGATGCGTGCGTCCGTGGTCCGCACACCCAGCTCATGGATGTGCTCCAGGGCCCGCCAGTCGAAGTTCTGGCTCCCCAGGAAGGCCTCCCGGCCATCCACCAGGAAGTACTTGGCGTGGAGGATGCCCTTGGAAACGGCCGTCAGATCGAAGCTTCGCACCTCGGCGCCGGGAATGCGGCGGATCCTCGCCACGGAGGCGGGGTCCTGATCCAGCATCTTCGACGAGAGCAGGAAGCGCACCTTCACGCCGCGGGCACCGGCCTTCTCGAGTTCCACCAGCACCGGCTCCAGGGCCCCGCCGGGACGGCTGGTGACGTAGAACTCGGCGGCATCCACGCTGACCTTCGCTCCCCGGATCAGGTCCACCCACACGTCCTTGGCGAAGGGCAACGAAGGATCCGCGAGGTCCGTTTCCGCGGGAACCGACTGCACCAGCTGGGTGGCTGGCACCTGAGGCCGGATCCCGGTCTGCGCATGCGCGGGCTGGAGGGCGCCGAGGCCGAGGCAGGCTGCGGACAGCAGGAACAGGGCACGGGGCTTCATGGCGGAACTCCTGAGTCGAGGATACTCCGTTGACGGGAAGGTTCCGGCTCTGCTGAGGTGAAGACGTGAAACCCAAATCCGAACTTCGCACCCAGTTCAAGGCCCGCCGGGACGCCCTTCCGGCGGAAGCCCGCGAGGCCTGGTCGGAAGCCCTCTCGACCCATCTGGACCGCTTTTGCCGGGACCGGCACTTCACCCGCATCGGCGCCTTCTGGCCCTTCGGCTCGGAGATCGACCTGCGCCCCGCCGTGGCCGCCCATCCGGGCTGGCTGTGGTTCTTTCCTCGGATCGCCTCAACCCACCCGCCCCGGCTCATCTGGGGCACGGAGCCCCTCGAGAAGGGGCATTGGGGTCTCCTGGAGCCGATCCTCGCCCAGCATCTTCTCCCGCCGGTCCAGCTGCTCCTGGTGCCCGGGCTGGCCTTCGATGACGACGGCTACCGCCTCGGCTACGGCCGGGGTTTCTACGACGCCCTGCTGGCCAGGCTGCCGGAGGACGTGCTCACCGTGGGCGTGGGCTTCGAGGCCCAGATGCACCTTCCGGTCCCCCTGGCTCCCCACGACTGGCCCGTCCAGGCCCTCCTCAGCGAGCAGGGCCTGCGGCTGTTGATGGTCGACCGCTGAAGCGGCGTTCAGCCGCCCTTCCCCACCTTCAGGATGCTCGAGCCGTCCGCATAGTCCTCCGTGGGTGTTTCCCGCATCTTCTGGAGCACCTGCACCAGGGCCCGGATGCGGTCCACCATCTCGCCGATCTTTTCGAGCTTCCCCTCCTCCGGGTACTTCCGCTGCAGCATCTCGACCTGCATGGAGATGATGGCCAGGGGGTTGTTGATTTCATGCTTCAGCGTCCCCGCCATCTGGCGGAAGGAATCGAGCCGCTCCGTGGCCAGGGCCCGCTGCTGAAGCTCGGTGTGCCCGCGCAGCACCTGCAGCCGGTGGTGCAGGGCCTCCCAGCGGAAGCCCTCGGCCAGCCAGTCCGTGGCGCCCGCCTCGATGAGCCCGAGGGTCTCGTCCTCGGAGCAGCGCACCACCAGGATGGGGGTCGTGGCGAAGGAGGGATGGTGGCGGTAGGCGCGGATGCAGTCCTCCAGGTTCCGGGTGCCCCGGGCGTCCACCACCAGGAACCGGAACTTGGGGAGGGGAGGCGGGGGCGGTTCCGGCTCCAGGGGATGCAGCCAGAGGTTCCCCGCTTCCGCCACGGTCTGGAAGAGTCCCAGCAGGTCCAGTTCCTCGCTCACCAGGCCCAGGAGGGGCCGGGCGGGTTCCTCGGGCAGGGTATCGGGTCCCTCGGGCAGGAAGAGGTCCAGGGCCTGATCGGCCCACTGCCAGCGCACCCCCGCCTCCTGCAGCATGCGCCGGGTCCAGGGGTCCGGCGTGGGGGCGTGCAGCCCGGTCGGAAGGCTCAGCCGCAGGATCCAGAACCCCCGTTCCTGATCCCAGCGCATGGTGACGGCTTCCCCTTGGGGCAGCTGCATGAGCATGGGTTCCACCAGCCCGGCGAGGGCCATCACCAGCGGACCGCCGGCCATCCAGACCGAGGCGGACGGGGCCTCTGCAGGGCTCAGCCAGGCCTTGCGCAGCCGCAGCAGGGATTCCCAGCGCTGGACCAGCTCCTCCTGCAGCGCCGCCGCAGGGATGGAATGGCCCGCCACGGGCAGGGTCTCGGCCTGGCCTTCCTGGCTGCCGCGCTCGAGCAGGGTCGCCATCTGTTCGAGCTGGGACCGGATGGCCCCCCCCGTGGCATCCGGAAGGCCTTCGGCCCAGCTTTGAACCCGCCTGAGCGGCGCGGCCATGGCCGCCAGAAGCTCGCCGTGACCCTCGACTTCGCGCTGGTGCTCGGTGCGCAGCCGGAGCAGTTCACCCTGCTGCTCGGCCTGGCTCAGCGCCCGCCGGTTGAGCGTGGCCTGGCGGAGGGCCATGGCGCCCAGGCGCACGAAGGCCTGGAAGACCGCCAGATCGAAACGGCTGAAGGGGCGCCCCTCCGACTCCCGGTCGAGGTAGAGGGCCCCTTGGATCTCCCCCTCATCCACCATGGGCGCGCACAGAAGGGAGCCCCGGTGCAGCTCCACCAGGCTCACCCCCCCAAAGCGGGGGTCCGCCAGCGGCTGGTTGGACAGGATCGCGGTGCCCTCCTGCGCCACATAGTCCAGGACGGACCGGGAGAGGCCGATGCCCTCCTGCACCTCGCCCACGCGATGGGCGGTGCGCCACCCCCCCTCCTTGGATTTCATCACGAGGAAGCCGCGGTCCCCGTCCAGGAGCAGGAGGGACTCGTCCAGCAGCCCCTTCACCATGGCGTCGGCGTCCACCTGCTGCAGCAGCTTTTCGGTGGAGCGCTGCAGCAGCTCGATGCTGCGGATCAGCACCATGGCCTGGGCCGGTTCCGGGCGGACCTCCTGAAAGAGATCCCCCACCCGCTCGGCAAAGGTGGTGCCGTCCAGGCCCGGGAACCCCTCGGTGAAGCTCAGGTGCCAGCCGCCCATCGCCAGTTCGTCCCCATCCTTCAGGGCATCGCCCCGGGGGTGGTGGAGGGGCTGGCCGTTGAGGAGGGTGCCGTTGGCGGAGTCCAGGTCCCTCACCCACCAGATCCCGCCGATCCGATCGAGGCTGGCGTGAGCCCTGGAAAGTTCGGCGCGGCCGGGCTGGGCCAGGGCACAGACCAGCGGATCGCGACCCACCTGGCACGCCCCGTGAACGGCATGCCGCATGAGCTGATTCCCCTCCAGCCAGGACAGGTAGGGCATTAGACCTCCACCTCCTGTTTCGGCGGATGGGCCCGTTTCCTAAATCAGGGCAACAGGGGGAATCTTGTGTCGTGGGTGCGGCTGGGGCGGAAGAACAGCATGGTGTGGCCGATGGTCCAGACATGCTCCAGGCCGGCGACGGCGGCGCACAGGGCCCGGGCGGCCGTGTCCTCGTCCTCGAAGCTGTTGGGGTTGATCTTGACCTTCACCAGTTCCAGGCTGTCCACCATCACATCGAGTTCCGCGGCCTGGGCGGGCGTCACCCCCCCCTTGCCCACGTGCATGACGGGCTTGAGGGCATGGGCCTTGGCCTTGAGGAACTGGCGCTGCTTCGAGTTGAGCATCGGATCTCCGAGGGACCAGTTTATCGTGGAAGCCGAGGTGCCCCATGCTTCGTCTTCCATTCCGCCCCCTGCTGCTGTCCCTCGCCGCCCTGGCCTGCCTGGCGGCCCCGCCCCGCACCTTGCGGGTGGACTACGGTCACACGGGGGACGCGACCTCCGAGCACTTCGGCCTGGACCGCGTGGTGCTGGAGCCCCTGCCCTGGCCCGGGGACCTCGCCAAGGCCATCGACACCAGCAATCTCGGGAAGTACTGCTTCGAGGTGGCCGACAAGGCCACGGGCAAGCTGCTCTATTCGCGGGGCTTCGCCAGCATCTACGGCGAGTGGGAGACCACGGACGAAGCCAAGGCCCTGAGCCGCGCCTTTTCCGAATCCCTGCGCTTCCCCCGGCCCGAGGCGCCCGTGCGCATCCAGGTGAAGAAGCGCGATGCCCGGAACGTCTTCCAGGTGCTGTGGACCTTCGAGCTCGATCCCAGGGACCCCCTCATCGAGCAGGCCCCGGCGCCGGAGGCGGGGGGTCTCATCACCTTGCAGAAGAACGGGGACTCCGCCGACAAGGTGGACGTCCTCATCCTGGGGGACGGCTACACGGCCGCCGAACGGGGCAAGTTCGAGCGGCAGGCCCGGATGGTGATGGAAAAGCTCTTCGAGCAGTCCCCGTTCCGGGAGCACCGGAAGGACTTCAACATCTGGGCCCTCTGCCCGCCTTCCGCCGAAAGCGGCGTCTCCCGGCCCTCCACGAGCGTCCACAAGCGCACCCCCCTGGGCACCACCTTTGATGCCTTCGGCAGCGAGCGCTACGTGCTCACCTTCGACAACCGCGCCTTCCGCGACATCGCCGCCCAGGCCCCCTACGAGTTCGTGGAAATCCTGGTGAACGCCGAGACCTACGGCGGCGGGGGCATCCACAACCTCTACAGCACCGCCTCCGCGGGCAACAGCACCATCGGCTACCTCTTCGTCCACGAGTTCGGCCACCACTTCGCGGGCCTGGCCGACGAGTACTACACCTCCGATGTGGCCGTCACCAACAGCCCTTCGCGCCCGGAGCCCTGGGAACCCAATGCCACCGCCGACCCGAAGCATCCCAAGTGGAGCGCGCTGCTGTCCCCCGGCGTGCCCCTGCCCACCCCCTGGAAGAAGGACGAGTTCGAGGCCCACAGCCTCGCCTACCAGAAGGAGCGCCGCGCCATCCGCGCCGCCAACCGGCCCGAAGCCGAGATGGACGCCCTCTTCGCCAAGGAGAAGGTGTTCGAGACGAATCTGCTGGGCACAGACACCCATGGCCGGCAGGTGGGCGCCTTCGAGGGCGCCAACTACGAAGCCAAGGGCTATTTCCGCAGCCAGGAGGACTGCATCATGTTCAGCCGGGACGACGCGGGCTTCTGCGCAGCCTGCCGGGCCGCCATCGAACGGGTGATCCGGCAGTACGCGAAATAGACCCCATCCATCAGGGGGCCCCCTCTTCGCGCACCCAGGTCTGGGTGCGGCCGAGGAGGGAGATCCCGATGAAGCCCCGGACCAGGAGCTTGCGGCCGCCCTCGTCCACCCGCACCTTGGCCCGGTAGACCTTGCCGTTGTCCGGATCCAGGATGTAGCCGCCCTGGAACTCCTCGCCCTGGCGGGTCAGCCCCCACAGGAACACCATGCCCAGGACCGGCTGCCCCTTCCGCTCCCCCTCGCAGAGGTCGCAGGTGGGATTGGGCTTCAGGGGATCGTAGGACTTCAAGATCCGGCCCTTCAAGACCCCGTTTTCCTCGGTGATCTCCACCAGCCCATGGAGCGCCCCGGTCTTGTCATCGTAGGTCTTCCACCGTCCGACGGGGCCCGTGGGCGTCCCTGCAAGGACTGACGCGGCGACCAGAGTCGTGATGAGGGCGGTGCGAAAGGTCATGGCAACTCCTGGAAAGTGGATGGGGAAAAGGGTTGATGCACGGCTCCAGGCATCCCCCGCGCGGGCCCGGCGGCGGGCCGCCAGGTTCACGCCGGCGGCAGGTCCTCCCGGGGCGCCGCCGGCAGGCGGATCTCGGCCACCGAGCCCTTGCCCGGGGCACTGGAGAGCACCAGGGTCCCGCCCAGCCCCTCCACGATGCGGCGGGACATGGGAAGGCCGAGGCCCGTGCCCTCCAGTTCGGACTTTGTGGTGAAGAGGGGTTCGAAGGCCCTCGCCAGGGTCTCGGCATCCATGCCGATGCCCTCGTCCCGGACCTCGATGACGATCTCTCCTGCGCTCGCCCAGCGCAGCCGGAACAGGAGTTCTCCCCCCGTGGTCCGCATGGCATGGGCCGCATTGGTGGCCAGGTTCAACAGCACCTGGTGCAATTCGATGGACTGGGCTTCCACCTGCGCCAGGGGCGGGTCCACGACCACCCGGATGCGGACCTTGGAAGGCAGCGCCGGCCGGAGCAGCCGTCGCACCTCGTCAATGACCGCCTCCACGGGGACGAGCTGCCGGGCCGTCCGGGGCCGGCTGAAGGCGAGGATCCGCTGGGTGAGGTCGTTGCCCCGTTCCGCCGCGGCCAGCACCTCCCCCAGCAACTGGTGGGCGTTGGAACCCGGCTCCTGTTCGTCCCGGGCCATTTCGGTGAGCGCCAGGATGGGATGGAGAATGTTCTTCAGGTCGTGGGTGATCCCGCTGGCCAGGGTGCCCATGAGCTCCATGCTCTGGGAGCGGCGGAGCTCAGCCTCCAGCCGCTGCCGCGCGGCCTCCGCCTGCCGATGTTCCTCGGCCTTCTGCATCAGGCTGAGGTTCGTCTCCTCGAGGCCCTGGAGCAGGACGGTCAGGGCCAGGGAGACCGTGCCCCCGATGACGACGGCGCTGCAGGCGGTCGCCGCCCAGCCCATCCAGGCCGAAGAGCCCAAGGGGGCGATGGCGCTCTTCATGAACACCGTGAGGGCCACCAGGGCCAGGAGACTGGCACCGAACACCGCGTAGGCGCTCCGCCGGGAGAGCAGGAGGGCCGCCACGATGGAGGCGAATTCGAGCCAGACCAGGGCGGTTTCCCGGAGTCCGGTCGCGGGCCCCAGGACCAGGGCCATCAGCAGGACCAAGGCGACCACGGAACTGGCGCGGAGGTGGTAGGGCCATCCGGGCCTGAGGGCCAGGAGGAAGACCCATCCGTAGAGAAGGGTGTCCAGGGCCACCAGGCTCCAGAGGTGCTCCCGGACGGATAGCCACACACTGGGAACGTAGGCCAGGGGCCCCAGCAGGGCGCCGGCGAGCAGGGCCCGGTCCAGGATCCGCCGACGCCAATCGGGCAGCCCGAGGGGCGCCCCGCCTTCGGCTGCCATCGCCGGGTCGCTCATGGACCCGCGGGTCCCGGGGTCATGGCGGGCGGCGCGCCTCCCGCTCCCAACAGCCGCTCCCTTCGCGCACGCAAGATGCGGTCGCGCAATTCTGCCGCATCCTCTCGGCATGCCTGCGGCATACGCGAGACCGCCCGCATCATGGGGTACCGACCAATCGTTCGCGCCGGGCACGCAAGATGCGGTCGCGCAATTCTGCCGCATCCTCGAACTTCATCTGGGAGGCCAGTTCCTTCATGCGCTTCTCGAGCTTGGCCACCTCGCGCTCGAAGGCCTTGTCCTCCAGGTAGAGCAGCGGTTCCTCGGCGGCCTGCTCCTCCTTGGCGACGTTGATGAACTCCCGGGCCAGGGCCTCGCCCATGACGTCGTCCAGGTTGCGCTTCACGGTCTCCGGGGTGATGCCATGGGCCAGGTTGTGGGCCAGCTGCTTGGCGCGGCGCCGCTCGGTCTCGCCAATGGCCTGCTTCATGGAGCCGGTCATCACGTCGGCATAGAGGATGGCCTTGCCCCTCACGTTGCGGGCCGCCCGGCCGATGGTCTGGATGAGGCTGCGGTTGTTGCGGAGGAAGCCCTCCTTGTCCGCGTCCAGGATGGCCACCAGGCTCACCTCCGGGAGGTCCAGGCCTTCCCGCAGGAGGTTGATGCCGATGAGCACGTCGAACACGCCCCGGCGCAGGTTCTTCAGCAGCTCCACCCGCTCCAGCGTGTCGATCTCGCTGTGCAGGTACTCGGCCTTCACTCCCAGCTCCTGGTAGTAGGCCGTGAGCTGCTCCGCCAGTTTCTTGGTGAGGACGGTCACCAGCACCCGCTCATCCCGGGCCACGACCTGGCGGATCTCCTCCAGCAGGTCGTCCACCTGGGTACCCACGGGACGGACTTCCACGACGGGATCCACCAGGCCCGTGGGCCGGACCACCTGCTCCACGAAGGCGCCACCGCTCTGCTGCAGTTCGTAGTCGCCCGGAGTCGCCGAGACATAGACCACTTGCTTCACCCGGCTTTCAAATTCCTCGAATTTGAG
>JARLGO010000028.1 GCA_031292655.1 Geothrix sp.
CGGGGGCTACCTCCTCTTCCAGGAAAAGGGGGGCCGGCCCCAGGCCTTCACCTACCGGGAACAGGCCCCCCGGGGCGCCAAGCGGGAGGCCTACCTGCTGCCGGACGGGTCCCCGGACCCGGACAAGACGGCCTTCGGGCCCGCCTCCGTCTGCGTGCCCGGCACCGTCAAGGCCTTCTTCGAACTTCAAAAGCGCCACGGGAATTTGAAGGCCCGGGACCTGCTGCTGGCCGTGGCCCAGCGGGCCGAGGAGGGCGCGGTCCTCACCCAGTACGAGGCGGACTGCCTCAACCGCCTGGCCCCCAAGCTTGCCGCCTCGCCCGAGGCCCGGCGGATCTATGTCCGCGCGGAACCCTACCGGGCCGGCGACATCCTGCCCAATCCCGCCCTCGCGAAGACGCTGACCGTCCTGGCCCAGGAGGGGGAGCAGGCCTTCTACCGGGGCCGGATCGCCGAACAGATCGTGGCCGATCTGCAAGCCAACGGCGGCTTCATGACCGCTGAGGACCTGGCGGGCTATGCCCTGCGCGAAGTGGAACCCATCCACCTGGACGTCGCGGGCCGCCAGGTCTGGACCGTGCCGCCCGAAGGGGGCGGCGCCCTGCTGCTGGAGATCCTCGGCATCCTGGACCGCGCCGCGTTCCGGCGCTGGGAGTACGGCAGCGCCGAGTACTACCACCACCTGGCCCAGGCCTCCAAGCTGGCCTTCATCGACCGCATGGACTACCTGGGGGATGGGCCCCTCGGAACCTCCTTCCAGTGGCTCCTCAGCCGGGAGAACACGGAGCGGCTCTTCGGGCTCATCGATCCGGCCCGGGACACGCCCACCGGGACCTTGGCGGGCCAGAGCCGGGCGCCGAAGGCGGCAGGGAAGAACACCACCCATTTCGCCATCATCGACGTCGAGGGCAATGCGGTTTCCAATTCCTACACCATGAACCTCCGCTATGGCTCGAAATGGGCCGTGGCCGGGGCCGGGTTCCTGCTCAACGGCAGCATTGACTCCTTCTCCTTCATCGAAGGCAAGGAGAACTACTTCGGCGTCATCGGGAGCGCACCGAACCTCTTCGCGCCAGGCAAGCGCCCCGCCAGCAACATGGCGCCCGTGCTGGTGACTGCAGACGGGGCCGTCGAGATGGTGCTGGGCACACCGGGGGGGCCCACCATTCCCACCAGCCTGGCGAACATCCTCCTGGCCAGCCTGCTCCACGGGGTGCCCCCGGAGACCTCCGTGCGCGCCAGCCGCCTGCACCACCAGGGCTGGCCCGACGTCCTGTCCCACGAGCCCGGCTTCGACCGGCCCGAACTGCTTTCGGCCCTGGCCGGGATGGGCTACCCCCTCAAGGACAAGCACGAGCTCATCTCGGATATCCAGGGCGTCTTCCGCCGGGGCGACCAGTTCCTGGCCCTCAGCGACTACCGCCGGGAGGGGCAGGCCCTGGCCTACCCCGGCTGAAGCGGGGACCTGCCGCTGCGGTCATTCCCCCCGCAGCACGTCCATGGGTTTGACGTTGAGAACGCGGAGGCTCCCGGCGACGCCCACCACCAGCGTCAGGCCGGCGGAGGCCGCCATGAGCAGGAGGCCCAGGCCGAGGCCCGGGTGGGTGGGCAGTTCCAGGACCCGGCTGGTGTAGACCCGGGCCAGGCCCCAGGCCAGGGCCGTGGCCAGCAGGGCGGCACTGCCCCCGAGGACGAGGAATTCCCAGGCCAGGCTGCGCAGCAGGGTGCCGTGGGAGGCGCCGAGGGTGCGCAGCAGGGCCAGGTCCTTCTGGCGTCCCAACCGGCCCGCAATGAGGCTGGCGGTCAGCACCAGGAGGGCCGAGGCCAGCATGAGCGCCGCCAGGCCCCGGGTGATGAGGGCGATGGTGTCCAGCACCCGCCCCACCTTCGCCACCACATCCGACACATCGATGAGGGTGATGTTCGGGAACTCCCTGGCCATGGCCTCCTGGATGCGGGCCTTGGCGGCCGGGTCCGCCTCGATGGCCAGCAGGTGGACGGCCGGCGCCCCCCGCAGCAGCGAGGGGTGCAGCACGATGAAGAAGTTCGGCTGGAAGCTCTGCCACATCACCTTACGCAGGCTGGTGACCCGGCCCCGCACCTCGCTGCCGGAGACATCAAACGTCAGCTCGTCCCCGAGCCGCGCGCCGATGGAATCGGCAAAGCCCTGCTCCAGGGAGATCTCGTCGGCCCGGGCCAGCCCCGGATCCCAGAACCTCCCCGCGGTCACGGTCTCCGAGGCGCCCAGGCGGTCCCGCCAGGTGAGGTTCTGTTCCCGGTTTCGAAAGCCCTCCCCCCGCTGTTCACCGGGGTCCTCGTCCCGGTTCCGGGCCTGGGCTTCCCGCACGGGCCGGCCGCCGATGGCGCTGAGGCGGGCCCGGACGATGGGCGCTGCCATGGGGTCCCGGCCCGTTTCCGCCTTCAACCGGGCGGCCACCGGGTCCCGCTGGGCGGGTTGCACGTCCAGGAAGAACAGGTTGGGGCGGTTTCCCCGCCCCTGCTGGGAGGCGATGGGTGCCACGAGGTCGTCCTTGATGAACTGGGTCGCGGTCGTGAGGAAGACCGCCAGGCCCATCACGGCCATCATCAGCGCCGTGAGCCCCCGGCGGGCCCCCAGCTGTCCGAAGGCCAGGCGCAGGGCCAGGGGCATCGCCTTGGCGGCGCGGCGATAGATGGCCAGAATCAACCGGGCCGCCCCGTAGAGCAGGAGGAACAGCGAAGCCATGCCCAGGGCGGTGCCCAGGCCGATCCTGAGGCTGGGGGCGCTGCGGAGGACCAGCCCCGCCGCCAGGGTCAGGGCCAGGCCGGCACAGGACCGGCCGATCCAGACCCGGCCCTCCGGCCCGTCCCCGCCCCCCCTCAGCAGGGTGAGCGGCTTCACCTCCCCCAGCCGCACCAGGGGCGGCAGGGTCAGGAGGGCGATCATGGCCAGGGCCAGGGCGGTCTCCAGGAGGGGCGGCGAGGCCGCGGCTCCTTCCCGGATCGCGGCGGGCAGCAGGTCTCCCAGCCACCTCGGGAGCAGGGCCGAAACCCCCAGGCCCGCCGCCAGGCCAAGGGCCAGGGCGAGGCCCAGGAGCAGCAGGGTCAGCAGCCCGTAGATTCGGGCGGGCGCCAGGGGGTCCGCGCCCAGGCAGCGCAGGATGGCCGCGTCCCGGGAGCGGGCGTCGAGAAAGGCCGTGAGGATCGCCCAGGCCCCCAGCAGGGCCAGCAGCAGCGTGGCCAGGCCCAGCTGCTGGACGAAGCGGTTGAGGTTCCGGATGGGCCGGGCCAGGGCCGTGGCCGCCTCCTCGTGGCCCTGTAGGCGCAGCCGCTGGGGGGCGGCGCGCACGAGCGCCGCCAGATCCTTCCGCACCCGGTCGGCGTCGGCCCCGGGCGCCAGGGTCAGCAACAGCCTTCCCGTGAACCGCGAGCGCGGGGAGAGGAGGCCCAGGCGCGCCGCGTCCGCGCGATCGACCAGGACCCGAGGGCCGAGGGTGAACGCACTGGCCTGGCGGCTTTCGTCCAGAGTGATCACGCCGCCCATGGGCAGGGTCCCATCCCCGAGGGACAACGTCGAAGGGCCGGGCCCGACCAGGAGCCCCCAGGCTTCGGCCAGGCCCCGTTCCAGGAAGACCGCCCCCGAGCCCCCGACCCTTGCTTCCAGGGCCTTTCCATTTTTCTGGAGCTCCAGCCGCCCGACCAGGGGGTAGGCGGCGTCCACGGCCCGCACTTCCACCAGGCGGCTTTGAATGGCCTCTCCCTCGCCGGTGTGGGCCATGCTCACCAGGTCGTAGACGAGGCTGTGCCCTTGGACGCCCGGCAGCACCGTCGCCCGCCGAAGCAGGTCATCGGGGAATTCCCCCGTGGACCTGATGGCGAAGTCCGCCCCCAGCAGGGATCTCGATTCGGCCCGGATGCCGCCCAGCACCCGGGCGCTGAACCCGTAGGTCGCGAAGAAGGCCGCGAAGCCCACGGCCAGGCAGAGGGCGATGACCAGGAGGCGGCCCTTCTGGCGGGAGCCCTCCCGCAGGGCCATGCGCAGGGCGAAGCTCATGCCCCGGCCGCCACGATGCGGCCCCGTTCCAGGGCGATGTGCAGTCCCATGCGAGCGGCGAGGTGGGCGTCGTGGGTCACCAGGACCAGGGTGGCCCCCAGGTCCCACTGCAGTTCCAGCAGCAGTTCGAAGACCCGGTCCGCGTTCACGGGATCGAGGGAACCCGTCGGCTCGTCGCACAGGAGGATGGGCGGCCGCGCCACGATGGCCCGGGCCAGGGCCACCCGCTGGCATTCGCCCCCGCTGAGCTGGGCCGGCAGGTGCTCGGCCCGGTCCTGCAGGCCCACCCGGGCCAGCGATTCCAGGGCCCTCGTTTCGGCCCCGGCCAGGCCGGCGATCTCCGCGGCGATCATCACGTTTTGCAGGGCGGAAAAGTGGGGCAGCAGGTGGTAGGCCTGGAAGACGAAGCCCAGGTTCTGGGCCCGGAAGCGCGACAGGGCCCGTTCGCCGAGACCCGTGATGGACTGCCCGTTCACGACCACCTCCCCGGTGGTGGGCTGGTCCAGGCCCGCCACGAGGCCCAGCAGGGTGCTCTTGCCGCTGCCGCTGGGACCCTGGATGGCGACCGACGCGCCCGCCGGGAGCTCCAGGCTCACGTCCTGCAGCACGGGAAGGCGTTCACCGGTCGGGGAGGTGAACGACTTCGATACGGATCGGATGGAAATCATGGGCACCCTCGCCCATCAGCCTAGCTGCCCTGCGCCCCGATCTGGCGAGTGCCAGGCGGAAGGAGGTCATGCCATGCTTCTGCCATGAGAAGGGCCCGCTGTTCCGCCATCCTGTGCTCCGTCCTGCTCGCCCTGTCCGGCGCCTGCGACCGGCAGGCTCAGGGCCTGAGATCGCCGTCGATCGCCAGCGCCCGGACGGAGCCCGCATCGTCGACCCAAGGCACCCTGGTGTTCCTGGGGGACAGCCTCACGGCGGGCCTGGGCCTGTCGAAGGAGCAGGCCTTTCCCGCCCTCATCGAAGCCCGCCTCGCGGCGGAAGGACGGCCCTGGAAGGTCGTCAACGCGGGCATTAGCGGGGACACCACGGCCGGCGGCGTGGCCCGCCTCGATTGGGTCTTCCGGCAGAAGGTGGACGTGCTGTTCCTCTGCCTCGGGGCCAACGATGGCCTTCGGGGCGTGCCGGTCGCGGAAACCGAACGGAACCTCCGGCTGATCCTGGACCGGGCCCGGAAGGAGGGGACGCGGGTGGTGCTGGCCGGGATCCAACTCCCGGAGAACTACGGTACGGACTATCGACGGGACTTTGCGGGGATCTTCCCCCGCCTCGCCAAGGAATACCGGATTCCCCTGCTGCCCTTCCTGCTCGAAGGCGTCGCCATGGATCCCAAGCTGAACCAGCCCGATGGCATCCACCCCAATGCCGAGGGCGCCCGTGTGGTGGCCGACCACGTCTGGCCCTTCCTCGATCCCGTCCTCCGCGGGAGGTCCTAAGAGTGCCTAACGAAACCCCGACGAGGCCGCGATGAAGCCAGCCGGGATGCACCGCAAGGAAGGGCCCGCAGGGCAACGTGGTTCGTTGTTCAAGGGACCTGACGCCGCGGGGCGCCCGGCTGGCTTCATCCCTCCGGGCGAGGGGCGGCGGGCGTCGCGATGCCGC
>JARLGO010000215.1 GCA_031292655.1 Geothrix sp.
CCGGCGGCCTTTTCAGATGGGGCAAAAGACCCGGTTGCGGCCTGTCGCGGCCATGGGACCATCGGAGGTCCCGGCCTCGAAGGCCTCTGACTTTCCACCTCAGCCAGGCTCAGGCCGAAAAAGGATCCCGCGATGACCACCGAGACCCCAGGGGCCTTCCATCCGAGTACGCGCCTCTACCGGTTCACCATCCTCCTGTTCATCAGCCTGCTCGTGTTCGGCAGCTACTTCGCCTACGACAGCATCGGGGCGCTGGAGACGACGCTGATGCGGGAGCTGCACCTGGACCGCAGCACCATCGGCAACCTCTACACCGCCTATTCCGTGGCCGCCATCGCCATCGTCTTCTTCGGGGGCATGCTCTACGACAAGCTGGGCCCCCGCCGGGCCAGCCTCCTCTTCAGCTGCCTCATCTTCCTGGGTGCCGTGATGGTGGCCATGGCCAAGAGCAAGTGGATGCTCTTCGGCGGCCGCCTGATCTTCGGGGCGGGCTCCGAGTCCCTCATCGTGGTCCAGAGCGCCATCATCAGCCGCTGGTTCAAGGGCAAGGAGATGGCCATGGCCTTCGGTATCGCCCTCACCATCAGCCGCGTCGGCACCCTCTTCAGCTTCAATACGGAGGAACTCATCGCGAGCTACTCGGGCAGCTTCCGGACGGCCCTCTGGGCGGCCGCCCTGCTCTGCCTGTTTTCGGTCCTCTGCAACCTGGTCTTCAACCTCATGGACCGGCACGGCGAGAGGGTCCTGGCGCTGCCCAGGCCCGAGGCGGGGGACATGATCGTCTTCTCGGACATCAAGAAGTTCACCTCCTCCTTCTGGTTCGTGGTGCTGCTTTGCGTCACCTTCTACAGCGCCATCTTCCCCTTCACCGCCCTCGCGACGGACATGTTCCACGACAAGTGGGGCCTGCCCCTCGTGAGCGCCAGCTCGGGCAGCTTCCTGTCCCAGGTGTTCTTCAACTTCACCCACATGTTCAGCACGGCGCCGGGCATCACCAGCATCGTCATCGCGGCCTCCATGATCTTCGCGCCCTTTGCCGGGGACCTGGTGGACCGCATCGGCCGGCGCGCCTCCCTCATGGTGCTGGGCTCGCTCATCCTGATCCCCGCCCACCTGCTCATGGGCCTCACCCACTGGAGTCCCATCCCCATGATGATCATGCTGGGCGGGGCCTTCGTGCTGGTGCCCGCGGCCATGTGGCCCTCGGTGCCCCTGGTGGTGGATGAGAAGCGGGTGGGCACGGCCTTCGGCCTGATGACGGCCATCCAGAACATGGGCCTCGGACTCTTTCCCTACCTGAACGGGAAGCTGCGCGACCTGACCGGCACCTACACGGCCACCCAGGTCATGTTCGCGGGGCTGGGCATCGCCGGGCTCATCTTCGCCTTCCTGCTCCTCCGCTCCGACAAGCGCCTGGGCGGGGTGCTGGAGGCGGGGCACGCGAAGGAATCCTGAGGGGCTACACTGCTCAGGATGGAGGAAACATGATCCGGTGGCGGGGGATCCTGGCCTACTTGGCCGCGGGCCTGGTTTGCCTCCTGGTCCTCCTGCCGCTGGCGGCCTGCGGGCCGGAAGCCGGGACCCCCGCCCCGCCCCCGGCGCAGGCCCAAGGGCAGGCGATGCCCCAGGATCCGATCCCGGTTCACGCCCGGGAGACCCTCGCCTACATCCGCCAGCACGGCTTCGCCCCTCCGGGCTACGTGGGCGGCCGGGTCTTCGGGAACTATGAAGGGCTCCTCCCCCGCTACGACGCCCACCGGAAGCGCATCGAGTACCGGGAGTGGGACGTGCGCCCCAAGGCGGAGGGCCGCAACCGGGGCGCCGAGCGCCTCGTCACGGGCAGCGATGGCCGGGCCTGGTACTCCGCCGACCACTACCGCAGCTTCCTCGAAGTGAAATGACGGAACTCCCCTTCCCCGCCGATGGGCCCCTGGTCCAACCCTGGCAAGGCTCGGCGGCAGCCCTGGTGGACGCCGCGGCGGGGCAGGCACCCCTCTGGTGGCTGCGCGGATCCCGCATGCGCACCCGGCGGGGCCTGATGGATGAGTGGGCCGCCGCGGCCCAGTTCCCGCCCCACTTCGGGGGCACCTGGGACGCCCTGCGGGACGCCCTTTCCGAGCTGCCGGAAGGCGGGACCTTCCTGCTCCTGGAGGCGGACCAGCTGCTGCAGGAGGCGCCGCCTGAAACCTTCGTGACCCTGCTGGCGGTCCTGCGGGAGGTTCGCGAGGACCTGGCCCCCAGGCCCTTCCGGGTGGTGCTCCAGGCGGAACCGGCGCGCTATAGCACGCTGCTCCAGGGTCTGCGGGCCCTGGGCGTGGATTAGAGCTCATAACAAAACCCCACGGCGCCGCGCGATTAGCCTGGTCTTTCGAACTTCAAAACTGGGCCTTGAAGGCTTCGAGAGCCTGGCGCAGCTCCGCGACCTCCGCGCGGAGGGAGGCCACGTCGGATTCCAGCAGGTCCAGCCGCCCCGGGCGGGAGGGCCCGGGTTCGCCGGGGGGGGCGACCGCCTCCGGGGGGCCGGAAAGCAGGTGCGCCACGCGAGCTTCGCGTGCGCCCGGGGCCCTCGCCAGCCGGACCACCAGGGGCGGCTCGGCCTCCATCAGCACGGTCAGGCAGCCCTCCACTTCGGCGAGATCGGGGAAGGCATACATGCGCCGGGTGTTGGTGCGCAGCTCGCCGGGCGTCTGTGGGCCCCGCAGCAACAGCTCCGCCAGGAGGGCGGACTCCTGCACGGAGAGGTTCCAGGTGGGCTTGGCGGTGTGGGCCACCTTCAGGACACGGCCCGGCCAGTGCTCGGCGAGGCCCCGGGCGATGAGCCCGGCCACGGCCTCCTGGACCTCGGACTCCGCCACCGACAGCACAGGCTCCCGGTTGCTGGACTGGTTGCAGGCGTTCACCAGCGTGTTCATGGAAAGGGGGTAGATATCCGGAGTGCTCAGCTGCTTTTCCAGCAGGCAGCCGAGGACGCGGCACTCCAGGGGGGCGAGGTCGAGATCGGGCATGGAACCATTATCCCCCAGAGGGTTCCTTCACTGGATTCCGCCCCATGGGGGTTGGCCTGGGTTGGATTGAACAATTGACGATAATCACATCGCCAATCAGAGCTTCGACCCATAGTAATTCACGTCGAGATGATGTCCTCCTTGGTCAATTCAAAGCAGTTAGTGCCCCAGCCATCGGAGCCGAGTGGGCCCCACCCGGCGATTCCCGGTAGCCAACCGGAATGATGAAGAAAGGGTGATGCCCATGCCATGGAATCAGAACTACGTTGCGCTTCGCGGGAGCCTGCTCCTGACGGCCCTGGTGGTGGCCATCCCCATCTTCTTCCTCTTCTGGGCCCTGGCCGTGAAACGCATGAAGGGCCATGTGGCGGGGGTCCTCACCCTGATTCTCACGATCGCCATCAGCGTTCTCGTCTACCGCATGCCGCTCAGTGCGGCGCTTTCGGCCTCGGTCCTGGGCATGGTCACGGGCCTCTTCCCCATCGGCTGGATCATCCTGACGGCGGTCTTCCTCTTCAACCTCACCGTGGAGTCCGGACAGTTCGAGGTCATCAAGGGTTCCATTTCCTCCCTGTCCCCGGATCGGCGCATCCAGGCCCTGCTCATCGCCTTCTCCTTTTCCGCCTTCATGGAAGGCGTGGCGGGCCAGGGAGCACCGGTGGCGGTGGCCGCCGCCATGCTCATCGGCCTGGGGTTCCCGGCCCTTCCCGCGGCCGTCATCTGCCTGGTGGCCAACACGCCTCCCGTGCCCTTCGGTCCCGTGGGGGTGCCCACGATCATGATGTCCACCGTGACGGGCATCCCCGCCACGACCATGGCCCGCGCCGTGGGCCTCGACATGGCCTTCATGGCGCTGATCATCCCCTTCTTCATGGTCGTGGTCATGGTGGGCTTCAAGCGGGCCAAGGAAGTGCTCCCCGCGGCCCTGGTGGCGGGCCTCAGCTACGCCGCCGCCTCCTTCGTGGTGTCCACCTACTTCGGCCCCGAACTGCCCGCCATCACGGCCTCCGTGGTCTCCCTGGTGTGCCTGGTCCTCTTCATCCGGGTCTGGCAGCCCAAGACCGTCTGGACCTTCGAGGGTGACCAAGCCGCCGGTCAGGCCGCGGGAACCAAGCACTCCGCGGGCCAGGTTTTCAAGGCCTGGTCCCCCTTCCTCATCCTCATGGTCGTCATGGGCATCTGGGGCACGCCCTTCTTCAAGAACTACGCGGAAAAGACCCACCACTGGTTCCTGGCGGTTCCCAAGTGGCCCGGGTTGGACGGCGTGGTCTTCAAGGCCGCGCCCATCGTCGCCAAGCCCACCGCCTATGCCGCCAGCTACAAATGGCAGTGGCTCACGGCCCCCGGCACCGCCATGTTCATCTCCGCCCTGATCTCCATGGGGGTGCTGGGCATCAGCCCCGCCACCGGCGGCGGGGTCTTCCTGAAGACCTTCAAGCAGCTCCGCTTCGCCCTCATCACCCTGTCCTCGGTCATCGGCCTGGGCTTCCTGGCCAACTATTCGGGCATGTCCTTCACCCTGGGACTGGCCTTTGCCGTCCTCACGGGCATGGCCTTTCCGGTCTTCTCCCCCGTCATCGGCCTGCTGGGCGTGTTCCTCACGGGTTCGGTGACCTCCTCGGCGGCCCTGTTCGGCAAGCTCCAGCAGGTGACGGCCACCCACCTGGGCTTCAATCCCGTCCTCACCACCTCCGCGAACCTGTTCGGCGGCGTGATGGGCAAGCTGATCTCCCCCCAGTCCATCGCCGTGGCCTGCGCCGCGGTGGGGCTCGTGGGCCGGGAGACGGATATCTTCAGGAAGACCCTGAAATCTTCAATGATCCTTCTGGGGATCGTGGTGATTGTGGTACTTTTGCAGGCCTTCGCCATTCCCTGGATTCTCCCGACCGCTCCCGTCGTCAGCTGAGGGCGGCCTTCCATTCCACCGCACGCCAGAAAGGGGACACACCATGACAACCTGTGAACTGGAAACCCTGAAAGGCCTCATCGACTCCACGCCGAACGTGGCCGTCCTGCTCAATCTGCCCGACTACTACACCCGGCGGGCCCTGCCCGAGAAGGGGGTGGACAGCGAGGTGGCCTACGAGTGCCCGCGGACGCAAATGATGATCCGCACCGCGGTGAAGGGCACCACCATCGGGCACCATTTCCACACCGTCTGCGACGAGTACGTGATCGTGGTGGGGGGCAAGGGTGAGATCCTGGTCAACGGCGAGTGGAAACCCGTGAAGGCCGGCGACGTACACGTCTGCCCCCGGGGCATCGTCCACGACACCCGGGCTCTGGAGGAGAACCTGCAGTACCTGTCGATCTTCACGCCCCATCTCCCCACCGGCACCGACATCAACTGGCTCTAACACCTTCTGAGGAGGATCCGCCATGACCGCACTGCTTCCCAACATCGACCCGGATGGACTGCTGGAATTCTCCGTGGTCTACACGGACCGCGCCTTGAACCACATGTCCAAGCGCTTCCAGCAGGTGATGAAGGAGATGAACCGCATCCTCAAGCTGGCCTACCACGCCCAAGGGGCCGTGCTGGTGCCCGGCAGCGGCACCTTCGGCATGGAGGCCATCGCCCGGCAGTTCGCCACGGGGAAGAAGGCGCTGGTGATCCGGGACGGCTTCTTCAGCTACCGCTGGACGCAGATCTTCGACATGGGCGGGATTCCTTCGGCCCACACGGTCCTCAAGGCGCGCCGCACCGGTACGGATCGCCAGTCGCCCTGGGTGCCCACGCCCATCGCCGAGGTGGTGGCGGCCATCGCCGCGGAGAAGCCCGACCTGGTGATCGCTCCGCACGTGGAGACCGCCTCCGGCATCATGCTCCCCGACGACTACCTGAAGGCGGTGGCCAAGGCCACCCACGCCGTGGGCGGCCTCTTCGTGCTGGACTGCGTCGCCTCGGGCTGCATGTGGGTGGACATGGAGGCCATCGGCGTGGATGTGATCGTGACGGCTCCCCAGAAGGGCTGGAGCGGCAGCCCCTGCTGCGCCATGGTCATGCTCTCCGAGAAGGCCCAGGGCGTGATGGAAGCCACCACCAGCACCAGCTTCGCCTGCGACCTGAAGAAGTGGTCCCAGATCATGGACGCCTACCTGAAGGGCGGCCACGCCTACCACGCCACCATGCCCACGGACTCCCTGGCCCGGGTCTGCGCGGTGATGCAGGAGATGGAGGCCTACGGTTTCGA
>JARLGO010000216.1 GCA_031292655.1 Geothrix sp.
CACGCCCTTGGCGCAGTCCAGGAGCATCACCACCGCGTCGGCCGCCGTGAGGGCCCGGTAGGTGTCCTCGCTGAAGTCCTGGTGGCCCGGCGTGTCCAGCAGGTTGATGGCCTTGCCCAAGTACTCGAACTGCATGGCCGCAGAGGTGACGCTGATGCCGCGCTCCTGCTCGATGCTCATCCAGTCCGAGTGGGCCGCCGCCCCGCCCTCCCGGGCCTTCACGGAGCCGGCGCGGTCGATGGCCCCGCCGTAGAGCAGCAGCTTTTCCGTCAGCGTGGTCTTGCCGGCGTCGGGATGGGAGATGATGGCGAAGGTGCGCCGCCGCTGGATTTCTTCGGAAAGGGACATGGGGTTCCGGACATGGAAAGGCGCGGCGGAGGATCCGTTTCCGCGAGCTTGCGGGCGGCGGGAGGCCCCGCGTGGCATCGGACGGAGGCCGCGTTCCTCCATTGTCGCGGGTCTGCCCCCGGGACTCAACCTTGGACTCGACCGGCCTCTGGGCGGGCTGGCCCTCCTTTATGGCACCGGCCAAAACCGAAGGCAGCGCCACCTGATTCCATGCATCATGAAGGCTGTCCCGCAGGGAGGCGCCATGATTCCGGGCTGGATGTCACGCACGCAGTCCCTTCTTGCCTGCCTCGGACTGATCGCCACCATGGCCACCAGCGCGGGAGAAGGGCCCGTCCCGAAACTTGACCGGCAGGCACTCGCGGCGGAGGTGGAACGCGCCCAGATCCTCCACGGCCTCCCTGCCATGGGCGCGGCCGTGGTGCGCGATGGGAAGACGACCATCGCTGTGGCTGGCCAGCGCCGGGCTGGAGGAGCCGACCCGGTCCAGGAGGGAGATGCGTTCCACCTCGGCTCTGATACCAAGGCAATCACCGCCTCGGTGGTCGCGCGACTGGTAGAGCACGGGCTGCTGCACTGGGGCGAGACCCTGGCGGAGGCCCTGCCCGGCCTGGAAATGGACCCGGCGTTCCGCCCCGTCACCCTTGAAATGGTCATGCGCCACGTGGCCGGCCTGCCGGGAAGCGGCGCGTTCACGCCCGAATTCACCAAAGGATTCGACGACGAACATTGGACGCTAGAACACCAGCGCAGGGACATGACCCGGCGGTTCCTCGCCAGGAAACCGGACTACCCGCCAGGCAGCCGCTTCGTCTACTCCAACTACGGCTACATCATTCTCGGCCATGTGCTGGAGCGTGCGGCCGGCAAGCCCTGGGAACAGCTGGTCCAGGAGGAGGTCTTTGCCCCGCTCCACATGGCAGGCTGCGGGTTCGGACCCACGGCCACTTCGAAACAGCCCGAGGGCATCTGGGGGCATGACCGGAAGGATCGCGCCTATGTGCCCACCGAAGGGGATAACCCCCCGCTGCTTGGACCTGCAGGTACGGTGCATTGCCCGCTCGAAGCCTGGGCTAAGTTCGCCGCCGCACATGCGGGCGCGGCTGCTCCAGGTTGGCTGACGGAGGCATCCCTGCGCAGGCTCCACGAACCGTTGGAGGTGCCCGGAGCGGGTCCGGGAAAGGCCATCGCGATGGGGTGGGGAGTGACCACCACAGGCAGCCCTACCCTGCTCACTCATGCAGGGAGCAACGGCTTCAACCTGGCCCGCATCGTGGTCATTCCCAGCCTTCACGCGGCGGTACTCGTTACCGCCAACGCGGGTGATGACCACGCGTACGAGGCCGTGGACGAGTTGAGCGACCGCCTTGTCCACCAGCTCGCCCCCAAGGCCCAGGGGGCTCACGGACCCTAGCCGCCCAATCGCCCGGGCCGAAGGAAGAGAACGCTCGCGGCCGGTGAAGCCCGCATCAGGCGCGGGCCGCCATCCGCCGCTGGACCTCGGCCTCGTCCACATCCTCGATGTGGGTGGCGATCCACCAGTTGTTGCCCCAGGGATCCTGTATCCCGGCGTTGCGGTCCCCGTAAAACTGGTCGGAGGGCTCCAGCACGGACACCCCCCCGGCCGCCAGGGCGGCCCGGTAGGTGGCGTCTGTGTCCGGCACGTAGAGGTAGAAGCCGGCGGGCATGGGCTTCCAGGGCTCCCGGGCCTGGGCCACCATCAGCCTGGAATCGCCGAGGCGCACCTCGGCGTTGGCGATGGTCCCGTCCGGCCGGAGGGCCCGGCTGAGCACCTCCGCGCCGAAGGCGTCCCGGAGGAAGCCCAGGAGGCCTTCGCCATCCGCCACCACCAGATAGGGCGTGACCGTGTGATACCCCTTGGGAACAGGCTCAACCATCATTTCCTCCTTCACTCGCTTCAAAGGGCGCGTGCGCCCTTTGAAGCATGAAACGGCTACTTGGTTATGCCCACCTGCCCCAACATCCACACCGTCTCGAAGGCCTTGTCCTTCAGGGCGTCGTAGCGGCCCGAGGCGCCGCCGTGGCCGGCGGGGTCCATCTTGATCTTCAGCAGCAGGGGGTTGCGGTCGGTCTTGAGGGTGCGGAGCTTGGCCACGTACTTCGCCGGTTCCCAGTACATCACCTGGCTGTCGTTGAGGCTGGTGGTGACGAGGATGGCGGGGTAGGCCTGCTTCGCCAGGTTGTCGTAGGGGCTGTAGGCCCGCATGTAGTCGAAGGCGGCCTTCTCGTGGGGGTTGCCCCATTCCAGCCATTCCTCGACGGTGCCGGGCAGCGTCGCGTCCAGCTCCGTGTTCATCACATCCACGAACGGCACGGCGGCGTGGACGGCCTTGAAGAGGTCCGGGCGCAGGTTGGTGACGGCCCCCATGAGCAGGCCGCCCGCGCTTCCGCCCTCGATGACCAGTCGCTCCGGGGCCGTCCACTTCTCCTGCACGAGGAACTCCGCGGCATCGATGAAGTCGGTGAAGGTGTTCATCTTCTTCATGAGCATGCCGTCGTCGTGCCAGCCTTCGCCCAGCTCATTGCCGCCGCGGATGTGGGCGATGACGTAGACCACGCCCCGATCCAGCAGGCTGAGGCGCGGGCTGGAGAAGGTCGGGGCCATGCCGATGCCGTAGGAACCGTAGCCGTAGAGGAACAGGGGCGCGCGGCCGTCCCGCTTCAGGCCCTTCTTGTAGACCACGGACAGGGGCACCTTTACGCCATCCCGGGCCGGGGCCCACAGGCGTTCAGTGACGTAATGGGCCCGGTCATAGCCGCCCAGGACCTCGGTCTGTTTCAGCAGCGTCTGCCGGCCCGAGGCCATGTCGCAGTCGTAGATGCTGGCGGGGGTGACCATGGACTGGTAGTTCAACCGGAAGGCCGTGGCGGTGAATTCGGGCGTGCCGCCAGGGAACGCCGCGTAGACGCTCTCGGGGAAGGCGACCTCGCGCCAGGTCTTGGCCCCCGCGTCATAGATCCGGAACCGGTCCAGGCCCCGGCTCTTTTCGCGCACCACGAGGAAGTCCCGGAAGGGCTCCACCCCCTCCAGCAGCACGTCGGGCCGGGGCGGGACCAGCTCCGTCCAGTGCTCGGGGGCCGGGGTCGCCACCGGGGCCGTCACCAGGCGGAAGTTCTTGGCGCCCCGGTTGGTCCGGATGTAGAAGAGCCCCCCCCGGTGCTCGAGGTCGTACTTGTGCCCCTTCTCCCGCGCCAGGAAGACCTGGAAGGCACCGAGGGGCGCATCGGAAGGCAGGTAGCGGGTCTCCCAGGTGTCCGTGGACTGGAGGTGGAGCAGCAGGTACTTGCGATCCTTGGTCCGGCTCAAGTCCATCTGGTAGAGCTCGTCCTTCTCCTCGAACAGCCGTTCCGGCGAGCCTCCCTGCAGATCCAGCCGCCAGAGCTGGTTGGAGCGCTTGGTGACGGCATCCTCCGTCACGAAGAAGAGATGGTGGGAGTCGGCGGACCAGGCCATGGAGGTCACCCGTTCCGCCAGGGGCCCGCTCAGGTTCCCGGTGGCCAGATCCTTGGCGAAGAGCCGGTACTGGCGGTAGCCGGTGACATCCGTGGTGAACAGCAGGGTGCGGTCGTCATCACTGACGGAAAAGCCGCCGAGGCTGAGGAATTTCAAGCCCTTGGCCAGTTCGTTCTGGTCCAGCAGCACCGCTTCGGGGGCCTGGCCATCATAGGCGCCGTCCTTGGCGGCCCGGCGTCGGCACTGGATGGGATACTGCTTCCCCTCCTCCGTGCGGGCGTAGTAGTAGAACGCCCCCCGGCGGGTGGGAACGCTCAGGTCCGTCTGCTTGAGGCGCCCCAACATCTCCTGGTAGAGGGCCTCCGTGAAGGGTTTGAGCCCCTCCGTCATGGCTGCGGTGTAGGCGTTCTCCGCGTTCAGGTAGGCCGTCACCTCGGGGTTCGACTTCTCCCGCAGCCAGAACCAGGGGTCGTTCACCTTCTCGCCGTGCCAGACGGAGATGTGCGCGACCTGCTTGGCCACGGGAGGAACGGGGCCCTGGGCGGAGAGGTTCCCGGACAGGCTCACCAGGGCCGCCAGGAGGCAGAGGAAACGAGTGGGCATGAAGGGCTCCAAGACACGGTGTCCACCGTACCACGAATGAACAGGCCCCTCGGTGGAGGGGCCTGTCGGTTCGTTCATCGTTGTGACTGGGGCGGTCTACTTGATCTCCATGACGGGGATGCGCATGCCGTAGAAGGAGCGCCACACGAAGACCGTGGAGATCAGGAAGAAGACCAGGGCCGCGATGTGCGCGGTCATGGGATTCAGCCCGATGGCCAGCTCGACGGCCAGGAGGCCGAAGAGGGTCGTGAACTTGATGACCGGATTCATGGCCACGGAGGAGGTGTCCTTGAAGGGGTCGCCCACGGTGTCGCCCACGACGCAGGCATCGTGGAGGGGGGTGCCCTTGGCCTTCAGTTCGGTCTCCACGAGCTTCTTCGCGTTGTCCCAGGCGCCGCCGGCATTGGCCATGAAGATGGCCTGGTAGAGGCCGAAGACGGCGATGGAGATGAGGTAGCCGATGAAGAAAAAGTGGTTCAGGCAGGCGAAGGCCAGGGTGGAGAAGAACACGGCCAGGAAGATGTTGAACATGCCCTTCTGGGCGTACTGGGTGCAGATCTCCACGACCTTCTTGGAGTCCTCCACGGAGGCCTTGGTGGCGCCGGAATCGAGGTTGATGTTCTGCTTGATGAACTCCACGGCCCGGTAGGCCCCCGTGGCAACCGCCTGGCAGGCCGCGCCGGAGAACCAGAAGATGATGGCGCCGCCGGTGATGAGGCCGAGCAGGAAGAGCGGGTTGATGATGGACAGCCCCTCGACCACCTTCAGGACGCCGAACTTGCCGTTCAGCACCTGGATGATGGAGAAGATCAGGGTGGTGGCGCCCACGACCGCGGTGCCGATGAGCACGGGCTTGGCGGTGGCCTTGAAGGTGTTGCCGGCGCCGTCGTTCTCTTCGAGGTACATCTTGCCGTTCTCGAAATCAGGCTTGAAGCCGAAGTCCTTCTGGATCTCCGCTTCGATGCCGGGGATGGCCTCGATGGTGGAGAGTTCGTAGACGGACTGGGCGTTGTCGGTCACGGGGCCGTAGGAGTCCACGGCGATGGTGACGGGACCCATGCCCAGGAAGCCGAAGGCCACCAGGCCGAAGGAGAAGATGGCCGGCGCGGCCATGAAGCCCGCCAGACCGAAGGTGGAGACGAAATAGGCGGCGCCCATGAGGGCCACGATGGTGAGGCCCATCCAGTAGGCGGAGAAGTAGCCCGCCACGATGCCGGAGATGATGTTGAGGGAGGCGCCGCCCTCCTTGGAGGCCGTGACCACTTCACGCACATGGCCGGAGTTGGTGGAGGTGAAGGCCTTCACCAGCTCGGGGATCAGGGCGCCGGCCAGCGTTCCGCAGGTGATGATCGTGGAAAGCTTGCACCAGAGGTGGTCCGGCAGGTTGCCGATGAGCACCCAGGAGAGGACGTAGGTCATCACGATCGAGAGGATCGAGGTCAGCCACACGAGCGTGGTGAGCGGGGTCTCGAAATCGAACTTCAGCAGGGAGCCGAACTTGGCCTTGGACCAGAGGCCGTTGATCCAGTAGGAGGCCGCGGAGGTCACGATCATGCCCACGCGCATGACGAAGATCCACACCAGCAGGGAGACCTGGATCTTGGGGTCCGGGACGGCCAGCAGGATGAAGGTGATGAGCGCAACGCCGGTGACGCCGTAGGTCTCGAAGCCGTCCGCCGTGGGGCCGACGGAATCGCCCGCGTTGTCGCCCACGCAATCGGCGATGACGCCGGGGTTGCGGGCATCGTCTTCCTTGATCTTGAAGACGATCTTCATGAGGTCGGAACCGATGTCGGCGATCTTGGTGAAGATGCCGCCCGCGATGCGCAGGGCCGCGGCACCCAGGGACTCGCCGATGGCGAAGCCGATGAAGCATGGGCCCGCCGCGTCACCGGGGATGAAGAGCAGGATGCCGAGCATGAGGAACAGCTCGACGGAGATGAGCAGCATGCCGATGGACATGCCCGCCTTGAGGGGGATCTCCATGGTCGGGTAGGGCTTCCCGCCCAGGGACGCGAAGGCCGTGCGGGAGTTGGCGAAGGTGTTGATGCGGATGCCGAACCAGGCCACCGCCACGGAACCGAGGATGCCGACCACCGAGAAGAAGAGGATCACGATCACCTGGGGCCAGTTCATCTGCGGGGTGGCCAGGTACTTGAAATAGGCCACGATGACGAGGGCGATGAAGGCCCACAGGAGCGCGATGAACTTGATCTGGGTGACCAGGTAGGTCTTGCAGGTCTCGTAGATCAGCTCAGAGATCTCCAGCATGGACTTGTGGACCGGAAGATCCCGGATCTGGGCGTACTGGACGAGCCCGAAGCCGATGCCGAGCAGGCAGATGACGAGACCGATCAGCAGCAGGTTGTGCCCGGACATGCCCAGGAAGCTCCCCTGCAGGGCGGGGATCTTCAGTTCCGCCTCACCGCCGGCAAAGGCCGGGGTCGCGAAAAGGAGGACCAGGAGTGCCGTCATCCCCCCCTTCAAGATGCGTGTTGACGCCAGGGCGCCAAACAATCGTTTCATCGTCTCCATGGCTTTCCTCCGGATGGGGTTCTAGGGATGGGGTACTCGGGGAATTGAAGCGGATGCTGCCCAATCAGATTGGCCTGTGTGAAAGCGGTTCAAGCCCTCGACCAGGGGCGAACCACCCACCGATCCTGTTTGGATCATGGGTGACTTTAACGTGGAAAAGCCAGGCACGGCAAGACCTATGGACCCGATTGGGCGCACTTTCAACTGGACCGGGGTTCCCGGGTGCAGTGTGACTTAGGTCCGAACCTAGGGGCTTGGATTTCCCGGCCCATAGAAGATAATCGGAGCACACATGAACCCGAAGCCCATCGTCGATCCCATGCCCTCCCCGGGATCCCTGTTTCATTCATTTGCCTTCTTCAAGGAGTCCACCTATGTCCGTCGCTGAAAAGAGCATCGCGGGCGCGGAAGCACGCGGCCACGGCTTCCTCGCGTCATCGGTCGGCCGAAAGGTCGTCATGGCAGTCACGGGGGTCATCCTGTTCGGGTTCGTCACCGTGCACATGCTTGGCAACACGCAGGCCTACATGGGCGAAGAGGCCTTCAACGGCTACGCCAAGTTCCTGCACGGCATGATCCACGGCGACGGCATCTGGGTCTTCCGGACCGTGCTCCTCGTGGCCGTCGGATTCCACATCTGGTCCGCCACCAGCCTCACCCTGGACAACCTGGCGGCCCGGCCGCAGGGCTACCGCACCCAGCAGAGCGTCGCCTCCACCTGGGCCTCGCGCACCATGCGCTGGACCGGCGTCATCCTGGCCATCTTCATCGTCTACCACCTGCTCCACCTCACCACGGGCACGGTCCATCCCAACTTCGACCACGCCAACCCTTATGCGAACTTCGTGAACGGCTTCAAGGTGCCCGCCGCCGCCGCGTTCTACATCGTGGCCCAGCTCTGCCTCGGCCTCCACATGTGGCACGGCGTCTGGAGCTTCACCCAGACCCTGGGCTGGTCCCATCCCCGCTACGAGCGGTTGCGCCGCAACTTCGCCTACGGCCTGACCATCCTCGTGGTGGGCGTGAACATCACCTTCCCGATCGCCGTCCTCGCCGGCGTCATCCACTGACCTAGGGAGCCATCCATGGAACTCAATTCCCGAATCCCAGACGGCCCGATCGACAAGAAATGGGACAAGCACCGCTTCGACCTCAAGCTCGTGAATCCGGCCAACAAGCGCAAGTACAAGGTGATCATGGTGGGCTCCGGCCTGGCCGGCGGTGCCGCCGCCGCCTCCCTGGCCGAGCTCGGCTACGAGGTGGAGTGCTACTGCTACCAGGACAGCCCCCGCCGGGCCCACTCCATCGCGGCCCAGGGCGGCATCAACGCGGCCAAGAACTACCGCAATGACGGCGACAGCATCTTCCGCCTCTTCTATGACACGGTGAAGGGCGGCGACTTCCGCGCCCGGGAAGCCAACGTCTACCGGCTGGCCCAGGTCAGCGTCAACATCATCGACCAGTGCGTGGCCCAGGGCGTGCCCTTCGCCCGGGAATACGGCGGACTGCTGGACAACCGCTCCTTCGGTGGCGCCCAGGTGAGCCGCACCTTCTACGCCCGCGGGCAGACCGGGCAGCAGCTGCTGCTGGGCGCCTACCAGGCCCTGGAGCGCCAGATCGGGCTCGGCACCGTGAAGATGTTCCCCCGCCACGAGATGCTCGAGCTGATCGTGGTGGACGGCGTGGCCAAGGGCATCGTCACCCGGGACATGGTCACCGGGCAGATCGAATCCCACGTGGCGGACGCGGTCTGCCTCGCCACCGGCGGCTACGGGAGCGTCTTCTACCTCTCCACCAATGCCAAGGGCTGCAACGCCTCCGCCATCTGGCGCGCCTACAAGAAGGGGGCGGCCTTCGCCAACCCCTGCTACACGCAGATCCACCCCACCTGTATCCCCGTCACGGGCGACCATCAGTCCAAGCTGACGCTCATGTCGGAGAGCCTGCGCAACGACGGCCGCATCTGGGTGCCCAAGAAGAAGGAGGACTGCGGCAAGCCCGCCGAGCAGATCCCCGAGGACGACCGCGACTACTATCTGGAGCGGAAGTACCCCTCCTTCGGCAACCTGGCCCCCCGCGACATCTCCAGCCGGGCCGCCAAGCAGGTCTGCGATGAAGGCCGGGGCGTCGGCTCCACGGGCCGGGGCGTCTACCTGGACTTCGAGGCGTCCATCAAGCGCCTGGGACAGCCCAAGATCGAGGAGCGCTACGGCAACCTCTTCGAGATGTATGAGCGCATCACCGACGAGAACCCCTACAAGACGCCCATGCGGATCTACCCCGCCTCCCACTACACCATGGGTGGCCTCTGGGTGGACTACAACCTCATGAGCACCATCCCGGGCCTCTTCGTGCTGGGCGAGGCCAACTTCTCCGACCATGGCGCCAACCGCCTGGGCGCCTCGGCGCTCATGCAGGGCCTGGCCGACGGCTACTTCGTGATCCCCTACACCATCGGCGGCTACCTGGCCGGCCTCAAGCCCGGGTCCCGCATCAAGGCCGATGACCCGGCCGTGAAGGCCACCGTGCAGTCCACGGCGGACGGCATCCAGAAGCTGCTCGCCATCGGCGGCAAGGAGACTCCCACCCACTTCCACCGTGAACTGGGCAAGATCATGTGGGAAGACTGCGGCATGGGCCGGAACGAAGCCGGACTCAAGAAGGCCCTCAAGGCGATCCCGGAACTGCGGGAACAGTTCTGGAGCGATCTCAAGATCACGGGCACCGGGGACGAGCTCAACCAGTCCCTGGAGCAGGCCGGCCGCGTGGCCGACTTCCTGGAGGTCGGCGAGCTCATGTGCCTGGACGCCCTCGAGCGTCGCGAGTCCTGCGGTGGCCATTTCCGCGAGGAATGGCAGACCGAAGAAGGTGAAGCCCTTCGCGACGACGAGAACTTCGCCCACGTGGCTGCCTGGGAATACAAGGGCGACGGGCAGACCCCTGTCCGCCACACCGAGCCCCTGGTGTTCGAGAACATCCACCTCGCCACCCGCAGCTACAAGTGAGGAGTTGAATCATGGCCAAGAACCTCAATCTCACCCTTCACGTGTGGCGGCAGAAGAACGCCAAGTGCGACGGCAAGTTCGTCGAGTACCCCGCCAAGGACATCAGCCCCGACATGTCCTTCCTGGAGATGCTCGACGTGGTGAACGAGGGCCTCATCCGCAAGGGCGAGGACCCCATCACCTTCGACCATGACTGCCGCGAAGGCATCTGCGGCACCTGCGGGATGGTCATCAACGGCCAGCCCCACGGTCCCAAGGAGAAGACCACCACCTGCCAGCTCCACATGCGCAGCTTCAAGGACGGGGACAGCCTCACCCTGGAGCCCTGGCGCGCCGAGGCCTTCCCGGTTCTCCGCGATCTCATGGTGGACCGGGGCGCCTTCGACCGCATCATCGCCGCCGGCGGCTTCATCAGCGCACCCACGGGGACCCCGCAGGACGCCAATGCCCTGCCCATCTCCAAGGAGAACGCCGACCTGGCCATGGATGCCGCCGCCTGCATCGGCTGCGGCGCCTGTGTGGCCGCCTGCCCCAATGCCAGCGCCATGCTGTTCCTGTCCGCCAAGATCAGCCACCTGGGCCTGCTGCCCCAGGGCCAGCCCGAGCGCTACACCCGCGTGCGGGACATGGTCGCCCAGATGGACGCCGAGCAGTTCGGGACCTGCACCAACCACGGCGAGTGCGAAGCCGCCTGCCCCAAGGGCATCAAGCTGGAGAACATCGCCCGCATGAACCGCGACTTCATCAAGGCCAGCCTCACCTACCGGCCCGCCACCGTCGGCGGCGGCGCGGGCTGACCACCGCTGCTTTCAAAAGAAAACGCCCGGCACCCGCCGGGCGTTTTGCTGTATGAAGAAGGCTGGGAGGTTCTCATGCCCGAGGGACCGGAGATTGAAACCGACAAACTCCACGAGGCCATCCAGGAGGAGATGGAAAAGGAGGGCGGCCATTTCCTGAAGCGGATCGCCCTCAGCACCGCCATCCTCGCCGCCTTTGCCGCCATCGCCGCCTTGAAGGCCGGGGCCACGGTGAACGAGGCCCTCCTGCTCAAGACCGAAGCCACGCGGCTCCAGGCCCAGGCTTCGGACCAGTGGGCCCACTACCAGGCCAAGGGCCTGAAGGCCGCCGTCCAGGAGGCCACCGCCGCCAGCTGGGAGGCGGCGGGGAGGCCCGTTCCCGCGCGGCTGCACGAAGCATCGAAACGCTACGCCGAGGAACAGACCGAGATCAAGAAAGCCGCCGAGGAGAAGGAGAAGGAGCGGGACGAACGATCCGCCGAGGCGGACCGCCTGCTTCACCACCACCACCGGTTCGCCAACGCCGTGGCCCTCTTCCAGGTTTCCATCGCCCTCGGCGCCCTGGCGGCCCTCACCCGAAGCCGGGCGGTCTGGTGGGGTTCCTTGCTCCTGGGCCTAGCGGGGATCCCCCTCTTCACCCTCGCCTTCCTGGGCTAGCATCAGCTTCCGGGCCACCTCCGCCAGGGCCTCGGGCCCGTTGAGGCCGGGATCGTCCATCACGGCCACCAGCAGCTGGCGCTGCAACTCCCCCAGCCAGGGACCGCCGCGGCGCCCGGTCAGTTTCATGAGGGCCGCGCCATCCAGGGCCAGGTCCCGCACCGCCAGGGGCGGGGCCGCGGCCGCCAGGGCCTCGAGGCGGGTCACGAGGCCCCGGTGTTCGCCCAGCCGGTCCTCCAGGTCCAGCCCCTTGCCCCGCTGATCCGCCAGCCGGAAGGCGGCCCAGCGGTCCAGGGGCAGGCCGTCCTCGGCCAGGCGTCCCAGGAACCGCCGGCAGGCGGCATCGCTCCAGGCCTCCGTGGGATGGGTGCCGTGGTGGCGGATGAGGGCGGCCACCTCCTTGCGCAGGCCGAGGCTGGTCTTCAGTCGCTCGAGGAGGCCCTCGGCCAGGTCCAGGGACCGGGCCTCGTGTCCGTAGAAATGCACCTCCCCATCGGGCCCGGTGCTGCGGGTCCCGGGCTTGCCCGCATCGTGCAGGAGCGCGGCCCAGCGCAGGCCGGAATCCGCGGGCACCTCCCGGACCACCGCCAGGGTGTGGGACCAGACGTCATACCGGTGGTGGCGGTTCTGGCCGCAGCCGATCATCGGTCGCAGCTCGGCCAGCCAGAGGTCCAGCAGGCCGCTGTCCGCGAGCAGGGCCAGGCCGCGGTGGGGTTCGCGCCCCCGCAGGAGCTTGTCCAGTTCCACGAAGACCCGCTCCACGGCGACCTTGCGCGCCACCGCATGGCGCAGGGGAATGGCGGCGAGGGTGGCGGCTTCCACCGCGAACCCCAGCTGGGCGGCGAACCGGCAGGCGCGCAGGGGGCGGAGGCCATCTTCCGCGAAGCGCTGAAGCGGATCCCCCACGGCCCGGATGGTCCCGGCCGCCAGGTCCGCCCGGCCTCCGAAGGGGTCCACCAGGTCGCCGCCGCCCACGGGCAGGGCCATGGCGTTGATGGTGAAGTCGCGCCGCGACAGGTCCTCGGCCAGGGCCACGCCCAGGCGCACCGATTCGGGCCGCCGCCCATCCAGGTAGGCCCCGTCGCTGCGGAAGGTGGTCACCTCCACCGGGCGGTCCTCGAGAAGCACCGTCACCGTGCCGTGCCGGAGGCCCGTGGGGATCACCCTCAGGCCCGCGCCCCGCGCCCGCTCCATCACGGTCTGGGGCAGCAGCCGGGTCGCCAGGTCCCAGTCCGCGTGGGGCCGCCCCAGGAGCTCATCTCGAACCGCGCCCCCCACCACCATCAGTTCCGCCTCGGGGCCCAGGACCTCCTTGAGCCGGAGCAGCGGACCCCAGGTCAATCGGCCCCCCCGGCCAGCCGCCGGAGCGCCTCGCCTTCGACCCGGCAGGTGAGCCAGGGGCGCATGACCTTGGCGCCGTGGGCCTCGTAGAACTCGATGGCCGGGGTGTTCCAGTCCAGCACCTGCCACACGAAGCGGGTCCAGCCCTCCTTCACGGCCAGGGCCGCGAGGTGCTGGAGCAGGGCCTTGCCGATGCCCTTGCCCCGGAAGGCCGGAGGCACGAAGAGGTCCTCCAGGTAGATGCCGGGCTTGCCCTCCCAGGTGCTGAAGTTCAGGAACCAGAGGGCGAAGCCCGCAGGCTGTCCGTCCCATTCGGCCAGGGTCACCTTCACCAGCGGGTGTTCGGAAAACGCATGCCTCAGGATGTCCGCCTCGGTGGCGACGGCGGCTTCCGGTTCCCGCTCGTACTCCGCCAGGTCGCGGATGTACTGCAGGATCAGGGGAGCATCGGCGGGGGCGGCGGGACGGAGGGTCAGCATGCGTCTATCCTATCCGGATGGACCAAGCCACTGCCCTGAGCCTGTACGAGGCCATGCTGCTCACGCGCCTCACCGAGGAGCGTCTGGTGAAGCTGTTTCGCCAGGGGCAGACCCTCGGGAGCGTCTACCGCAGCCTGGGCCAGGAGGCCACGGCCTGCGCCACGGCCATGGCCCTTGGCCCGGACGACATGATCGCGCCGCTGATCCGCAACCTGGGCTCCATGCTCGTCCGCGGCGTGAGCCCCAAGGAAGTCTTCCTCCAGTACCTGGGCCGGGCCACGGGCCCCACCGGCGGGCGGGACCACAACAACCACTTCGGCGCCGTGGAACGGGGGATCATCGCCACCACCTCCATGCTGGGGGCGCTCATTCCCGTGATGGCGGGCGTGGCCCTCTCCTTCCGGCAGAAGGGCGAGCGCCGGGTGGCCATGACCTGGATCGGCGACGGCGGCAGCTCCACCGGCGCCTTCTACGAGGGGCTCAACTTCGCCGTGGTGCAGAAGCTCCCGCTCATCGTGGTGGGCGAATCCAACGGCTACGCCTTTTCCACCCCGCCGGACCGCCAGATGGCCGGCCGGATGTCCCAACGCTCCCAAGGGGCCTTCACCTTGACCGTGGACGGCAACGACGCGGCCGAGGTCTATCGGGCCGCGGCCCAGGCCCGGCAGCGGTGCCTGGAAGGCAAGGGCCCGGTCTTCCTCGTCTGCGAGACCTTCCGCATGGCCGGCCACGCCGAGCACGACGATCAGCGCTATGTGGATCCGGCCCTGCTCGCCCAGTGGGCCGCCAAGGACCCCCTGCCCCGCTTCGAGACCTGGATGGCCCGCCGGGGATGGGCCCTCGACCCCGGCCTCGCCGCCCGGCTGGAAGGGGAGCTCCTGGCCTCGGCCGAGGCCGCCCTGGAGGCCCCCTGGCCGGATCCGGCCTCCCTCTCTGAGGGTCTGTTCACGACCTCTTCCTGACCCAGGCCCTCGGGTCGTCCTTCAAGGACCTTCGGGGATGGGCCCGCCCGCCGGTTCACCGACCATTTCCGCCCCCGTCACCCTCACCCACCCGCCCCCGTCGGCGTAGCGCAGGACGCTGTGCACCTTCAGGGGCACCCGGCTGGTGCGGGGGTCGAGCTCGTGGTGGAGGGGGAGGTTGAAGTAGTAGAGCCTGGTGCCGGCGCCGAAGCGGAGCCGGCAGACCGGCGCCCCGCCGAAGTCGTCGGTGGCGAACTCGCTGCGCTGGACGGCCGCCAGCTTGTGGCGCGGGTTGATGACCACGAACGAATGGCCGAAGCCCCCCTCGACGGCCACCTCCTCCAGGCTGGTCTCCTCGGAGGTGTTGCCGAAGACGGTGACGGTCTCCCGCACGCCGGGCGTGTCCTCCAGGTACTCCCCGTAGAACCCGGCGATCACCTCACGGTAGGCCCGATGCTCGGGCTTGGGATTGCACTGGAGGATGAACAGCGCATCGAGCCCCTGCCGCGTGGTGAAGAAGAGCCGGTTGGCATGGTCGATGATCTGCTTGATGTTGGAGGAATACAGGTCGCGGTAGAGGTAGTCCATGCAGATCAGCGCCATGAAGTTGAAACAGGCGGGCTGGCAGCGGAACAGGTAGAAATGGCGCCCCCGGTAGAGATCCTGGAACTTGTCGAGGAACTCTTCGCCGGAAAAGGGATGGGACTTGGCCTCGAGGAAGACCCGCAACCGGCCGGTCGCCTCCTTGATGGCGGTGCAGCACCAGTTGACCGGAATCTCCAGCACGTCGCCCGAATCGATGTCCAGGTCGACGAGCTCGATCGCCTCTTCGTTGTCCTCCCGGAACCGCTCCAGCAGGGCGCGGTAGGTCTTGAGGCGGACCTGCTCCACCCCGAACATGGTCACCGTATTGGGCCGGAGCTTCTTGTCGATGAAGGCCAGCAGCTCGTCGAAGCGGGAAAAGGGGACCGAGGCCTCCGGGAGCATGAGGAAGCGGAGTTTCTTCAGGTTGCCCTTGCCCGCCGCCACCAGGTCCAGGATCGATTTCACCTGGTCCCACTTCCGGTCCGGGTCCGCCTGCGCCCAGCCGCTCTCCGAACGGCGCAGGTGGTTGGGGATCTGGGCGATCAGACAGTGGAGATGGTGCCCCAGGGGGAATTCGAGGTTCACTTCTTTTTCAACGATTTGAATCACGACCGCCCACCCATCCATTCCTTTGCCATGTCTCTGGCAAGTTCCAGTCTAGGGCCTGTTGACAACCGGCAGAACGGACCCCCGTGCAAGGACCAAGCCCTGCCCCAATCTCCTGCCCGAATGATTCAGGCCATAATGATGACTTATGGATCGATAATTAATTTTTGAGCCCCTATTTCATGAGTTAAACTGGCTGGCTAAATCACTGGTTGGCTCATGGGGGATATTGTGCTCGTTCTCGTTTTGAATGCTGGCTCGTCGAGCCTGAAATTCAACCTGTTTGATATGAATAAGGAAACCGTTATTGCGGAAGGCATGGCCGAGCGCATCGGCCTGGCCGAAGCCAACCTGGCCTGCACCATCGAGGGGGACAAGCGCAAGGAGGCCCTGGCGCTACCCACGCACCGGGAGGCCCTGGAGGCCATCCTCGAGCGCCTCCGGGCCACCGTCCTGCACGACACGCCCATCCATGCCGTGGGCCACCGCGTGGTGCACGGCGGTCCGAAATACGGGGATTCCGTCCTGGTGACCGAAGAGGTGCTCCGCGACATCGAGACCTTCTCGATGTACGCCCCCCTGCACAACCCCGCCAATGCCATGGGCATCCGGTCCGCCATGGAGGCCTTCCCGAACGTGCCCCACGTGGCGGTCTTCGACACGGCCTTCCACCACAACATGCCAGATTACGCGCGGATCTATGGCATCCCCTACGAGTTGAGCCAGAAATACGGCATCCGCCGCTACGGCTTCCACGGCACCAGCCATGCCTACGTGGCGGCCCGCACGGCCATCCTGCTCTGCCGCCCCCTGCGCGCCCTCAAGATCGTCACCTGCCACATCGGCAACGGCACCAGCATCTGCGCCGTGGACGGCGGCAAGAGCGTGGAGACCAGCATGGGCATGACGCCGCTCCAGGGGGTCATCATGGGCACCCGCAGCGGCTCCATCGACGCCAGCGTGGTGGAGATGCTCATGGAGTACGAGCACCTCGACCAGAAGGCGGTCACCGAGCTCCTCAACAAGAAGTCGGGCCTGCTGGGCATCTCCGGCGTCTCCTCGGACTTCCGCGAGATCGAGCTGGCCGCCGACCAGGGCAACGACCGGGCCCGCCTGGCCCGGGACCTGCTGACCTACAGCGTGCGCAAGTTCATCGGCTCCTACGCCACGGTCCTCGACGGAGTGGATGCCATCACCTTCACCGCCGGCATCGGCACCCACAGCGTCTACGTCCGGGACAAGGTCTGCAGCAAGCTCTCCTTCCTGGGGGTGAAACTGGATCCCGAGGCCAACCAGCACGGCACGGGGGAGCGCATCATCAGCACCCCCGACTCCCGCGTGGTGGTGACCGTCGTCCCCACCAACGAAGAGCTGATGATCGCCCGGGAGACGGTGCGGTAGGCGTCTGGTCTGCTCACAAAATCGGCCCCCGAGCGGGGGTCGTTTTGTGAGATAGGAAAAAATCGGCCCTCAAGGGATGGTTCCCTGTTCCCCATCGAGCCTTCGCCGACCCGGCGGGGCCGGTGGCCGATTCCAGGGCAAACGCCGTTCTAAACGGCGCGAGACTTCAATCCGTAGTCCTTCCATCATCCGGGCCGGTCCGGCGTCTTTCCCATCAGGGGGTTCCATGCAGAAGCGGTGGGTCGTCGTTTCCGTGGCCGGTGCGGCCCTGGCGGCCGGCATGTTCTTCACCTTGAGGGGCGGCGACGGCAAGGCCAAGAAGGCCGAGGCCAGCACCCCCTTCCGCGTGGGCAAGGTCCAGGCCGAGGACCTGCAGGTGAGCGTGCGGGAGGTGGGGGTGGTGGACCCCCTCATCAAGGTGGACGTGAAGGCCACGGTATCGGGCCGCATCGTCGGACTGAAGGTCCGCGAAGGCGCCAAGGTGAGCTCCGGCGAGGTCCTGGCCGAAGTCGAACCCGACGTGAACCAGGCCCAGACCCTGTCCGACGTCCAGGGCAGCGTCTCCCAGGCCCGGGTGAGCTTCAAGAACGCGGAGCGCGACTTCGCCCAGCAGGCGGCCCTCTTCAAGGAGGGGCTCATCTCGGACCAGGCCTACCGCCTGGCCCGGACCACCAAGGAACTGGCCGAAGAGGCCTTCAAGAGCGCCCAGACCCGCTACCAGATCGTGGAGGACCGGGGCATTCCCATCAGCGGCAATGCCTCCACCCAGCTGGCCCGGGTCACCTCCCCCATGAACGGCGTGGTGATCAAGAAGGGGGTGGAACTGGGCGACACCATCACCTCCGGCGTCAGCTCCTTCAACACCGGCACGGTGATCTTCACGGTGGCCGACCTGGCCTCGCTGATCGTGAAGGTGAACCTCAACGAGGTGGACATCGCCAAGGTCAAGGTGGGCCAGCCCGTGCGCATCACCCTAGACGCCTATCCCCAGCACGCCTTCACGGGCAAGGTGCGCTTCGTGGCCCCCGCCGCCGACCTCGTGGAGAAGATCAAGGTCTTCCGGGTGGAGATCGATCTGGACGAGCTCACGGAATCCTTCAAGACCGGCATGAGCGCCAACGTGGAGATCCTGGGCGAGAAGCGCGACAAGGCCGTGAGCGTGCCCCTGGAGGCCCTGCAGCGCCGGGAGGGGCAGACGGTGGTCTATCGCCTCAAGGAGAACCTCTCGCCCCAGGACCTCGCCAAGGCCAAGGACGGCCTTTCGGGCCGCGCCAAGTTCATCTGGCTGGCCGACCACTGGAAGGACTACTTCGAGGTGGTGCCCGTCAAGGCGGGTATCGCCACCCTGGAGCGGGTGGAGATCCTCTCGGGCCTCAAGGCCGAGGATCAGGTGAGCCTGGAGGACCCCAGCAAGAAGAAGGTCGAAAAAGATGACGAAAATAATTAGCACCAGCCCCATCATCCAAACCCAGGCCCTGACCAAGGTATACGGCGCCAACGGGGCGGCGGTGCATGCGCTCCGCGGCATCGATCTGGCCGTGGAAAAGGGGGAGTTCGTGGCCCTCATCGGCCCCTCCGGATCCGGCAAGTCCACCCTCATGGCCATCCTGGGCTGCCTGGACCTGCCCACGGCCGGCACCTACACCCTGGACGGCCAGCCGGTCCAGGGCCTCTCGGGCGGCGAGCTGGCCCGCATCCGCAACGAGAAGGTCGGTTTCGTCTTTCAGAGCTACAACCTGCTGCCCAAGGCGAGCATCGCGCGCAACGTGGAACTGCCCATGCTCTATGCCGGCGTGGGACGGAAGGAACGCCGCGAACGCGCCATGCTCCTGCTCGAGAAGGTGGGCATCGCCGACAAGGCGGACAAGCTGCCGGCCACCCTCTCCGGCGGCCAGAAGCAGCGCGTGGCCGTGGCCCGGGCCCTGGCCAACCGGCCCGCCCTCCTGCTGGCGGACGAGCCCACGGGCGCCCTCGATTCCAGGACCGGCGCCGAGGTGCTGGACCTCTTCCGCGAGTTGCACCAGCAGGGCAACACCCTGCTGCTGGTGACCCACGACCCCTCCATCGCCGCCCTGGCCGAGCGGCGGGTGGAAATCAGGGATGGATTGATCGCGCCGGCCGAGGGGGTGGCCTAGATGACCGGCTCCGGCGCCTTCCGCGAGCGGCTCCAGGGGGCCTGGGTGGAGATCCGGGAAAACCTCGGCCGCTCGGTGCTGCAGGCCCTCGGGGTGATGCTGGGCGTGGCTTCCGTGCTGGGCGGCTTTTCCATTTCCGACAGCCAGCGCCGGCGCGCCGACCAGATGTTCGTGAAGATGGGCGGCCTGGACAGGCTCAATGTCCAGCCCCGGGCCGCCATCAAGGACGGCCAGCCCACGGCCCTCCAGCAGGCCAACCTGGGCCTCCGGGACGCGGACGCCATCCAGGGCGAGGCCCTCCAGTCGGAGGCCATCCAGGGCGTGAGCCGCTTGAAGAATGCCAGGACCCGCGTGGTCTCCGCTCACGCGGACCAGGACCGTCAGGTGAGCGGCATCGGGGGCGACTTCATCCCCGCCAACGGCTACGGCGTGGCCCAGGGACGGGGCTTCTCGAACCTGGAGATGGAGACCGGGGCCCCGGTCGTGATCCTGGGCACCGAGGCGGCTGCCGTCTTCTTCCCCACGGGAGAGGCCCTTGGGCAGTCCCTGAAGATCGGCGACATCCCGGTCACCGTCATCGGCACCTTCGAGGAGCGGGTCTTCCGCTTCCGCGAGAACGGCGGCAACCAGTTCTGGTGGCGCAACAGGATCATCGCCGTGCCCGCGAACCTGGTGCAGCGGCGCATGAACGGGGACGCCTACCGCCGGGTGGACCGGGTCACGTTCCGCATCCCCGACATGGGGGCGCTGAGCGGCTTCGCCCAGCGGCTCAAGAGCCTCGTGACGTCCAACCACCGCCTCCAGGATGATTTCCGCCTGGACGACGTGGCGGCCCGGATCCGGCGCCGGCGGAGCCAGGGCGACGTCTACAACCTCATCTTCATGCTCTCGGGGGTGCTGGCCCTGGTGGGGGGCGGCATCGTCAACGTGAACATCCAGATGGCCAGCCTCAAGGAGCGGGTCCGGGAGGTGGGCGTGAAGATGGCCATCGGCGCTTCGGGCCGGGAGATCTTCAAGGGGTTCATGACGGAGGCCCTCCTGCTGACGGCCCTGGGCGGCCTGGCCGGCCTGGTCCTGGGCGCGGGCTTCTCCTGGATCATCACCACCAGCATCGGCATCCCCCTCTTCATGAACCCCGCCAGCTTCCTCTGGGCCTACGGCTTGGCCGCGGTCTTCGGGTTCCTCTTCGCGCTGGTCCCGGCGTGGAAGGCGTCGCGCCTGTCTCCGATGGAAGCCTTGCGCTATGAGTGACGGCCCCCTCCTCCTCCGCGCCCCCGGCCCTTCCCTGCTGAACGGCGAGGCGCCGGCCCCGACGACCCGCGGGTTCAGCCTGGCCATGCTCTGGGAGGTGGTCCGCACGGGCCTGGTGGAGCTCTGGGCCCACAAGGTGCGCAGCCTGCTCACGCTCACCCTGCTCATGCTGGGCGTCTTCGCCCTGGTGGTGATGACCTCGGTGCTGGACGGGATCATGGACAAGATCACCACCGGCTTCGCCGGCATGAGCTGGGACGGGACGGTCCGCATCGCGCCGAAGACCCCGGAGACCGGCGAGGAACGCAAGCGCTTCGACATGAGTCCGGGCCTGCGCTACGAGGACATCTCGCGGGTGGCCGCCGCCCACCCCAAGGTGCTGGCCTTCCTGCCCCGGGCCCAGAAGACGGTGACGGTCCGGGTGCTGGGCAGCACGGAGCGCATCTACGTCATGGGGGTGTCCCCCGAGTACGCCCCGTGGATGAACCGGCCCATCGGCCTCGGGCGCGGCCTCACCGAGGACGACCAGCGGCGGCGGTCCACGGTGGCCGTGGTGGGCGCCACCCTGGCCAGCAAGCTCTTCGGCGGCGCGGATCCCGTGGGCCGGGACTTGACGGTGGAGGGCGTGCCCTTCCGCATCGTGGGGGTCCAGGCCCCGGGCCAGATCTTCAACGACGAGAACTACTACGACGCCAACGGCATCCTCATCCCGCTGCAGACCTACATGGACCGCATGGACCCGGCCCACAAGCTGGCCCAGGTCACCGTGAAGCTGCGCCGCCAGGAGGACATGGGCGAGGTCTCCGCCATGCTGCTGGGGCGGGTCCGGCAGGCACACCACGGCATCGAGGACGTGGAAGTGGTGGACCTGGACGCCGAGGCCGCCAAGGGCTACCAGAACTTCCTGGAGCAGATGCGGGGCTGGCAGATCGTGCTCCTGAGCCTGGCCGGCACGGTCCTGCTGGTGGGCGGCGTGGGGGTGCTGTCGGTCATGCTCATCAGCTTCAGCGACCGCCGCTTCGAGATCGGCCTCCGCAAGGCCCTGGGCGCCTCCGATCACGAGATCTTCATCCAGTTCCTGCTGGAGGCTGTCGTGCTGGCGGCCATCGGAGCCCTGCTGGGCACCCTGTCCGGCGCCCTGCTCTGCCAGGCGCTCTCTTCGAGTTTCCCCTACGGCCTGGTGGTGAATCCC
>JARLGO010000217.1 GCA_031292655.1 Geothrix sp.
CCAGCTTGCCGAGGCCCTGGGGAAGTCGCAGGCCCTGGTGAGCTTAGCCGAGCGGGGGAAGACCTGGACGGGGGAGCCATACCGGCTGGAACTCCTACGGGCCTGCAAGCTCCCGGACGATTGGAAGGCTTAGACCGCTCCGGCGGGCAGGGGCGACGGAACCACCTCGCCCTGGCGCCGGGCCTGGATCCTTTCCATCTCATGGATGATTCGGAAGAAACTGCGTTCGATCTACCCCTTGTAACGCATGAGCCGCTCCATCCACCCAGCATTCAGGGCGGTCACGAAGGAAGCAGCGCCTCTGGCTTGCCCATGGTCGAGATTGCCCTTATCTCCCATACTGGTTTCGAGGTATCGACCATGCCCGACCGGGTTGAAGAAATCATTTTCGTTGTGACCGAGGAACCGGAGGGCGGATTCTCTGCCCGGGCCCTGGGGGAGAGCATTGTCACCCAAGCCGAAGACATGGAGGCCCTGAAAGCGGCGGTCCGGGACGCCGTAATCTGCCACTTCGATGAGGGCCTGGCCCCGCGGCTGATCCGTCTCCACCTGGTCAAGGATTTCCTGGTGGCCGTGTGACACGGATTCCTCGGGACCTATCCGGGGCGGAACTGGTCAAGGCCCTGCGGCGCCTGGGCTACGAAGAAACCAGAACCACAGGAAGCCACGTCCGGGTAACCTGCCCGGGGCCGCCCCAGCATCACCAGACCATTCCCAAGCACGACCCCCTGAAGGTGGGCACTCTGTCCGGCATCCTGGATGAGATTGCCCAGGCCCGAAAGACCACACGGGACGAAGTGTTGAGGGCTCTGTTCGATGACTGAATCGCTCATGAACACCCTCCAGGACGTCCCGTTCACCCCTCGGACGGAGCTGGGGAAGCGTCTGGCTTCCCTGCGGGCTGAAATCCTGGCGTCCGGAACGCCTCTCCTTTCCCCCGCCGACCTGGGCAAGGAGATGGCGGAGGTTCGCGGGGGCATCCCCGATGAGGCCGACCATTGACCCGGTGAACGTCACCTTCCGTTCACCTCAGGTCCAGCAGGATTACCCCGGTTCGGGCGCATTCCTGCCCGATAGATGCCCGATGGGCACAAAAAAGCCCACCGAAGTGGGCTAAGTGTTTTATTGACTGGTAGGGCTAACGGGATTTGAACCCGTGTTACCGCCGTGAAAGGGCGGTGTCCTGACCCCTAGACGATAGCCCCATGGGGTGGATCTTGGTGGGCCCTGCGGGATTTGAACCCGCGGCCAACGGCTTAAAAGGCCGCTGCTCTACCGCTGAGCTAAGGGCCCTTGCCGGTGGAGCCAGGTCCGCGAACCCTCGAGCGCGCGGTGCACGCGAGCGTGCGATGCCTGGGTGGGCAGGAGGATCAGTGTGCCCGTGAAGGGCCTTGCAGTCAACCAAGGAGCCCTTCCAGCAGGGTCCCCGGATAGACGCAGCCTTCGGCGCGATCGGGTCCGGTGCTGAGGTAGGTGATGGGCACTTCGACGCTGCCGGACAGGGATTCCAGGTAAGCCTGGGCCTGGGCGGGGAGCTTGCGGGGATCGGTGATGCCGCGGGTGCTGCCCCAGCCCTTGAAACGCTTCACCTCGGGCTGGAGCTCGCGCCAGTCGGCGGAGCAGCCGGGGAGCCGGGTGGTGAGGGTGCCTTCGCCGGTGCGGTAGCCCACGATGAGGCCCACCTCGTCCAGGCCGTCGAGCACGTCGAGCTTCATGATGGCGAGGCCGTCCACGCCGTTGGTGCGGCAGGCGTGGGCGGTGATGGGGGCGTCGAACCAGCCGCAGCGCCGGGGCCGGCCCGTGGTGGTGCCGAATTCGCGGCCCACCTCGCGGAGGCGGTCGCCGGTGGCGTCCAGCAGTTCGGCGGGGAAGGGGCCGGCGCCCACGCGGGTGGTGTAGGCCTTGGCGATGCCCAGGATCCTGTCCAGGGCCTTGGGGGGCAGGCCGGTGCCGGTGAAGAGGCCGCCCAGGCTGCAGTTGCTGGAGGTGACGAAGGGGTAGGTGCCGTGGTCGATGTCGAGCAGGGTGGCCTGGGCGCCTTCGAAGAGAATGCGGTCGCCGCGCTTCCAGGCGCCGAGCAGATGGCCCTGGGCGTCGCCGATGAAGGTCAGGAAGGGCTCGGCGGTGCGCAACAGGCCTTCGACGATGGCCTCCAGGGTGGGCAGGCCGCCCTCGGCGCCCAGGCGGAGGCGCACTTCCTCGTAGCCGGGCCGGATGCGTTCGGCCAGGGCTTCGGTGTGGTGGAGGTCGCCCAGGCGGACGCCCATGCGGGCCGCCTTCATCTCGTAGGCGGGCCCGATGCCCCGGCCCGTGGTGCCGATCTTGGCGCCCACCTTGTCGGCCCGGACTTCGCGCCACTGGTCCAGGGCGATGTGGTGGGGCAGGATGACGTGGGCCTTCTCGGAGAGCAGGAGGCGGCCCTGGAGGTCGAATCCGCGGGCCCTGAGGCGGTCCAGCTCCTGCTGCAGGACCTCCAGGTTCAGCACCACGCCGTTGCCGACCACCAGGAAGCAGCCGGGATGCAGGGCGCCGCTGGGCACCTGGTGCAGGGCGATGCTCTGGCCATCCACCACCACGGTGTGCCCCGCGTTGTTGCCCCCCTGGAAGCGGACCACCTGGCGGAAGTTGGGGCTGAGGAGGTCCACGACCTTGCCCTTGCCCTCGTCCCCCCACTGGAGGCCCAGGATCGCAAGATTGGTCCAAGCCAGGCTCATATCGCCCTCCAAGCCTTCCAGGATAGCGCCGGGTCGCGGTTCTGTCCCGGGTGGATCAGGCCCGGACCGGGACCGGACCGGGACAGGGCTGGCGGAAGGCGTTACCCTGGTAGGCCGCGTCGGAATCATCCTGGTCCCGACGCCATCCATGACCCGGAAGGGTGTCCTGTGTTCGAAAAATTCACTGAAAAAGCCCGTCGCGTGATGTTCTTCGCCCGCTATGAGGCGAGCCAGTTCGGTGCGGAAAGCATCCAGAGCGGCCACCTCCTGCTGGGACTGCTCCGGGAATCGGAGAAAACCAGCACCCAGCTCCTCGAGCGCATGGGGGTGCAGGTGAGCAGCCTGCGCGAGCGCCTGGTGGCGGCCCTCACCCCCAAGGACAAGAAGATCACCCCCAGCAGCACCAGCATCGACATCCCCATGGAGGAGGAGGTCAAGCACATCCTCCAGCACGCCACCTCGGAAAGCGCGAAGCTCAACCACAAGCACGTGGGGGCCGAGCACCTGCTGCTGGGCATGCTGCGGGAGGAGGGCTGCCTGGCCGGACGCCTGCTGAAGGAATCCGGCGCGGACCTGATCGCCGCCAAGGAGATCCTCCTGGAGAGCAGCAAGGAGGAGAAGATCGCGAAGAAGAAGAAGGAGCATCCCCTTCTTTCCGAGTTCGCCCGCAACCTCTCGGAGATGGCCGAGCGGGGGATCTTCGACAACCTCATCGGCCGGGACGCGGAGGTCGAGCGCATCGTCCAGATCCTCAGCCGCCGCCGCAAGAACAACCCCATCCTCCTGGGCGAGGCCGGCGTGGGCAAGACCGCCATCGTGGAGGGCCTGGCCCAGAAGATCCACGAGGGCCTGGTGCCCCCCAGCCTGGCGGACAAGCGCATCTATGCCCTGGACCTCAGCCTCGTGGTGGCGGGAACCAAGTATCGCGGGCAGTTCGAGGAGCGGCTGAAGTCCATCATCGCGGAAGCCAGCAAGGACACGAGCGTGGTGCTGTTCATCGATGAGATCCACTCCCTCATCGGCACCGGGGCCGCCGAGGGCAGCCTGGACGCGGCCAACATCCTCAAGCCGGCCCTCAGCCGCGGCGAGATCCAGTGCATCGGGGCGACCACGCACAAGGAGTACGCCAAGTACATCGACAAGGACCGCAGCCTGGTCCGCCGCTTCCAGCCGGTCACCGTGAATCCGCCGGACGAGACCGAGAGCCTGCGCATCATCGAAGGCATCCGCAACCGCTACGAGCTGTTCCATCGGGTCCGGTACACGCAAAAGACCATGGAGGCCTCGGTCTACCTGTCCAACCGCTACATCACGGACCGCTTCCTGCCCGACAAGGCCATCGACCTGCTGGACGAGGCGGGGGCCCGGGTGAAGCTGCGGGTGGGACCCGGCGGGTCCTCCTCCGAGGGGCAGACCCTGGAGGACGAGCTCCACCACGTCATCAACGAGATGAACGAAGCCGTCCTGAGCCGGGACTTCGAGAAGGCCGTGCTGCTGCGCCAGAAGGAGCTGCAGCTGCGCGACGAGATCCAAAAGAGCCGCTCGGACCTCACGGACGAGGACTATGCCCGGTTCCCGGAGGTCACCGAGCAGGATATCGAGGACGTGGTGGCCAGCTGGACCGGCATTCCCGTCAAGGCCCTCAAGGGGGACGAGAAGGCCAACATGGTGAACATGGAGGCCCGGCTCAACGAGCGGGTCATCGGCCAGCCGGAGGCCGTGAGCGCCGTGGTGCGGGCCGTGCGCCGGGCCCGGACGGGCCTCAAGAACCCGAACCGGCCCATGGGCTCGTTCTTCTTCCTCGGCCCCACGGGCGTGGGCAAGACGGAACTGGCCAAGACCCTGGCGGCCTTCCTCTTCGGGGACGCCAAGAAGATGATCCGCTTCGACATGTCCGAGTACATGGAGAAGCACGAGGTCTCCAAGCTGCTCGGGGCCCCTCCGGGCTACGTGGGCTACGAGGAAGGAGGCATGCTGACGGATCGCATCCGGCGCAACCCCTATTGCGTGCTGCTCTTCGATGAGATCGAAAAGGCCCATCCCGACCTGATCAACATCCTGCTCCAGATCTTCGACGACGGCCAGGCTTCGGATGCCTTCGGGAACCTGGTGGACTTCAAGAACACCATCATCATCATGACCTCCAATGTGGGCAGCCGGGAATTGTTGTCCGAGAAGAACCTCGGCTTCGTCGAGCAGGACGGCCGTCCGGACGCAAAGACCGGCGACGCCATGAAGGTCCTGAAGCGCACCTTCCCGCCCGAGTTCCTCAATCGCATTGATGAGATTGTGGTATTCAATCGCCTGGGCGACGAGGAGCTGCGGAAGATCGTCCGCCTGCTGGTGAAGGACCTCAACCTCACGCTTCTGAAGCACAACCTGGTGGTCTCCCTCACGGACGCCGCCTGCGACTGGCTGGTGAAGACGACCCTGCGGGACCGCGCCTACGGCGCCCGGCCCCTCCGGCGGGCCATCCAGAAGCAGGTGGAGGATCCCCTCGCCGAGCTGATGGTCGGGCAGGAGACGGTGCCTTCCGGCTCCGTGAACTTTGATCTGGTGGACGAGAAGCTGGTTCCCACCCTGTCTGATACCGGAGACGTGGCCGCAGGCCAGGAAACCCATCTGGTCGGAGCGGCTGAATGACGCAGCAAAGCATGGTTTGGAACCGGGTCCGGCCCCGGTTGTGGAGGGGCTTGCGGCCCCTGGCTCCCGTGGCCCTGGTGGCGCTCGCGGCCGGAGCCGCCCTCCCGTTGGCGGGGCAGGACATCGAACCCATCGTTTCCATCGAGGTGATTGGCGCCAAGAAGCAGACCCCGGAGACGGTCATCTTCAAGTCGGGCGTGAAGGTGGGCGACGACCTGCGGAACCTGGACTTCACGGCGATTCTGGAGAAGCTCTGGGCCAGCGGCTCCTTCGACGACATCAAGCTCGAACTGGAGGATGCCCCCGGCGGCAAGAAGCTGGTGATCCGGATCAAGGAGCGGCCCCTGATCAAGGAGATCGACTACCGGGGCGGCACGGAAGTGGGCCTCACCAACATCAAGGACAAGGTCAAGGAAAAGAAGCTCACCATCAACCCGGACACGGTCTACGATCCCGAGTCCGCCCGGAAGATCAAGGACCTGATCATCGAGCAGGCCGGCGAGAAGGGGTTCCGGAGCCCGGTGGTGGACATCACCCTCGAGCCCATGGCCGGAGGCGTGGCCCGCCTGGTGTTCGACATCAAGGAGGGCGGCAAGGCCAGGATCTACTCGGTGAACTTCAAGGGCAACAAGGTCTTCAACAGCGCCCAGCTCCGCAAGGTCATGGAGAAGACCCGGAAGCACTGGATGTTCAGCTGGATCACGACCCACGACCTGCTCGTGGACAAGAACCTGGACGAGGACCTGGAGAACCTCAAGAAGGCCTACTGGAGGAAGGGCTACAAGGATGTCTTCGTCGGCAAGCCCATCATCGAGATCGAGGATCGCACCACCGCCAAGCAGAAGAAGAAGAACGAGCAGCGCGTCCGGGAGGCGAAGACGCCCAAGTACGACCTCCGGGCGAGCCTGACCATTCCCATCCTGGAGGGCGAGCGGTACTTCGAGGGCTCCTTCAAGGTCGAGGGCGGCAAGCTCTTCAAGAGCGACTTCTACCTGCAGAAGTACGCGGAAGTGAAGCGGGACGACAGCTCCTTCCTCCGGAAGATCTTCAACATCAAGCCCTCGCTCGAAGGCCCCAAGCCAGGGGCCAAGCCCGTGCCCTTCGACCTGGACGCGGTGAACCAGACCGTGGACAAGCTGAAGGAGGCCTATTCCAATGCGGCCTACATCATGTTCCGGGCCGAGAAGAAGTTCGAGGTGCATGAAGAGGGCGGCATCAAGAAGGTGGACACCTCCCTGAAGCTGGACGAGGGCGAGCCCTACACGATCCGGAAGATCGAGTTCGAGGGCAATCTCACCACCAAGGACAAGGTGCTGCGCCGCAGCATGCTCATGCGGGAGGGGGACCTCTTCCAAACGGACCGCTTCAAGGACTCCCTGCTGAGCATCAGCCAGCTGAGCTTCTTTGACGTGAAGGGCTCCGAGCCCAAGGTGGACCTGGTGCCGGACAAGTCCCAGGTGGACGTGGTGATCCGGGGCGAGGAGACCGGGGTGAACGAGGTGCTCTTCCAGGGCGGCTACGGATCCCTGTTCGGGTTCTCGCTGGGCGTGAGCTTCTCCACCCGGAACCTGGGCGGCGGCGGCGAGACCCTGTCCTTGAGCGAGAACTTCGGGGCCTTCTCGAAGATGACTTCCCTCGGCTTCACCGAGCCCTTCATCTTCGATCTCCCCTATTCCTTCTCGGCCAACGTCTCCAACGGCATGGCGGACTACGCGGCCTCCCGGGTGGGCATTGAAAACGCCTTCCGGCAGTTCACCCGCAGCCTCGGGCTGTCCATCGGCGCCCGCCTCAGCAACTGGCTTCCGGACAAGCCCTGGGCCTGGTTCACCACCTACTCCACGGGCTACACCTTCTCCCTGATCCGCATCGAAGGCGGGCAGAACTTCTACTTCAGGGACACGCCGGAGATCCTCACTTCCGCCTTCAGCCAGAGCATCACCTACAGCACCGTCAACCACCAGTTCAAGCCCACGGACGGCACCATGGTGTCGTTCGGCCTGGAGTACGGGGGATGGCAGTTCGGCGGGGACGTGCCCTACCTCCGGGCCACCTGGCAATTCTCCAAGTACGCCAGCATCGGCGAACGGAACATCTTCGCCATCAACACGAGCTACGGGTACCTGCAGGACATGAGCACGGACCCCCTCCCGCTCTACAACCTCTACCGGCCCGGCGGCGAAAACAGCATCCGGGGCTACTACTACGGCATGGTGGGGTCGGTCGAGCTGGACAACAATCAGCACCCCGTGGTCGTGGGCGGCAACAAGCAGCTGATCATCAATGCCGAGTACCAGTTCAAGATCGCCGATGAATTCCGGCTGGTGTTCTTCTATGACGCGGGAAATGCCTGGGCCTCCGGCGCCAAGATCTTCAGCCGCGATACGGTGACCTACCTGGACCCGACCACCAACCTCCCCATGTCCTACACCAATCCGACCCTGCTGCGGTCCGCGGGCCTGGAATTCCGGTTCTTCCTGCCCATCAGCCCCGCGCCCCTGCGGCTGATCTGGGCCCGGAAGCTGAACCCCTACCCGTTCGACACCCAGAGCAAAACCGACTTCCAGTTCTCCATCGGAACCACCTTCTGATTCCTGGCGGGAATGGCCGCCATTCTGCGCTATCATTGCCCACTTGTCTGGAGATCCCATGCGCCTGCTTGCTCCCTCCCTGGCAGCCCTGTGCCTGTCCGCAGCCCTCGTCGCTCCCCTGTCGGCCCAGGAGGCGCCCCGATTCGCCATCTTCAGCATCAATCAGCTGGTGCACACCTCCAAGAAGGCCGGCGCCATCTTTTCTGAGCTCGAGATCACCGGGAAGAACCTGCAGGAGAAGCTGCAGGCCAAGGGCCAGGAGCTGCAGACCCTCCAGCAGCAGCTGAATTCCCCGAGCCTGGACCCCGACAAGAAGGACGCCCTGGCCAAGAAGTTCCGCGATGCGGAGTTCGAGGCCAAGAAGATGCAGGAGGACAGCCAGGCGGAGTACCAGCGCGTGGAAAAGAAGGTCGGCGGAGAAATCAGCAAGCTCACGGCCCCCATCGTCGAGCAGCTCGCCAAGGAGCAGAAGCTCCAGCTGGTCCTGTCCGACCAGGCCGTGCAGATCCTCTCCTGGGCGGACCAGGACTGGATGAAGGCCTTCACCACCGAGGTGGCCAAGCGCCTGGATGCCAGCGAGCCCGCCCCCGCCCCGAAACCCGCCGCCGGGAAGCCCGCTGCGCCCAAGAAGTAGCCCGGCCGCCGACGGCCCCATGAGATGACCGCCGCGCGACGGCTGCTCCTGCTGCTCACCGGCATCAACCTGGTGAACTACCTGGATCGGTACGTCGTCGCGGCCGTCCTCGAGCCCCTGGGGGGGGAGCTGCACCTCAGCGACGCCCAGCTGGGCCGGCTGACCCTGGTCTTCCTCCTGGTCTACATGGGAGCCGCGCCGCTCTTCGGGTACCTGGCGGACCGGTCCCACCGGCCCCGCCTCGTGGCCGGCGGCGTGGTCCTGTGGAGCCTGGCGACCCTGGGGGCGGCCTTCGTCCACAGCTATCCGGCCCTGCTGGTGACCCGGTCCCTGGTGGGCGTGGGCGAGGCCGCCTACGCGACCCTGGGTCCGGCCATGCTCGCCGATGGGTTCCCCGAATCCGATCGCGCCAAGACCTTCACCTGGTTCTACCTGGCCATCCCCGTGGGCAGCGCCTTCGGCTACGGCCTGGGGGGCCTGGTGGCGGGCGCCTGGGGCTGGCGCGCCTCCTTCCTGGCGGCGGGCCTGCCGGGGCTGGTCCTGGCGCTGTGGATGGCCTTCCAGCGGGACCCCGTCCGGGGTGCCATGGACCTGGCCCCGGATCCCGAGGCGGCCCTGCCCTATGTGCAGCGGCTCCGCCATGTCTTCCTCAACCGGATCTGGCTGGCCTGCACCGGGAGCTACGTGGCCTACACCTTCGCCATGGGCGCCCTCAGCATGTGGGGCCCCACGCTGCTGCAGCGGCGGTTTGCCGTCAGCACCGCCAAGGCGGGCCTGGTGTTCGGCGGACTGGCCGTGGTGACGGGCATCCTGGGCACCTTCCTGGGGGGCTGGCTGACGGACCGCTGGCAGAAGCGCTGGCCCGACGCCGGGGTGGGGATCTCGGGCCTCACCCTGCTGGCCGCGGTGCCCGTGGTGGCCTGGGCCCTGGGCACCCGCAGCCTCGAAGGCGCCTACCTGCTGTTCTTCCTGGGCATGTTCCTGCTCTTCGTGAACACCAGCCCCGTGAACGCGCTGACGGTGAGCTGCCTCCCGGCCAGCGTCCGGGCCACCGGGGTGGGGCTGAACGTGCTCTTCATCCACCTGCTGGGGGACGCCATCAGCCCCGAGTTGGTTGGCCGGCGGGCGGACGCCCTCCACGGCCTGGGCCTGGGCGGGGGGGATGCCCTGGCCCGGGCCCTCGTGCTGGTGCTTCCAGCCATGGCCCTCAGCGGGCTGGCGCTCTGGTGGGCCCGCCACCGGCCCCGGCAGGCCTAGACAAAAGCACCAAAAAAGGCGGGACCGAAGCCCCGCCTTTCCCGAATGCAGGTGTGGATCAGTGGCCGAGGATGGTGATGCGCTCCGGGGCCTGGAAGATCATGCCCTGGGGCAGGGCCGTGGGCGTGGCCGTGGGCATCGTGGCGCTCTGCTGGGTGGGATCCACCACGAGGCCCGTGTTCAGCCAGTAGGAGAGCTGACGCTGGCCCAGGGTGATGCCGACGGGGTTCGCCGGGTTGATGAGGAACGCGTGGGCGATGCCGGTCTGGTCGAACTGGAAGTAGCCTTCGGTGGGCGTCGTGGCCAGCGCGGAGGTGGCGGCATTGGCGACCTTCGGCACGGGGCCAGGGTTCAAGGTGAACATGAAGGGGGTTCCGACCACGCCGGCGGCGTGGGCGGTGGGGAGGGCGCCGCCGACCAGGTAGGCCCCGCCGGCGGTGTAGGCCAGCTGGGAGAAGTTGGGGCCGATGGCCGCGGCCGCGGCGGAGCCCAGGACCGCCTGGCCGCCCAGGGCATTGGCGAAGTAGCGGGTGAAGGTGTTGCTGATGACCTGGTCGCCGTCGGTGCTGGTGGTGTA
>JARLGO010000218.1 GCA_031292655.1 Geothrix sp.
CCGAGGCGGAGCCTCCCTGTGCCGCGCCCTAGGGGCTTCGGCTTCGCCAAAGTGGCACTCCGCTCCTGCTGCATGCTCATGGGTTCAGGTTAGCATCCGCGGTTCCAACAGGCGTCGGAGAATGGCCTCAGTCTTGGGTCCGGGCCGGCAGCACCAGGGCCCCCTCGGCATCCAGGCCGGCGAAGCGGTAGCCCTCGGCCCGGAGTTTGGGGATGAGGACCGGCAGCACCTTGCCCGCGCGGTCGTGGATGTCGTGGAAGAGGATGATGCCGCGCTTCTCGTGGGCGATGGCCTTCAGCACCCGGTCGGCCACGGAGCTGGGCACGGGATCGGCCCAGTCCAGGCTGTCGATGTTCCAGAGGACCGACCGGAGGTGATAGGGCTCCAGGGCCTGGAGCTGCACCGCCGTGCGGGCGCCGTAGGGGAAGCGGAAGAGCTGGCTGTGGGCCCCGGGGATGGCCCGGAGCAGCTGGTCCGTCTCCCGGATCTCGAGATCCAGCGGGGCGCCGCTCTCCTTGCTCAGCTGGGCGTGGGTGTAGCTGTGGTTGCCCACCACGAAGCCGCCTTTCACCAGGTCTTCGGTGAAGGCCGCCAGGGGGCTCAACTTGACCTGGCCCGAGGCCTCCTGGGCGCCCAGATTCCGGCCGATTTCAAAGAACAGGGCGGGCACCCCCTCCTTCTGGAGGATGGCCTTGATCTCCTCGGTGTAGACGCGGTGGGGGCCGTCGTCGAAGCTGAGGATGAGCACCTTTTCCGGCAGCTCCGTGCCGGTGATCTCGCGGCTGCCCTGGAGGGTTCCGGCGGGGCCGGGGATGGAGGCCCCCTGGACGAGGGGTGCCAGCGGGATGCGCCGCTGGAGCTCCGCCAGGTAGGCCTGCCAGCGCTCCCGCGGGCCCCCCCGGGCCGGGACCCCCGGACCCCCGAAGACCCGCACGTACTCCGCGTCCACCAGGGCCTCGACGCGATCGACCTCCTTGAGATCCCGGGCCAGCCGCTGGTTCAGCAGCAGGCCGGCGGGGGTGGTGTCGGCGAGCAGGGGCTTCTGGAGGACCCGCAAGGGATCCCGGAAGGCGAGCCGGTCCAGTTCCAGGAGGTCCGGATCGGCCTCCATCCAGTCCAGCAGCGCTCCAATGACGGGATCCCGCTGGGGGATGGGCCGCTTGGCCAAGCCCGTCAGGGCGGCATTCAGCTGATGGACCAGGTCCCGGTCCTCGTGGTGGAGGCGATGCCCCACGGCCAGGGCCCGCTGGAGCTCCGGCCCCTGGAGGCTGGATTCATCGGCAAACAGGACGATGAGCTGCCGGTGCACCTGCAGGTCGGCCCGCAGCGCCTCCAGCAGGGGCGCCGTCCCGGGCGGTTCGGGACGGGCGGCCGCCTCCGCGAGGCTGGCGGCCACCTCCAGGGGCGGCCGGGCCGGGACCCCCGCCGGGTGCCGGCGCAGGCCCCACAAGCCCCCGGCGGCGAGGGCCAGGAGCAGCAGGGGCCAGAGCCGGCGCAGGGCCCTCATCCCAGCAGGGTCTTGATGTGGGCGAGGCGCTGCTCCCGCTCCTCGGCCTGGCCCCGCAGCTTGGCCACGGCGGCTTCGGGGGCCTTGGTGACGAAGCTCTCATCGGCCAGGCGGGCGCGCAGGGGCTCCAGCTCCTTTTCCAGCTTGGCCCGTTCCTTTTCCAGCTTGGCCTGCTCGGCGACGGGGTCCTTGAGGCCCGCCAGTTCCAGGGCCACGGCCCCACCGGCCACGACCGCCACGGCGCGGCTGGGGGCGGCCAGGTCGCCCTTCGTGAAGGTGACGGATTCCAGCCGGGCGATGGACTTCAGGGCCTCGGTGAAGGGCTCCAGTTCCAGCTGGGAGCAGAAGGCCGGCACCCGCTTGGCCGGATCCACGCCCTGTTCCGCCTTGAGGCGCAGGAGCCCCGACAGTGCCTCCTGGAAGCGGGGGATGAGGGTGGCGTCGCCGCCCCGGATGCCGAGGATCGCATCGTCCGCAGGCCAGGCCCGCCGGGCCAGCAGGGCGGGCTCGCCCGCGGGCAGGCGGCCGTCCATCATGGCCTCGTGGATCTCTTCGGTCAGGAACGGCACGAAGGGGTGGAGCGCGCGCAGCAGGATGTCGAGGAAGTGCAGGATGGCGGCCTTCTGGGCATTCGTCCCGGACTGCAGCTCCACCTTGGCCAGCTCGATGTAGGTGGCGCAGAAATCGTCCCAGACCAGGTGGTAGAGGAGGTCGGCGGCCTCATGGAAGCGGAACTCCTCCAGGGCCTTCGTGACGGCGGAAAGGCTCTCCCGCATCCGGCCGATCATCCAGTATTCGGCCTCGCCGAACTCTGGGGCCGTCTCCAGGGTGATGGAGGGGTCGAGGCTCATCTGCACAAACCGGGACGCGTTCCAGAGCTTGTTGCAGAAATTGCGGCTGGCCTCCAGCCGGGCCGTGCTCATGGCGATGTCCGTGCCGGGGGCGGCCATGATGGCCAGGGAGAAGCGCAGGGCGTCCGTGCCGTACTCCTCCATCACCTCCAGGGGATCGATGACATTGCCCTTGGTCTTGCTCATCTTCTGGCCGCTGGCGTCCCGCACCAGGCTGTTGAAGTAGACCTTGCGGAAGGGGACCTCGCCCATCCAGGTAAGGCCCGCCATGGCCATGCGGGCCACCCAGAAGAACAGGATGTCGTAGCCCGTGATGAGGACGCTGGTGGGGTAGTAGCGCTTGAGGTCCTCCGTCTCGTCCGGCCAGCCGAACACGCTGAAGGGCCAGAGCGCCGAGCTGAACCAGGTATCCAGCGTGTCCGGATCCTGGATCAGTTCTTTCGCGCCGCATGCGGAGCAGGCGGAGGGCTGCTCCATCTCCACGTGGAGCTGGCCGCACTTGGCGCAGGTCCAGGCCGGGATGCGGTGGCCCCAGACCAGCTGGCGGCTGATGCACCAGTCCTGGATGTGGGTGAGCCAGTGGTTCCAGACGGCCCCGTGGTGTTCGGGCGTGAACTGGATGGCGCCGGTCTGGACCGCCTCCAGGGCCTTGGCCGCGGCCTCCTTCACGTCCATGAACCACTGCTCGCTGACGAGGGGCTCCAGCACGGCGCCGCTGCGGTCGCTGAGGGAGATCTTGTTGACGTAGTCCTCCACCTTCACGATGAAGCCCTGCGCGTCCAGGTCCGCCACCACGCGCTTGCGGGCCTCGAAGCGGTCCAGGCCCGCGTAGGCCCCGGCTTCCGCGGTCATCTTCGCGTCGAAGCCGAGGATGGTGATGGAAGGCAGGTTCAGCCGCTGGCCGGCGGCGAAGTCGTTGGGGTCGTGGGCCGGCGTCACCTTCACGCAGCCGGTGCCGAAGGCGGGATCCACGAAAGGGTCCGCCACGATGGGGATCTGCCGCCCCGTGAGCGGGTGGTCCATGAGCTTGCCGATCATGCCCCGGAACCGCTCGTCGTCGGGGTGCACGGCCACCGCCGTGTCCCCCAGCATCGTTTCGGGGCGGGTGGTGGCCACGACCACGTCGCCGCTGCCGTCCGCCAGGGGGTAGCGCAGGTACCAGAGCTTGCCCTTGCGCTCTTCGTATTTCACCTCCAGGTCGCTGAGGGCGGTCTGGAGGGCCGGGTCCCACTGGATCATGCGGGGCCCGCGGTAGATGCGGCCCGCCTTGTAGCTCTCCACGAAGACCTTGCGCACGGCCCGGTTGAGGGCCGGGTCCAGGGTGAAGCGGTTGCGGGTCCAGTCCACGGAGCAGCCCAGGCGCTTCAACTGATGCTCGATGGCCCCCTGGTTCTTCTCCTTCCAGTCCCAGATCCGCTTTTCGAAGGCGTCCCGGCCCAGCTGGTGCCGGTCCGTGCCCTCGGCCTTGAGCTGGCGCTCGACCATCATTTGCGTGGCGATGCCGGCGTGGTCCGTGCCCGGCACCCAGAGGGCGTCGAAGCCCTGGGCCCGCTTGAAGCGGGTGAGCACGTCGTGGAGCGTGTTCACCAGGGCGTGCCCCATGTGCAGGTTGCCCGTGATGTTGGGGGGCGGGATGACGATGGACCAGGGCTCCTTCCCGCTCTTGGGGGCGGCCTCGAAGGCCCTGGATTCCTCCCACACCGAGTACCAGCGCGTCTGCGCCGTCCTGAAGTCGAAAGCCTTGTCCATTTCGCGCATTGCCATCCTTGTCTCGGCCTTTCCCGGCCCCAGATCGGCAGGGCCGCTCTGGGGCCGGGAAACGGGATCCCGTCGGAACAACCAGCCCAATGGGTCAGTTTACCTGTGGAAGGAGGAGGCTTCCAGACGGAGACGAGAGGAACGGACCCGTTTGAGGAAATGCGATATCATAGTCCCCATTCGTCCGATAAGATGACCGGGGGGTCATATGCGTCTTCTTCGAGTCGTGGTACTGGGGCTGGCGGGCATGGCGGTGGCGGGTCTCCATGGGGAGGAAAAAAGGACCCTGCCGGGTCCCCACACCCAGTGGAAGCTGGTCTGCTTCGACTGCCACCAGAAGGAGAAACCCACCACGGCGGCCGTGCCGGATGAAGCCTGCATGGTCTGCCACGGGGACTATCCCGCCATGAGGGCGCTCACGAAGAAGGCCCCGCACAATCCGCACGATTCCCCCCACGATCCCATCCTTTGCACCGAGTGCCACCACCAGCACAAGCCCCAGACCGTGCAGTGCCTGGAGTGCCACGCGGATTGGAAAATGACGGTGCCCCCCACCAAGTGATCAGCCTTCGATGAACCGCTCGGGGTTGAATCCGGCGACGAGGGCCCCCCAGTGTTGGGCGCGGATGTAGATGGGCATGGAGAGGTCGTTGAGGATCTCCCCGGTGTCGCGCATGTAGGTCTGGAGCAGGAAGGTCTCCGTGTTCCGCGCGCGGCGCCTCTCGGTCTCGACGTTGAAGAACAGCCGCTGGTGCCGGCTCTTCAGGAGGTCCACCTTGGGATCCCCCGTCATCGGCTCGGACACACCCGAGTGGTGGATGGCCAGGTAGCCGTTGACATCCAGGGCCACGGCATAGGTGGAGCCCAGTTCGGCCCGGGCGGCGTCGAAGATCGGCTGGAGCTCCCGGGCGAAGACATCGGCGTAGGAGGTCAGATGCTTCTGGGGATCCGTGTGGGGCACGGGTCGGTACTCCCGGTCGAAGACATTCACACCTCGGTTGGCGAGGTCCTGGATCCGGGCCTGGATGGCATCGCGCCAGTGGGCCACCTGCTCGATCACGGCCTCCAGTTCCCCCGTGCCCGTCCGGAACCGGGAGACCTGTTCAAGCAGGGTCTCCGTGGCCCGGTTCATGTCCACGGAGTAGCGGTTGGCCTCCTGGAGCCGCCGGTTCGCCACCACACTCAGATCCTGGATGCCCCGGGCCTGGCGGTGGATCTCTTCGCTGGTGACCGAAATGCCCTCCACGGCCGAGGTGGCGCCGGAGAGCTGGGCCGTGTTTTCCTCGAAGTCCCGGACCATCCGGGCGAAGTGGTCCGAGGCCCGGCCGAGGGTGGCGGTGGTCCCCTGGAAATCCTGCGAGATCTCCCGGATGCCCAGGGAGGTCTGCTCCACTTCCCGGAGCATGGCGCCGAGGTTCTGGGAGATCTCGTCGGCGGCTTCACCCACGTTGTCCGAAAGCTTCCGGACTTCCTCCGCCACCACGGCGAACCCCTTGCCCACATCGCCCGCGTGGGCGGCCTCGATGGAGGCATTGAGGGC
>JARLGO010000219.1 GCA_031292655.1 Geothrix sp.
AGATCTATCCCGACTACAAGGCCAACCGGGACGCCATGCCCGAGGACCTGCGCCCCCAGATCCCCATGATCCGCCAGCTGGTGGAGGCGCTTTCCATCCCCATCGTGGAACTGCACGGCTACGAGGCGGACGACGTCATGGGCACCCTGGCCCGGGAATCCGCCGCCATGGGCCTGCCGGCGGTCATCGTGAGCCCGGACAAGGACCTGCTGCAGCTGGTGGACGACGGCCTCCACATCCAGGTGCTCAACACCAAGGACGGCGAGGTGTGGCACGACCGCGAGGGGGTGAAGGCCCGCATGGGCGTGTGGCCCGAGCAGGTGGTGGACTTCCTCAGCCTGGTGGGGGACGCCTCGGACAACGTCAAGGGCGTGCCGGGCATCGGCGAGAAGGGCGCGGCCCTCCTGCTGGAGAAGTTCAGCAGCCTGGACGGCGTCATCGCCGCCAAGGCCGAGCTGAAGCCCAAGCAGCGGGAGGGCCTGGAGGCTGCCGCCGGATGGCTGGACCTCACGAAGCGCCTGGTCACCGTGGTCACGGACCTGGAGCTGGCCCTGCATCCCCAGGACCTCGCCTATCCCGGCGTGGACGAGGCCAGGGCCCGGGAGACCTTCAAGGCCCTGGGTTTCCAGACCCTCACCAAGGAGTTCACGCAGAGCGCGGAGCAGGCGGGCAGCGAACGGAAATACCGATTCGCGGCCACCTCTGGCGACCTCGAGGCCGCCGTGGCCGCCTGCCGCGCCGCGGGCCGCTTCGGCCTGGACACGGAAACCACCAGCATCGATCCCACCCGGGGTCACATCGTGGGCCTGAGCTTGGCCTGGACGGCCAACGAGGGGCTCTACGTGCCCCTGGCCCACCTGAAACCGCCCACGGCCGACACGGAGGGTTCCCTCCCGGGGCTGCTGCCGGACTCGGGCCTGCCGGAGGCGCTGCTGGACCTGCGGGGCGATGCGGCGGCCTTCTTCCGGGAGCTGGCGCCCCACCTGGACTCCCGCAACCTGCCCTTCCAGGAGGTCCGCCGCATCCTGGGGCCCCTGCTGGCGGATCCCGGCGTGGGGAAGTGCGGCCAGAACCTCAAGTACGACCTCCAGGTGCTGGCCCGCCACGGCCTCCCGGTGCTGGGCCTGGCCGATGACAGCATGGTGCTGAGCTTCCTGCTGGAAAGCGGCGTCCGCCACAACCTGGACGACCTCTCCGTGCGCCTGCTGGACGTGAAGCCCATCGCCTTCGAGGAGGTGGTGGGGAAGGGCAAGGGCCAAAAGCGCTTCGACGAGGCCGACTTCGAAGCCGCGGTGCAGTACGCGGCCGAGGACGCCGACCTGGCCCTGCGGCTCTGCGACAAGCTGCGGGCGCAACTCACGGAGGCCCAGCTGAAGCGCCTCTACGAGGACGTGGACCTGCCCCTGGTGGAGGTCCTGGCGGCCCTGGAAGGGCATGGGGTGAGGCTAGATCTCGAAGTTCTTTCCCAACTCGCCGTGCGCATGCACGGCGAGCGCGAACGGGCCCAGGCGAGGGTGATCGAGCTGGCCGGCGAAGCCTTCAACCTGAACAGCCCCACGCAGCTGGGCGCCATCCTCTTCGGCAAGCTGGGTTACAAGCCCGTGAAGTACACGGGCAAGACCAAGGCGCCCAGCACCGACGAGGATGTGCTCCAGGAACTGGCGGAAAAGCAAGGGGCCGAGATCGCCAGCGAGCTGCTGCGGCACCGGCAGATGGTGAAGCTGCTGGGCACCTACGTGGAGGCGCTGCCCCAGATGGTGAACCCCATCACGGGCCGGGTGCACACCCGGCTGCACCAGGCGGCGGTGGCCTCGGGGCGGCTGGCCTCCAGCGACCCCAACCTGCAGAACATCCCCATCCGCACGGAGGAGGGCCGCGCCATCCGCGGGGCCTTCGTGCCGGAGCCCGGCTGGGTGCTGCTGGACGCGGACTACAGCCAGATCGAGCTGCGGGTGGTGGCGGCCCTGGCGGAGGACCCCGTGCTGCTGGGGGCCTTCCAGGCGGGCGAGGACATCCACCGCCGGACCGCCTCGGAGGTGATGGGCCTCCCCATGGAGCAGGTGAGCGCCGACGACCGGAGCCGGGCCAAGGCCGTGAACTTCGGCCTGCTCTACGGCCAGGGGGCCTTCGCCCTGGCGGCCAGCCTGGGCATCTCGCAAAAGGAGGCCAAGGCCTTCATCGAACGCTATTTCGAGCGCATGCCCAAGGTGGCCGCCTGGATCGAGGGGGCCAAGGCCAGGGCCCTGGCGGAAGGCCTGGTCCGCACCCACTGGGGCCGCATCCGGCGCATCCCCGAGCTGGAAAGCCCCAACAAGCAGTTCCAGGCCCAGGGCCTGCGCGAGGCCGTCAACACCATCGTGCAGGGCACGGCCGCCGACCTCATGCGCCGCGCCATGGTGCGCCTCCACCGGAGCCT
>JARLGO010000220.1 GCA_031292655.1 Geothrix sp.
AGGTTGACATCCATCGTTTCGCGAGGCACATTGAAGGGTGCCATTTTCTCCTAACCCGGAGGCCCCCGTGGATCGTGAACTGCTGAAGGGCAGCACTCCCCTGCTGCTGTTGTCGCTGCTCTGCGAGGGGCCCATGTACGGCTATCAGATCATCGAGACGGTCCGCCAGCGCACGGGCGGAACCTATACCTTGAAGGAAGGGGCCCTGTACCCGGCCCTTCACAAGCTCGAGGCCACCGAGTTCATCGCCTCCTACTGGGAGACCCAAGGAAATGGGAGGGAGCGCCGCTACTACGCCATCCAGCCCGCGGGGTTGGCCTTCCTGTCGGCCAAGAAGAAGGAGTGGAACCAGTTCGTGGACATGGTCCAGGCCTTCGTGGGGCCGAAAGCCTAGGGGCGGGGACCCGTGTCGCGGGCGCTGGAAGCCTATCTTGCGCAGGTGGGCCTGGGTCTCAAGGGCCTGACCGGCCGGCGCCGGTTCACGCTGATCCGCGAGCTGAAGGCCCACCTGCTGGATGAGGCCGAGGCCCGGGGCATCGGATCCGAATCGGCCATGACGGCCATGCTTTCGGAAAAGGAGCACCCCAGCCTGCTGGCGGAGGAATTGGCCGCCGGAGAGGGCCAGGATGCCAACCACCGGGGCGGCACCGCTCTCGTCGCCGGCATGATCATCGGCCTCGCCACCGGCGGGCACCTGTGGTTTGAAGGGTGGCCCTGGTACATCAGCCTGGCCTTTGCGGCGGCCCAGGGGCTGGCCGTGGGCGCCGGCTACTTCTGGGTGCGCCGTCATTGGCTGCGGCTGAACCCCTGGGCCCGGACCGCCGTGGCCATCCTCAGCACGCTGCTTCTGTCCATCCCCTTGGGATTCACCACGCACCACGGATTCAAGCCCACCCGGCTGCTCTACGGGGCCTTCACGGGCTTCCTGCTGGAGCGCCACAGCCAGGAACGGCCCCTCTGGCAGACGCTGCTCGAGCCCGTGGCCTTCACCGCCCTCATGTTCCTCCTCGAGGCCGGCATCCTGGGGCGGGTCCGGTTCCTGTGGTGGAAGGTGCCCCTGGAGCTCAGTTTCAATGCCACCATCCTGCTGAGCGTGATGATCGCCCTTCGCTTCAAGCGGCTCCTGGCGGAACGGCGGGTCCTGACC
>JARLGO010000221.1 GCA_031292655.1 Geothrix sp.
ATCGCCCTCATCCTCGTCTTCCTCATCCAGTGGCTCCACCTGCGCCTGCTGCGCCTGGAGCTCCCCGAGGGATTCCACCGCGCGCTGCCCTGGGGCCTCGGCCTGCTGCACCTGCCCCTGGTGGTCTTCGCGGGCATGCGCGTCGCCGGGCTGGGCGGCCACGGCGCCCTGACCCTGGTGCAACCTCCGGCCCGGGTGGCCTTCTACTTCCAGGCCTTCACCGTGCTGCACCTGCTCGTCGCCATGCTGGCGGAAGGGTTATGGCGGATCGCTCATCACGACCTGCCGGCGGACGAGGAGGCGAGGGCCGAGGAGGCGCCCATCGACCCGGGGCGCCGGGCCTTCCTCCGCACGGCGGCCCTGGCCAGCACGGGCGGCGCCGCGGCCTTCACCGCGGAGGGCTCCCGGGAGGCCTTTGGAGACCCGGAAATCACCCGCCGGACGCTGCCCTTCCCTGATCTTCCCCCGGGCCTGGACGGGCTCCGTCTGGCCCACCTCAGCGACCTCCACGCGGGCCCCCTCGTCGGCTCGGGCACGCTGCGTCGCTGGCGCCAGCTGGTGGAACGGGAGCGGCCCGAGCTCCTGTTGATCACGGGCGACCTGGTGGACAGCCGGCCGGAGGAACTCGGGCCCCTGCTCGAGGCCTTTCGGGGCTTTCATCCGCCCCTGGGCCGCTTTGCCGTGCTGGGCAACCACGATTTCTTCGACGACCCCCGCCCCATCTGGCGGGATCTGGAGCGCGAGGGGATCCGCTGCCTGGAAAACGCGGCGGCACTCGTCCTCCGGAACGGGGGCACCCTGGCGCTCATGGGGCTGCAGGACCCTATGGCCCGCAACGGACGCTTCCGCCGCCTGGTGTTCGGCCCGGGGCCCCGGCCCGCCGAGGCGGCCCGCGACCTCCCCGCCGACGCCTTTCGCGTCTGCCTGAACCACCGGCCCAGCGAATGGGGGCAGGCCCTGGCGGCCGGGGCCCGGCTCACGCTTTCGGGCCACACCCACGGGGGCCAGATCAACCCCATCCCGGGCTTCAACAGCGCCCGCATCCTGGGTCCCCACACGGAGGGCCTCTTCCGCGAGGGCGGCGACCTGCTCTACGTGAGCCGCGGCCTGGGGGTGGTGGGCCTGCCCATCCGAATCGCGGCCCCGCCGGAGATCGCCATCCTCACCTTGAAGCGCGGCTAGGAGCGCGGACGCCTCGACAGGGCGGCCTGGACCTCCGCCAGGGCCCTCGCCGCCGCCTCGGGTGCCTCCGCCGGCGGAGCGAGCACCCGCTTCGCCCATTCCGGCAGGGCCTTCATGCCGCGGAGGAAGCGGGCGCAGGCCCTGCACAATCGCAGGTGGATCCAGATGCCGAGCCTTCGGCCAAAGGGCAGCGAGCCTTCGGCGTACTCGGTGAGGTGGGTCTGCACGTCGTGGCAGGAGGGCAGGAATGTCATGGACGGCCTCCCAGGACGAAGGTTCGGAGGCGGGCCTGAAGCAGCGTCCGGGCGCGGTGAAGCCGCTGGCGCACGGTGCCGGGAGCCACCTGGAGATGCCGGGCGATGTCCTCGGTTTCCCAGTCCTCGAGATCCTTCAGCACGAACACGATCCGGTGCGAGTCCGGCAGCTCGTCGAGGGCCCGGATCAGGCACTCCCGCATCTCCCGCCGCTCCACGAGGCCGTGCGCCTGGGCCTCCACCTGCCACTCCGGCAGATGGTCCGGCTCCAGGTGGTGGCCCCGCTCGTCGAAGGGCCCGATGGCCAGCGGCTCCGGACGCTCCATCTCGTGGATCCGCACGCGGCTCCGCCGCGCCATCAGCGCCGCATTCAGGCAGATCTTGTAGCCCCAGCTGCTGAAGCGGCTGCGGCCCTCGAAGCGCGGCAGGTCGCGGTGGATGCTCAGGAGGGCGTCCTGAAGCGCGTCCTGGGTGTCGGCGGTGTTGCCCAGGATGCGGTGGATCCCGTTGTGGAAGAGGGCCAGGTGGGGTTGGACGAGCGCGCCAAAGGCCGCCGAGTCTCCGGTCGCGGCCTGCTGGATCAGTTCGGTCTCGTTCGGGGGGGCTTCCGTCATGCCGCTGCCAGTGTCCGCGGCGGCCCGCGGCCAGGCAAGGCCTACTTCTTGGCGGAACTCGAGGGTTTCTTGGTCGATGCCGGCTTCGCCGGGGCCTGAGCCTCTTCGAAGAAGCCCACCAGCAGCAGGTCCAGCTCCACCGGGCGCTTCAGGCTGATCTTGGCCGCCACGCTTTCCGCGCCCAGGCCGAAGTCGAGCCGGTCCAGGGGCAGGGTGGCCCGGTAGGACCAGGTGCGGGTCCCGGCTCCATTCAACCCCTCCGCGCTCACGAAGGAGAGGTCCAGGTCCCGGCTCACGCCATGCATGGCCAGGGTGCCCCGGACCACCACCCGGTCCCCGTCCCGGTGGACTTCCCGGGAGGTGAAGGTGATCTTCGGGTACCGGGCGACGTCGAAGAAGTCCGCCGACCGGAGGTGCTCGTCGCGGGCCTGGATGGCCGTGCTGATGGACTTGGCGTCGATGTCGAGCTGGACCTTGGCCCCCTCGGGAGCGGCGGGGTCGCCCTGGATGTCGGCCTTGTAGCGGGTGAAGCGGCCCGGCACGTCGAAGAGCAGGGTCGAGGCCTTGAAGCCGAGCACCGTATGGTTTTCGTCCACGCGGAACACCCGGGACTGGGCCAGAAGGGGAAGGGCCAGCAGCAGGGCCGGCAGGATGGAACGGAGGAGCATGGGGGCCTCTGGGGTCAGGGGAAGGGTCGGAATCCGGCGATGGCGCCGTCGCGCCGAAGGTCGTGCAGGAGCCCCGTCATCGGAGCGAGGTCGGGCAGGTTCAAGGCCGCGGCGGCTTCCGCCAGGGGCAGGGTCTGGGCCCGCACCAGCAGCGCCGCGGTGGCGGGTGTCAGTTCCAGGAGCCGGGCCTCGCCTTCCCCATCCCGGAAGGCCAGGAGGTGGGCGGGACGGGCCTCGGGGACCGGCGCCTCCACGCAGGCGCGGTGGACCGCATGGGTGTAGGCCACGACCTGGGTGGCGGGATCCAGAACCACGAGATCCTCGGGTCCGGGGTCCGCGTGGAGCCCCTCGACGGGATCCGAATCCGGAAACCGGGCCACCAGCGTCTCCAGGAGCTCGGCGTGGGCGAGTTCCAGGAGGAAGGGCCAGCGGTCCTGGCCCCAGCGGGTGGCGGCCAGCCAGCCGAGGAAGGCCGGCGCGATGTCCCGGTACTGGGAACTCCGCACCACCCGCGCGTCCAGGAAGGCCTGCACGCACCCGTCCCAGGACCCGGCCCCCTCGAGGAGCGCCTTCAGCACCGGGAACATGGACTCCAGGGGTTCGATGAGGCTCAGCCGGGCCAGTTGGCGGTAGGTCAGCATCGCCGGGGCCTGCTCCCGGAAGGAGCGCTGATCCACACCCGACAGGCCGTGCCGCCGCGCCACGCGTCCGGGATCCGCCTCGAGGGCGGCCTCGTCCCCATCCAGCACCAGGGAGGCCATGGCGCGCTGCAGGCGCTGGGTCCTGGACTCAGACATGGCGGGTCCCGGTGAGGGCCAGGGCCCCGTCGTAGGCGCGCTGGAGGCGCGCCCGCTCGGCCAGGAGCTCGTCGAGGTCGGGGATGTGGTTGTCCCGTTCCAGGAGCACAGGCACGGGCCTCCCGAGGCGGGCCAGGGTCCACTGCATGAGGTCGATGACAGGATCGATGACGGCGGCGCCATGGGTATCCACGGTGATGGAACCGAATTTCTTGTGCCCGGCGATGTGGAGCTGGGCGACGCGGTCCAGCGGCATGCGGGACAGCCATTCCTTGGGATCGAAGCCGAAGTTGAGGGCGTTCACGTAGACGTTGTTCACATCCAGCAGCCAGCCCGCGTCCGCACCCTCGAGCACCGCCGTGATGAAGTCCGCCTCCTCCATTTCGGCGTCGCCCAGCTCGGCATAGTAGGTGATGTTCTCGAGCAGCAGCGGAACGGGCAGCCGGGACTGGAGTTCCCGCACCCGCGCGACCGTGTGCCTCACGGCTTCCCGGGTGAAGGGAATGGGGAGGAGTTCATGAAGGCAGCTGCCATCCACCGACGTGAAGCAGAGGTGCTCCGAATGCCAGGGCGTCCCGGTGCGGAGGAGGAAATCGCCCAGGTCGCGGAGGTAGGCCCTGTCCAAAGGATCGAAGCCGCCCACGGACATGGCCAGCCCATGGGTGAGGACGGGATCCCGATCGAGGATGGCGCAGGCCATCCGGTGGAACCGGCCCCCATCCCCGATGACGTTCTCAGGGCAGGTCTCCCAGAAGGGCACCCCATGGTCCTCCCTCCCCGCGACCTGCTCGAGGTGCGGGCGGCGGAGTCCCAGCCCCACGCCGGTGAACCTGTCCTGAGCCATGGGTTCCTCCCGCCTGAGCTACTTCTTGTCGGCCTCGCTGGGGGCGGCTTTCTTGTCCTTCCCGCAGGAGCCGTCCTTGTGGCCCTTCTTGGCATCCTTGCTGCCGCAGGAGCCGTCCTTGTGGCCCTTCTTCACGTCCTTGCTGCCGCAGGAACCCTTCCCGCAGGAGCCGTCCTTGGCCTTGCCCTCCTTGGCCTTGGCGGGGGCCTGGCCCTCGCCCTTGGGCTCCTGGGACCCGCAGCTTCCCGCCGCCGACAGGACGGTCTCTCCGCCGAACGGCTCGACGGGGGTGGCGCCGACCGCCGTGGAACTGCCCGCCATGAGGGAGCCCGCCGTGAAGAGGGTGGCGGCACCGATGAGTTTCGTGAACATGGATCCTCCGTGCGGCCGGTGCCGCAGCGGGGGCCGCACAGGGCCCCGTGGTTGGGACAGGACATGGTCTTCCCGGGGGGGCCGGGGCAGGACCAGGGTGCTGTTGTTCCCCTTTCGGTGCGGCCTCATTGGCCATTGTGACATTTTTTTATTTCTATGGTTTGAAGCGGGAATCCCCGGAGATGCTTGTCCTTGGGCAGGCTCCCCCCTTGGGCCGCCTGCGGGCCACCTGGTCGTAGACCCAGTCCCGCAGAGGGACGGGGACTCGGGTCAGCAGGAGGCCCACCAGGCGCCAGGCCGGCCCCATCCGATGGAGGAGGTGGATCAGAGCCCCGGACCGGGTCAGCAGGCCACCCTCCGACGTGAGCACCAGGAGGCTGTCGGGAAGCCCGGCCCGCCGGTCGGGGGGGACCAGGCGTTCGAAGGTCTCCCCGCCCAGGGGCGCGAAGTGGATCCGTGGGGATGTGACCCGCTTCGCGGCGAACCGCACCGCGCCGCTGCAGAACCCGCAGGCCCCGTCGTAGAAGAGGTGGGTCAGCCCTTCACCAGGACCCATAGCCCCACCGCGATGAAGGCCGTCCCCGCGACCCACTTGATGACCGCCTCGGAAAGGTACTTGAAGAGCACGTCGCCCAGGGCCACACCGATGGCCGTGGCGCACACCAGGGCCGCGCTGGCCGCGAAGAACACGGTCCAGACCTGGCCGCTGCGCACGGTGGCGGTCATGGCCGCGAGCTGAGTCTTGTCGCCGACTTCGGCCAGGAAGACGGTTCCAAAGGTGGTCCAAAAGAGCGATCGGTTCATGGCATTCCTCGAATTACTGTGGAGTCCCCAGAGTAATGGATGCACTTCTGCGGCACACTGAACGGATGGTGCTCGACCACTTCGACCTTCCCACAACCTATGTGGACACGCCCGAAAAGCTGCAGGCGGCCCTGCCTCTCTGGCATGCGGCCGGCGTGCTGTCCGTGGACATCGAATGCAGCCTCACCGGCATGCACCACTGCGTGCTGGCGCTCATGCAGGTGGCCACCCACGATCAGGCCTGGCTGGTGGATCCGCTGCCCCTGGAGGAGTTCATGCGGCCCGCCCTGCAGGCCATGGCCCAGGTGCCCTGGATCGTCCACGACTTCTCCGGGGATGGCATCGTCTTCAAGCGCCTCTACGACGTGGTGCCGGACAGCATCTTCGACACCATGCTGCTCTCCCGGGCCCTGGGCTATCCCCAGCCGGGGCTCAAGACCATGGCCAAGCTCAAGCTGGGCCTCGACATCCCCAAGGAGGAACAGGACTCCAACTGGATGGTGCGCCCCCTGCGCGAGGCCCAGATCAGCTACGCCAGCCGCGACGCCGCCCTGCTCCTGCCCCTGCTGAGGATCCTGGCCGACGAGTGCGATGCCCAACGGGATCATCCCGAGATCGGACCGCGCCTGGCCAACCTCCCGAAGGAGATGCGGCACCTGCTGAAGCGAATCCGCGCCTACACGCCCCCCAAGCACGATCCCGTGGTGGACAAGGTCCGGCACCTGGGCGACCTGGCGGTGACCCGGGCCATGAAGCTCACCGCCCTCCGCTGGGCCTGGGGCAACGAAGGCGACGTGGGCGCCGTCATGGAGCTGGGCAACCGCTGGCTCATGGCCCGGCTGGCCCATCCCCCGGCCACCAAGGAGGCCCTAGAGCGGACCATCCCGAACCCCCGGTTCCGCCGCAAGCGGCTGGATGCCCTTTGGGAGGTCTTCAGCGAAGGCGCCCATGAAACTCAGGAAGATCCGGAATCCTCCGATGGATTGATCTGGAACAACCCAGGACAGCCATGACACCCGACCCTGCGAAGACCCCGGACACCAACCCCTTTCCCGAGGACGGCGCCCTCCTGACCTTTCCCAAGGGCCTGGTGGGCTTCCCGAATCTCACCTTGTTCAAGCTGTTCGAGCCCAGGGACAGCTATCCCCTCAAGTTCCTCCAGTCCGTCGAGGCCCGGGAGGTCTCTTTCGTTTGCGTGGACCCTGCCTGCGTCAAGAAGGACTACGATGTGCCCCTGGGCGAGGAGGAGGCGGAAGCCCTCCACCTTGAAGCCCCGAAGGACGCCCTGGTGCTCACCCTCGTGGTGATCCCCGAGGACCCCAGACAGATGACCACCAACCTGGCCGGGCCCCTGGTCATCAACGTCAAGACCCGGATCGGGTTCCAGATCGTCCTGAATGCCGACAAGTTCCCGCTGCAATTCCCGATCATCGTCCAAGACTGACCGGCTCTGTTAGCCTTCCTGAATGCTCGTCATCACTCGGAAGCCGGATCAGTCCATCGTCATCGGCGGCGAGGTCGAGGTCATCGTCCTCGGCATCACCAAGGACGGCGTGCGGCTGGGCATCAAGGCCCCGCGAAGCGTCCAGGTCCACCGCCGCGAGGTCTTCGAGGCCATTGCCACCGAGAACCGGGCCGCCACCGCGGCCAAGGCCCCCATCCAGGATGCCGCCGCCCTCCTCCGGGCCGCTCAAGTCCGCAAACCCCACGTCCGATAACGCACCATTGAGGCCCCCGTGGATCCCCTCGTCGCCAGCGCAGTAGCCCAGACCCAGGCCAAGATCCAAGGGGACGTCTCCATCGCCATGCTCAAGAAGACCGTGGACATCATGGCCCAGCAGGGCGCGGACTTGGCCAGGATGGTCAGCCAGGCCGGTGGCCTGGG
>JARLGO010000222.1 GCA_031292655.1 Geothrix sp.
GGGGGGGGCCCCGCCCCCGCCCCCGCCCGAGGCGGACCAAAGCCCCGCCGCGGGCGGGCGGGGGGGCGGGGGCGCGCCCCCCCCGGGCGCCCGGCCCCCCCCCCCCCCCCCCCCCCCCCCCCCCACCCCCCCCCCCCCCCCCCCAGAAACAAAATAACCGTACGCAAATGCAAAACGCGTTTGGGGGGGGCCCCGGGGGCCGCGCCCCCTGCCCTTCTTTACCTCCCGTCACTCCGGTTTGTCGTTCGTTGGCATTGGCCGTAGGTTGGGGGCATGGGGATATTGGCGGCTCGGGTTAATTATTTGAGGCCTCGGTTGGGTCACGGCACGGCGCCGGTGACGCAGGTGGAGCTGTTTTTTGATTTGGTTTTTGTCTTTGCGGTGACGCAGCTTTCGGCGGAGTTGCGGGCGAATCTCGGTTTGCTGGGTTTTTTGCATACGGTGATGTTGTTTGCCGCGGTGTGGTGGGTCTGGGTTTACACGTCCTGGGTTACGAATTGGCTGGAGCCGAAGTATCGCCCGGTTCGGGTGATGGTTTTGGTTTTGATGTTGTTGGGGCTGGTGCTTTCGACGGCGGTGCCGGATGCGTTTGGTGGGCGGGGGTTGGCGTTTGCGGCGGCGTATGTGGCGATGCAGTTGGGGCGGAGTTTGTTCATGCTCTGGGCGGTGCGCGGGTTTGATGCCGGGAATTTTCGCAATATGGGGCGGATCAGTTTTTGGTTTCTGGCTTCGGGGGTGTTCTGGATTGCGGGCGGGGTTTGGCCTGATCCGGTGCGGACGTGGTTGTGGCTGGCGGCGTTGGGGCTGGATTTTGTGGCGCCCGCGCTGGGGTATTACACGCCAGGTCTGGGGCGGTCGGCGACGACGGATTGGGTGATTGACAGTTATCATCTGGCGGAGCGTTGCGCCGGGTTCATTTTGATTGCGCTGGGCGAGTCGATTGCGGCGACGGGGGAGGCGTTTTATGCGCTGCGGTGGTCGCAGCCGGAGGCGCTGGCGTTTCCGGCGGCGTTTGTCGGGGTTGTGGCGCTGTGGTGGATTTATTTCGACCGGGCGGCGGAGCGCAATGCGGATGTTTTTGCGCAGTCGGAGGACCCGGGGCGCATTGCGCGCGCGGCTTATACCTATGTGCATGCGCTGCTGGTGGCGGGGATTATTGCGGTGGCGGCGGGGGATGGGCTGTTGCTTGAGCATCCGGGGGCGGCGGTGTCTTTGCCTGCTGGGTTGATGCTGTTGGGCGGTCCGGCTTTGTATCTGTTGGGCAACGGGATTTTCCGGCGTTTGGTGCATCCGCATTTTCCGGTTTCGCATACCTATGGGCTGTTGTTTCTGACGCTGTTGGTGCCGGTGGTGCCCGAGTTGTCGTTGTTGTCATTGGCGTGGGCGGTGGCGGCGGCGCTGGTGGGGGTGATTGCGATTAGTGAAATTCTGGTGCGCAGGCAGGAGCGGCGATGAGCGAGACGATCTTTGCGCCGATTACCGGGCGCGGCGGGGCGGTGACGGTGGTGCGGCTGTCCGGCGAGGGGGCGCGGGCGATTGCGGCGGCGTTGGCGGGGGCGTTGCCCGCACCTCGGCGGTCTGTGTTGCGGGCATTGCGCTGGCAGGGGCGGGTTTTGGATCATGCGTTGGTGGTCAGTTTTATCGCGCCGCATAGTTTTACCGGCGAGGATTGCATTGAGCTGTCGCTGCATGGCGGGCGGGCGGTGTTTGCGGCGGTGAGTGCGGCGCTGGTGGGGTTGGGGGCGCGTCCGGCGGAGCCGGGGGAGTTCTCGCGGCGGGCGCATCTGAACGGGCGGCTGGATTTACTCGCCGCCGAGGCGATGGCGGATTTGATCGCGGCCGAGACCGAGGCGCAGCGCGTGCAGGCGGTGGCGGGGGTGGACGGGTTGCAGGCGGCCTGTGCGCGCTGGCGCGAGGGGATTCGTCTGGCGTTGGCGCAGCAGGAGGCGTTGATCGATTTTCCCGACGAGGATTTGCCGACCGAGGTGGAGGCGGGGCTGTTGGCGCGGCTGGGGGCGTTGCGCGATGAGATGTTTGCGGCGCTGGGCAAGGCGCCCGCGGCGGAGCGGCTGCGCGAGGGGCTGGAGTTTGTCATCCTGGGGCCGCCGAATGCTGGGAAATCGACGCTGCTGAACGCGCTGGCGGGCGAGGAGGTGGCGATTGTCTCGGAGATACCGGGGACGACGCGCGATGCGGTGGGCAGCCGGGTCGATCTTGGCGGGGTGCCGGTGCATCTGACCGACACGGCGGGCTTGCGCGTGACGGAGGATTTTTTGGAGGCCGAGGGGATGCGCCGGGCGCGGGCGCGCGCGGAGCGGGCCGATCTGATCATCGCCGTGGCGCCGCTCGGGCAGGAATTTGCGCCGGTGCCAGGCGGGGTGGAGGTGTTGCGCGTGGTCACCAAGGGGGATCTTGGGGGGGCGGCGGGCGGCGAGCTGGTGGTTTCGGCGGCGAGCGGGCTGGGGATGGACGCTTTGCGCGCGGCGCTGGCCGAGGCGGCGGCGCGGCTGACGGATACGCAAGGGGCGGCGGTGCTGACGCGGCCCCGGCAGGTTGCCTGTGTGCGCGATACGGCGATGGCGCTGGAGCGGGCGATGGCGGAGTTGGAGCCGGAGCTGCGCGGGGAGGAGTTGCGCGCGGCGGCGCATGCGCTGGGCCGGTTGACCGGGGCGATTGGGGTTGAGGAGATTTTGGACGCGGTGTTTTCGGGGTTCTGTATCGGGAAGTAAATTCTCAGGGTTTGTTGGCGCGCCTTCGCGCGTCGGCCCCAGCGGGTCGAGGGCAGCGCCCTCGTCAGGGTTCCAGGGGGCGAGGCCCCTTGGCCTCCTCCGCCACCAACTCTTTCTTGGACAATTTCCCGATCATTGTTTTGGGCAAGGTCTCGCGGATTTCCACCGTTTTTGGTAATTCGATCTTGCTCAGGCGCTCGGCGAGAAAGTGCAGGATATCGACGGGCGTGGCGCTGCAGCCTGGGCGCAGGGTGACGAAGAGTTTGGGGGCCTGGCCGCGATAGGGGTCGGGGATGCCGATGGCGATGGCCTCATAGATCGCGGGGTGCTGGTAGGCGGCTTCTTCGATCATGCGCGGATAGACGTTGTAGCCGCCGCAGAGGATCAGGTCTTTGATCCGGTCCACGATGAAGAGGTAGCCGTCCGCGTCGAGATAGCCGATATCGCCGGTGCGCAACGCGCCCTCGACGAAGGCGTTCGCGGTCTCCGTCGGCTGTTCATAATAGCCGCGCATGACTTGTGGGCCGCGCACGCAGATTTCGCCGCGTTCGCCCTGGGGGAGCAGGGTTAGCGGGTTTTCGGGATCGCGGATCTCGAGGGTGGTGCCGGGGACCGCCTGGCCGACGCTGCCGCGCCGTGTTGCACCCACCTGGTTGAAGGTGACCACGGGGGAGGTTTCGGAGAGGCCGTAGCCTTCGAGGATCTGGCAGTGGGCGAGGCGTTCGAAGCGGTCGAGCGCTTCCGCCGCGATCGGCGCGCCGCCGGAGATGCAGAATTTGATGAAGCTGAAATCGGGTTTTTTTGAGGATTCGGCGGCGTTGCTGATGGCGGTGAAGAGAGTCGGCACGCCGGGCAGGACGGTCGGGCGGCGGCGGCGCAGCGTGCGCATCAGGGTTTTGATGTCCAGCCGGGGGAGGAGCAGCAGTTCCGCGCCGACGCTCAGGCCCAGGTTCATCACCCCGGTCATGGCGAAAACATGGAAGAACGGCAGCACGCCGAGGATGCGCTCGCGTCCGGGGATGATGTCGGGCAGGACGGCCTGGACCTGGGCGATGTTGGCGGTGAGGTTGGCGTGGCTCAGCATGGCGGCTTTGGGGGTGCCGGTGGTGCCGCCGGTGAATTGCAGGACGGCGATGTCCTGTTCCGGGTGGATTTCTACCGGGGTTGGCGCGGTGGCGCCCGCGATGAGCTGTTCGAAGGTGAGGAAGGGGGCGCCCGGCGGGATGCGCGCCAGATCCTTGTACCGGAGGATGCGCAGGGCGAGGGATTTGAACAGCGGCAGGGCGGCGGCCATGCGGCAGACGATGACGCGCGAGAACAGCCCGGAGAGCGCCAGTTGCGAAATTTTGTCCTGGATCAGGGCGATGTCGAGCGAGACGATGATGGAGACATGGCAGGAGCGGGCCAGGGATTCGATCTCGCGGGCGGTGTAGAGTGGATTGAAATTCACCACCGTGCCGCCGGTCTTTAATATCGCGTAATAAAGGATGATCGAATAGGGCGTGTTGGGCAGGCAGAGGCCGATCTTTGTGCCCCTGGCGACGCCCATCCGTTGCAGCCCGGCGGCGGCGCGGTCCACCAGCGTGCCGAGTTGCGCGTAGGTGAAGCGGCGGTCCAGGAAATTCAGCGCCGGGCGGGACCCGAAGCGGCGCACGGCGGCGTCGAAGGTGTCGTTGAGCGAAGTGGCGGCATTAGATCCCGACGCCAGGGGCGGCGCGTTCTTATGGTTCATGGCTTCCCTCTTTCTCCCAATATAGGAGGGCGCGCGGGCTTTGCGACGGCGCGGGGCGTTGCGTTCCGCCGGAGACAGCAACGGGGCCTTAAAGGCCCCGTTGCGTCAGACATTTCTGGCTGCCCCAAAGTCGAGGCGAACCGATTAAACCGCCTTGAGGTTGATCGCGGCCGCCTTGCCGCGCTCCATGGCAATTTCGAAGGTCACTTTCTGGCCTTCGTTCAGACCACGAAGGCCTGCTGCCTGAACCGCGGTGATGTGTACGAACACATCCTTGCCGCCGTCCTGAGGCACAATGAAACCATAACCCTTGGTCGTGTTGAACCACTTCACAGTACCGGTCGCCATAACTTGTCGTCGCTCCTTAAATCGCCCCCCCGCGCGCCTGCCGCACGGAGTTGAGGGGACAACCGGGGATTGGAAGCCTTGTTTATGCGTCCAGCCGAAGGGAGCGCCAGTTCAAGTCAAGCCAAAGTCGATTGCATCTCAAATTTCGCGCAGAAACATACGGAATTGTCAACGAGGACCTCCGCTATCCGTTATTTGCTCTCAAAAACATGATTTTTGATAACTTATTTGTAATAATTACGCTGTGTCCCGTCAAGGTGGCGTGCGGCGAAAGGCTGGCGTTAAGCGGGCGTTAAACCAGGGTTAAGTGATGTTGCGTAACGCTCTTTCAGAGGAGAAAGAACTTTGGCATAAAGGGGGGCAGGCTAAAAAAACATGGAGGAACAAAGATGTCGGACGCAGATATTATCCCGGTGAAGCCGGAAATCGCGGCGCACGCCCTGGTTACGCGCGCACAGTTTGAGGATATGACCGCACGTGCGGCGAACACGCCCGATGCGTTCTGGGCCGAGGAATGCAAGCGCATCACCTGGATCAAGACCCCGACGAAGATCAAGAATACCTCCTTTACCGGCGACGTCTCGATCAAGTGGTTCGAGGACGGCACGCTGAATGCCGCCGCCAACTGTCTCGATAGGCATCTCGCCGAGCGCGGCGATCAGGTGGCGATCATCTGGGAGGGCGATGATCCGAATTCCTCCAAGAAGGTGACCTATCGCGAACTGCACGAGCAGGTCTGCCGCCTTGCCAATGCGATGACCACCAAGGGCATCAAGAAGGGCGATGTCGTCACCATTTATCTGCCGATGATCGTCGAGGCCGCCGTGGCGCTGCTCGCCTGCGCGCGCATCGGCGCGATCCACTCGGTCGTGTTCGGCGGCTTCTCGCCCGATTCGCTCGCCAACCGGATTCAGGATTGCAACTCCGTCGCGCTGATCACCGCCGATGAGGGCCGCCGCGGCGGGCGCAAGGTGGCGCTCAAGGTCAATGCCGACGAGGCGCTGAAGACCTGCCCGAGCGTCACCAATGTCATCGTCGTCAAGGCGACCGGCGGCGATGTCGCCATGAAGGCCGGGCGCGATGTCTGGTATGAGGAGGTCTGCGCCGCGGCTTCGCCGACGCATGTCCCCGCCGAGATGAACGCGGAAGATCCGCTGTTCATCCTCTACACCTCCGGTTCGACCGGCAAGCCCAAAGGGGTTCTGCACACCACCGGCGGCTATATGGTGTGGGCGAGTTTCACCCATCAATATGTGTTCGATTACCACCCCGGCGAGGTTTACTGGTGCACGGCGGATGTGGGCTGGGTCACGGGCCATACCTATATCGTCTATGGCCCGCTCGCCAATGGCGCGACCACGCTGATGTTCGAGGGCGTGCCGAACTATCCCGATACCTCGCGCTTCTGGCAGGTGATCGACAAGCACCAGGTCAACATCTTCTACACCGCGCCGACCGCGATCCGCGCCCTGATGCGCGATGGCGAAGGGCCGGTGCATAAGACCTCGCGCAAATCGCTGCGGGTGCTGGGGTCGGTCGGCGAGCCGATCAACCCGGAAGCCTGGAAGTGGTATTATCATGTCGTCGGCGAGAACCGCTGCCCGATCGTCGATACCTGGTGGCAGACGGAAACCGGCGGGATTCTGATCTCGCCGCTGGTCGGCGCGATCGGCCAGAAGCCGGGCTCGGCGACGCTGCCGCTGCCGGGCGTCAAGCCGATGCTGGTGGACGCGGAAGGCCATGAGCTGACCGGGGCGAACGAGGGCAACCTCTGCATCTCCGATAGCTGGCCGGGGCAGATGCGCAGCATCTATGGCGATCATGCCCGCTTTGCGCAGACGTACTTCTCCACCTTCAAGGGGCTGTACTTCACCGGCGACGGTGCGCGCCGCGATACCGATGGGTATTACTGGATCACCGGGCGCGTGGACGATGTCATCAACGTCTCCGGGCACCGTATGGGCACCGCCGAGGTCGAGTCGGCGTTGGTGGCGCATGTGGCCGTGGCTGAAGCCGCCGTCGTTGGCTATCCGCACGACATCAAGGGCCAGGGCATTTATGCCTATGTCACCCTGGTCGCGGATGTCGAGCCGACCGAGGCGCTGCGCAAGGAGCTGGTTGCGTGGGTGCGTAAGGAAATCGGGCCAATTGCTGCACCGGATGTGATCCAGTGGGCGCCGGGTCTGCCCAAGACGCGCTCGGGCAAGATCATGCGCCGCATCCTGCGCAAGATCGCGGCCAACGAGACCGATAGCCTGGGCGATACCTCCACCCTCGCCGATCCGGGCGTGGTCACCGATCTGGTGGATAACCGGGGGAGCTAAGCGACGCAGGGGCTTTGCCCCTGTAGTCGGAGACATCGAAACGGCACCCGCGCGGGTGCCGTTTTTTTTGCGCCTGTGCGGCGTTCAGCTTTGGCGTTTTTGGCGACGGGTGATCAGGGCTGCGACTTGTTCGGCTTGTGGTGCGGCCAGTTCGCCATCGGGGGCTGGGCCGTAGAGCTGGCGCTCGATCTTGGCGGCGAGGTCCATCAAGGCTGCGTCGTGTGCGTGCGTGGCGCCATGTTGGGTCAGCCATTGCCGCAAGGTCGTGGGTTTTGCGCGCGCGGCGGCGGCAACGGGCGGCCAGGCGAGCCAGAGGTCGCGGAGTTGCGCCACTGTTTGTGCGCCGCGCAAGCGCGCGCGGGCGCGCGCTGTCAGCATGCGGCGGCGCAGATAAAACGCAGCCAGCGCGGCCAGGAAAAGGGCCGCCGCTACCGCAATGATTTTATGGAGAATCACGCGCAACGGGTCGGCGACATGCAATATTCCCGGTTGGAGGAACACCGCGCGCGGCGCGCCGGATTGCGGATCGAAATAGGGGAGGCGGAATTTCGGATACTGGAAATCTCCTGGCTGCATCGCCTTGAAAGGCAAGTCGATCTGCCAGACATCCTCGAGCGATTCATAATCCGTGGGCATTCTGCGGATCAAGGGCGGATCAAATTGCAGGCCGGGCGCTGTGGCTTGTGTCACGAAGAGATGCGCCACCCTTTCGCGGGTTAAACCTGTGTCGCTCAGCTCCAGGCGCAGCAGGCCGGTTTGCCCAATATTGAGCTGCGGCGATGCGGCGAGAAGGGTTGCCGAAGGTGCGCCGATCAATCCGCCCGTGGGCCAGAAAGCAGGCACGGCGCGGACTGGGATTTGTAAATCCTGGGGTGCTGGAAAAATCTCGATCGGACCGTCGCGCCGCGCCGAGAGACGGCTAAATTGCACACGCGCAATCCCGGCACTCAGGGGCAGGATTGTCCAGGCGAATTGGCGAAGGTTCGTGGTTGGGCCAAGCTGTGTTTGTTGCGGGTAGGGAATGTCCAAGGGGGTGAGCAGCGTGTTCGGGCTCTGCGCGATGACCGAATCCCAGGTCAGATCGCCCGCATAGGAAATGTCGAAGGTGATGTGCGTGCGCTGCCCGACATAGGGATGCGGCGGATCGAGATGCGCGGTGACGATCATCGCCGGTTGACCTGGGGCATGTCCGGCGATGTTGACCGCCATCGCCGGACAGCTTGCGCCGCCCGCATGCACGCTGGGCAGGGTGAGTTCTCCGGTGCGCATCGGGTAGAGGGTAATGTCGGAACTTGCTGCGGCATGGCCAGTATTGTCGGTCGATGCGGAGGCGTTCTGGTCGTAGATATACCAGTCCGGGGCGAGCTGATCCGGCGCGATGATCGGCAAACCCGATCCGGCTCCGGTGCTGCTCAGATGCCAGAGGATTGCCTGTCCAAGCCAGGGCTGCGGCGCGCTGATCCCGCACTGAAAGGTGAATTGTGCCTGCGCGGGATGTAGCGGCAGGACCAGCGCGAGCGCCAGGAGGAGGTGGCGGATCATCGGTCCGCCGCCACGCCGTTTGTTGCGTTCTGATTGTCGGCGTGCAGCAGGTTGGCTTCGAGTTGTGCGTGTTGATCCTGGAGCAACTGGATTTTGCGCGCGGCGGCGGCGATGTCCTGTGGCGGCAGGTTTTGCGGAGTGTTCGTCTGGTTCGCGCCGGGGCGTAACGCCAGCGCGCCTGGGCCGCTGAGGATTTGTGTTTGTGCTGGTGGAATCACCAATTTTTTTATCGGCCTGGCCAGGCGGCTGGGCGGATGGTCGCCCGTCTGGGTGAACCCGCTGCCGCCGTCGTTCAGCCCTGGACCGCTGCCGCTGCCGACGGCGGGGCTGGGCTGGTTAAGCGCGCGTTGGTGCTGGGCCAGGGCGAGGTTGTGCAAATTCGCCGGATCGTTGGGACGTAGCGTCTGGCTTGCCTGATAGGCGTCGATGGCTTCGGCGAGCAGTCCGGGTTGATGAAACGCGGCATTGCCCAGGTTGAACAGCGCCGCGGCGCGTTGCGTATCGGTATCGGCGTCGAGCATGGCGGCCTGAAACGCGGCCAGCGCGGCGGGGTAATCGCCCAGGCGATAGAGGCTGTCGCCCTCGCCCATGCGCGAGGACCAGCCGGGCAGGCGGGCGTAGAGGGAGGCGGCCTGGCGGTAATCCTGTGCCTGCCAACGCTGCCAGGCGCGTTGTTGACCGGCGGGGTTATCCGCCCGCGCTGCGGGCGCATGACCGATCATGAAAAAAAGAAGAATCAGCAGCGCTAGAGCGCGGTTTTTGCGTTGTGGCCAGGCCAGAATCGCCATCAGGAGCAGGGCTGGGCATAACGGCCAGGCGAACAGATCGCGCCAGAGCGTTAGCGTGCCGGGCGGCGGCGCGTTGGACGGGAGATCTGCGATGCCGTTTTGATAGAGCGCGTGCCATGCGCCGTCCTCATCGGCCAGCTTGCCGCCGGTTTGCCGGGCGAGGTCCTGTAAGGCGGCGATGTCCAGAGCCGAGGGCCGACCGCCCAGCCAGGAAGCCTGCCGCAGCGCCAGGACAAAGACGGGAATCCCCGCCGCTTGTAATTTTGTGGCTTCCAGGCGAAGATTTTGCAAATCACCCGCATCCTCGCCGGTGGCGGGCGAGGCGTCGGCGAGGAGCAGAATGGCGTCCGTTTTGCCCGGCGTTTGCAACAGCGTCTGGCGCGCCAGCCACAACGCGCCCGCCAGCCCGGCACCGCTCGCGGTATCGTTCCCGGCATCAGCGGGCGGGCCGGGGGTGGTCTGGTCGAGAAAAGCGTCGAACAATGCGGGATCGTTGGTTGGCGGCAGGATTTCACCGCTGGTCTGGCCATAGACGGCGAGGCCCAGTCTTTCACCGCGCAGTTTGCCCTGCAAATCCAGCAGGGCACTGCGCGCCTGGAGCATCAGCGGCGTGTCATCGTCCGTATTCCCCAGCGCCATATTTGGCGAGGTGTCGAGTACGACCATGATGTTCACGTCATGACGCGTTGCCATCATCCCTTGCGGCGACGGCTCAAGGCGCACGCGCGGTCCGGCCAGGGAGGCGGCGAGCAGAATCCAGATCAGCGCCTCGGCAATCCGGCGCGCCAATTTGTGCTGGCGGGGAAGTGCGATCACCGTCCAGGGGCGCAGGAGGTCATCCGCGTACAGATCCGCCTGCGCGGTCCGTCGCCGGGCCTGCATGCCGCGCCAGAGTTGAAGGAGCAAAAACCCCAGGGCGAGCAACCCGGCCCAGGGGTGAGCCCAATGCAACGCGCCGGTCATGCGCGGTCCTCAAGGGTGATGGCGCTGAACAGCCAGAGCAGGCAGGCGAGCGCCAAAGGCCAGGGATAGAGCGGGGTGATCGCTCTGTGCCGACCCTCGGGCGGGCGCACAAGCGGGGTCAGCGCGCCGATCGTGCGGATGGCGGCAAATTCGGCGTCGCTGCTCGCGGCGTAGAAAAATTTGCCGCCGGTGGTGCTGGCGATCAGCCGCATGTCCGGCTGCGGTCCGGGATAGGCGGGCACCGTATAGGTCTCGCCGGTTGCCGGGTCGTCACCCACCTGCACGGTGTAGATTTTAACCCCCAGATGCCGCGCCAGGGCAACCGCCTGCGCCGGGCTGATTTCCCCGGCATTGCTCGCGCCATTATCGGAGTACAGGATCAACACCGGCGTAAGCCCGGACTGCGGCGCGACCTGGCGCAGGGCCAGACCGATCGCATCGCCGATGGCGGTGTTGTCGCCCAGCCCGCCGACCTGCGCGCGCTCGAGCATGCGGGCGGCGGCGGCGTTGTCAAAACTGGGCGGCATCAGCGTGGCAGCGCTGGAGCCGAAGGCGATGATGCCGAAGCGGTCGCCCGCGCGGGCTTTGGCAAAGTCCGCGAAAACGCGCTTGACCACGGCGAGGCGCGCGGCGGGTTTGCCGTTCCAGGCCATGTCTTCGAGGCTCATGGTCTGCGAGGTATCGAGCAGGACCACGATGTTGCGCCCTTGCGGCGGCGCGTCGATCCAGCCGCCGAGGCGCTGCGGCTGCGCCAGGGCGGTCACGGCGCAGGCCAGCGCCAGGGCGGGCACTACGCGCCGCCAGAGATGGAACCCGGCGACGGGCGGGGCGCTGAGCAGGCCGTAGAGGTTTGGGTGCCGCAGGACCAGGCCCGGCGGCGCTTTGGCACCGTCTCCGCGCAGGCGGCGCCAAAGCAGAACCCCGCACAAAGGCAGCAACGCCAGCCACCAGGGTTGCGCCCAGTGAAGCGAACTCATCGCCGCAGACTCCGCCAGGCGGCGCGCCGCACCTGCGCCCGCAGGGCCATAAGCAGCGGCGCGAGGCGGGCCGGGTCTGGGCGTCTTTGGTAGCGCAACGCGTCCAGCTCGGCGCGTAGGGCGGCGGGCAGGTCGTCCTGGCGGAGTCTGACCGCGCGCAAAAGGGCGGCGGCCTGGCAGGCAATGTCCGGCACCGCGTGTTCGGGCGGGTTTGGGCGCAATGCCCGTAGCCGGCGCAGGGCGGCGCGGGCCGCTCGGGTGCGCCACAGCGCCCAGGCCAGCGCCAGGAAGAAGGCCAAAACCAGGACGGCGGCAAGTTCGGCGGGGATGGATTGCCACCCCACGAATGGCGGCAGCGGCGGCGGCTGCGGGGGGATGATGTCCGCCAGGGCGTCCGGGGGCGGCGTCATGTGGCTGCGCTCGGGCGGTGCAAATGGGTCCAGAGGGTTTTTGCGTCGTCTTGGGTGGGTACGACGCTGAACGCGGCGTTCATGTCGCGCAGGGCGGCGCTGGTCGCGTGCGCCGCGTTGTGGGCGGCGGTGGCGAAGGCCTGGCGCTGGGCGGGACCGGCGAGCCTGCCGGTCTGGCCGCTGGCCGCGTCGTAAAACCAGGCGCCGTCGGCGTGGGACACAAAATCGGGCAGGGTCGCCTCGGCGGGGTCGCGGATTTGCACGGCGCGCAGCGGGCCGTCCGCGCCGAGCCTGCGCAGCGCCGCGGTGGAGGTCTCATCGAGCCAGGCGAAATCGCTGATCACGACCCGTAGCGCGCCGCGCTGCACCGGCACCGCCAGACGCGACGCGGCGGCAAAGGCCCGGCCATCCTGCGCCAGATCGCGCGCGGCCCCTCCCGGCAGCGGCAAGGGCTCGCGCGACAACGCCGCGCCCAGCCGACGCACCGCCTGGAGACCGCATCCCAGCGCGTGGGTGGACCAGCCCGATGGTGTCCAGAGCGTCGCCGAGAGCGCGGATTGGGGCAGGTGCCGGGCTTGCGCCGCCGCCGCCAGAATCGCGACGCGTGCGGCCTGCTGGGCCTTGGTGCGCACGCGTGTGCCGAAGGCCATCGCCGGGCGCAGATCGAGCAGCACATGCCAGGCGGCGGCGTGTTCCTCGTGATGCAGCTTCACATGCGGCTTGCCGGTGCGCGCCAGCAGGGTCCAATGCATGCTGCGCACGTCATCGCCCGGATGATACTGGCGGCTTTCCGCATAATCCATGCCGCGCCCGATGAAGCCGGAACGTCCCTGCCCCGAGTTGATCTGCCAATGCGCCGGGCGCGCCTCGGCCTGCCGGGACATCTGGCGGGCCACGGCGAGAAGTTCCGCCAGCTCGGCGGTGTGCAGCAGGGGCACCGGCGTTTGCGTGTGGCCTGCGGAGAGCAGGCGGGTCATGCGGCGCAGCCAATCCGGATTTATGCCCCGCATGGCGCTTAAGGTACGGGGAGGGCTTCGACCAGGGCCGCAATCAAGGCGTCACGACGGATGCCTTGCAGCTCGGAATCCAGCGCCAGGACGATCCGGTGGCGCAGCGCATCGGCTGCCAGTCCCAGGATATCGTCCGGCAGGACGAAATCGCGGCCCCGTAAATAGGCCAGCGCCTGGGCGGCATGGGCCAGCGCCAGCACCGCGCGCGGCGAGCCGCCCGCCTCGACGGTATTGGCCAGACGGGGCACCAGCGCGCCGGGGTCGCGGGTCGCGCGGACCAGCTCGACGATGTAGTGGCGCAAGGCCCCCGCGAGATGGATCTGGCGGACCTCCAGCCGGGCAGCGAGTACGGTGGCGACGTCGATCAGATCAGCCGGTGCGCCGCCCGGTTGCGGCGGCGGGTCGATCTGCATGTCGAGGATCAGCCGTTCTTCGGCCAGGCTGGGATAATCGAGGACGACATGCAACAGGAAGCGGTCGAGCTGGGCTTCGGGCAAGGCGTAGGTTCCCGATTGCTCGAGCGGGTTCTGCGTCGCCATGACCATGAACACGGGGGGCAGCGCGCGCGTCGTCCCGCCGATGGTGATCTGGCGTTCCTGCATGGCTTCGAGCAAGGCCGCCTGCACCTTCGCCGGGGCGCGGTTGATCTCATCGGCGAGGATGATGTCGTTGAACAGCGGGCCGGGGGCAAAGCGCATCGTCCCTTCGGCGGGGAGAAAAATATCTGTCCCGGTCAGGTCGCCGGGGAGCAGGTCGGGGGTGAACTGGATGCGCTGGAAGCGTGCGTGCACGCCTGCGGCGAGCGCCTTCACCGCCGTGGTTTTGGCCAGCCCCGGCAGGCCCTCGACCAGCAGATGTCCGCCCGTGAGCAACGCCAGCGTCAGCCGGTCGAGCAGCGCGTGCTGGCCGACGATGCTGTCTCCAAGCTGCGCGCGCATCGCGGCGATGGCGGGCTGGTGCAGGAAGGTCGTCTGGAGGGCCATGATGCACGGATATACGGGAATCCTGGGCCGCGCAAAGCCAAACCTTTGCCGCTCTTCGATGTTCGGCTTTTGACGCCCGGCGGATAGCCCTTCACTATGCGTTCCAAGCCGGGCGCGCCGCCGCGCGGCCTGCCGTCAACTTTCGCCGCCTCCAGCCACAGGATCGTCTCTTGAGCAAAATAGAAATCATTCCGGTTCAGGGCGGCGCGCTGCTCGACCGCTTTATTCGCATGCCCGAGCGGCTTTATCACGACGATCCGCATTACGTTGCGCCGCTGCACCTTGAGCGCAAGGATGCGTTGACCAAGAAGAATCCATTCTTCGGCCACGCCGAGGCGCAATTCTGGCTGGCGCGGCGCGATGGGCGCGATGTCGGGCGGATCAGCGCGCAGATCGACCATGAGGGACTCAAGATTCGCCCCGATGGGAGCGGCCAGTTTGGCCTGATCGCCGCCGAGGACGACCCGGCGATTTTTGCCGCCCTGCTCGCCACCGCCGAGGACTGGTTGCGCGCGCGGGGCATGAAACGGATGCAGGGGCCGTTCAACCTCAACGTCAACGAGGAAGTCGGGCTGCTGGTCGAGGGGTTCGATACGCCGCCGATGCTGCTCATGGGCCATGACCGGCCGTATGTCGCGGCGCGGCTGCTGGAGCAGGGGCTGGTGAAGGAGAAGGACGTCTTTGCCTATCTCTATGACATTACCGCCGATCTCCCCGCCGGGGCGCGCCGACTGCTGGACCGGCCTTTGCCCGGCGGGCTCAAGGTGCGGCGGGTCGATTTCAAGCGCTATGACGCGGAGATCAGGACCGTTACGGATATTTTCAACGATGCCTGGCGTAACAACTGGGGCTTTGTGCCGCTCACCGAGGCGGAGACGGATTACCTGGCGAAATCATTGAAACCGCTGATCAACCCGAGGCTGACCAGCATCGTCGAGCTGAACGGCGAGGCGGTTGGGTTTCTCGTCGGCCTGCCTAATCTCAACGAGGCGATCCGCGATCTGAACGGTAAGCTGCTGCCCTTCGGCTGGGCGAAACTGCTCTGGCGGTTAAAAGTCTCGGGCGTCAAGACGGCGCGGGTGCCCCTGATGGGCATCCGGCGTTCGGCCTCGCAGGGGGTGATCGGCAGCCTGCTGCCTTTCCTGTTGATCGACGCGGTGCGCAAGGAGGCGGTCCAGATGGGGTTCAGCCATATCGAGCTGTCCTGGATTCTCGAGGACAACATGCCGATGCGCCACATCAACGAGAGCCTCGGGAGCGTCGCGTACAAAACCTACCGGATTTACGAGAAGCCGCTTTAGAAGCGCGATATGTTCAGGTTGACGCAGGCGCGCCAACCCGAACGCGTTCTAGCTTTTTGATAAGAGGCTGATTCACGTTTTCGGCTCGCTCAGGTGAGCGAACCTCAAACGATCGCGCTCTAGCTTAACCATTTCGCGGCGCGATACCAGGCGACGGTTTCGGCAAAACCCTCGGTGATGCCGATTTTCGAGGCGTACACCTCGGCGGGAAGCAGTTCGCCGGGGGCGATCGACCAGTCCGGGTGCAGGATTTCGCGCGCCTTGTCGGCGGTGAAGATCGGGTCCTGGCCGCGCCATCGGCCCCAGAGGGCCGAAGCGCTTCCCGCCGCGATCAGCCAGCCATCGGGGAGGTGCGGGAAGCGCGGGGCACTGCCCAGGGCCTGTGCGGCGGCGCGCATCAGCTCGGTCATCGTGTATCCGGCGGGGTTGGGGTCGGACAGGGCGTAGGTTCCGTCGCGGCCTTGCCCCGCGGCGAGTTGCGCGATGGCGGCGGCGGCGTCGGCCACATGCACGATGGCCTTGCGCCCGGTGCCGAAAACCGGGGCGATTCGGCCCGAAACGGCCTTGAAAAATCCCAGCGTCTCGCGGTCCCAGGGGCCATAGATCGCCGGGGGACGGAGGATCACGAGTTGGTCCGGCGCATCGGCATAGGCGGCGCGCAGGGCGTCCTCGCCCGCGCGCTTGCTGGCGGCGTAGTCGGAGAGTTGCGGTTCGCGCGCGGCCAGGGAGGAGATCGCGACGAGCCGCGAAGATGGCGCATATAGCCGCGCGGCCTGGGCGAGGGCGCGGGCGCCGTCGCGGTTGGTGCGCAGGAAGGCGGCGCGGTCGCGCGCCTTGATCAGGCCCGCGGCATGGACGATGGTCTCGGCGCCGGTGACGAGGGTTTTGAGGGCTTGTGCATCCTCCAGGCTGCCCGAAACCGTCTCCAGGGCGAGGCCGTCCCAGAGTTCGTGGCGCAGATCGCGGCGCGAGAGGATGCGCACGCGAAACCTGGCACGCGCCAGGGCCGCGACGACATGCACGCCGAGAAAACCCGTCGCGCCGGTCACGGCGACGACGCGCTCACCCGTCATTCCGCCGCGGCGCTCGCCGGTTGCGCGGTGAAAGCGCCGTCCAGGTACATTGCCCGCGCCCGGCTGCGGCTCAGCTTGCCCGAGGAGGTCTGCGGCAGGCTGTGCGGTGGCACCAGGACGATTTTTGTCTCGACGCCGTGGCGGCCGCGCATGAGGCTCACGATTTCGTTGCTGAGTGCGGCGCGCGCTGTCGCGTCGGGCGTGCGGCATTGCACCAACACGACGACTTCTTCGGCGGTGTCATGGTCCACGGAAAAGACGGCGACATCGCCGCTGCGCAGGGCGGGGATCTCTGCCTCGACCGCCCATTCCAGGTCCTGCGGCCAGAGATTGCGGCCGTTGACGATGATCAGGTCCTTGGCGCGTCCGGTGATGACGATCTGCCCGTCGAGCAGGTAGCCGAGGTCGCCGGTGTCGAGCCAGCCATCCGCGCTCAGCACATGCGCGGTCTCCGCGGGCGCGCCGAAATAGCCGCTCATCAGGCTGGGGCCACGGATGAAGATGCGTCCGACATGGCGGTCCGGCAGCAGGTTGTCCGCTTCGTCATGCACCTCCAGCGCGTGGCCGGGCAGAACCTTGCCGCAGAGGACGAAGGTGCGCGTGCGTGTCTGCGGGTCGCCCGGCGGTATGGCCCGATGCTCGTTCTCCAAGGTGGCGGTATCGACGATGTCGTGGCGCACGCCTTGGCCGGAGGGGGTGTAGCTTAGCGCCAGGGTCACTTCCGCCATGCCGTAGCTCGGCACGAAGGCGCGGGCATCGAAGCCGCACCCGGCGAAACGCGAGGCGAAATCGGCGAGGACGTTGGGGCGGATCATGTCGCCGCCGATGCCCGCGCTGCGCCAGCAGGAGAGGTCGAGGTCGCTGGTCGCCATTGTCTGGGCGCGGCGCACGCAGAGTTCGTAGCCAAAGGACGGGCTGAAGGAGATCGTGCCGCGATTGCGGCTGATCAAGGACAGCCAGAGCAGCGGGCGGCGGGCGAATTCGCGAGTCGGCAGGATATCGACCGAGACCTGGCAGGCCATCGGCATCAGAAGAAAGCCGATCAGCCCCATATCGTGGTAAAAGGGCAGCCAGGACACGGCGCGGTCGCCATCGACGAGGACCAGACCGTCGCGCCCCATGCCCTGCGCATTGGCCATGAAGGCGCGCTGCGTGACCGCGACGCCGACGGGAAAGCGGGTGCTGCCCGAGGAGAATTGCAGATAGGCGAGGCTGTCCGGGTTCTGCGCGGGCAGGTCGCCGGGGAAGGCGGGCGCGTCGTTCAGGACGGCGAGCGTGCCGGAATATTGGAGGCCGAGGCCTGCAACGGCCTCGCCGAGCCACTCTTGCGTCGCCAGCGGGCCGAAGGCGGCGTCGGCGTCGGCGCGCTCGATCATGCGCCGCAGGTGGGAGATATAGCCCGATTTGCCGCCGAAGGCCGCAGGCAGGGGCAGCGGCACGGGGACCAGCCCGGCATACTGGCAGGCAAAGAAGGTGCGCGCGAAGTCGCCGTCACTATCGGCGACGAGGCCGATCCGCGCGCCGGGGGCCAGCCCCGCGCCGAGCATCTGCCGCGCCAGGGAAAGTGCCTGTTGGCGCAGCAGCGCATACGGCAGGACTTCGGCCAGCGTGCCTTTGCCGGTGTAGAAATTGAGCCCGGTCGGTCCCTGCGCGGCATAGTCGAGGGCCTCGGCGATGCTGCCGAAATCCGCACGGCGCTTGGTTTGTCCGGGGTGATGCGATGGGGTGGGATGTGTCATATTCAAGAAATTTTGCTGAAGCCCCTTTGTTTCCGGGGTAACAGAGGTAGGCTCGTATGGCAACGTGTCCAGGCCGGGCGGGCGGAAACTTGAAAACCTGTTGCCGAGCTGCCAGTAAGACGGGTTCTATGACTTTGATTCCCCCTCGGGCGCATTTCTGCTGGATCGGCACGAAATTGCCCTGGGCGTATGTCTTTGCGGTGCTTTCGGCGGCGGAACACAGCGGCTTGCCGGAAATCATCCTGCACCATACCGATGCACTCGAGGACGGGGCGGAGTTGCGCGCACTGCAAGCCCGGCCTGGGGTGCGGCTCGACCGGCTCGACCCGCTGGCCTATCTGGCCGAGACCGGGGGCGAACTTGGTCTGGGCGAGGGGCTGGCCACGCTCTACCGCGCCATCTCCAATCCGGCGGCGCGGGCGGATATTCTGCGCGCTGCGATCTTGTACCGGCAAGGCGGCGTCTATCTCGACATGGACACGATCACCACGGCCTCCCTGCGGCCCTTGCTGGAGACGCGGGACTTCGTCGGCACCGAGTATATCGTGTGGCCCAAATGGGTGCGCAGCTCGCGCTCGCCCTTGGTCTGGGCCCGGCATCTGACACTCGATGTGATGCGCAAGCTCCTGCGGCGGTTGCCCAATGGCTGGAGGGCCTTCCGGCATGTCGAAAAATATTGTTTTTCGGGCGTTAACAATGCCGTGATGGGGGCCGAGCCCGGGTCGAGGTTCTGCGCCGCGTACCTCCAGGCGATGCTCGCCGTGCCGCCCGAACAGGTGACCCAGCCTTACGCGCTGGGGCCGGATCTGCTGCAAGACGTGGTCGCGCACTACCCGAGCGCCGAGCTGACGCTGTGCCCGCCGGAGACCTTCTACCCGTTGCCGCCGGAGATTTCCGAGCACTGGTTCCGCATCGGCAAGACCGCAAATCTGGCCGCCGTGCTGCTGCCCGGGACGCGGGTGGTGCATTGGTATGCCTCGGTGCGCACCAAATCCCGCGTGGCGCAGATCTCCCCGGCGTATGTGCGCGCGCACCGGGCGCACCAACTCTACAGCGCGCTGGTCTGCGCCTGCCTGCCAAACCTCCTGGAGATGCTCTGATTTGCCGCCCGGCGGTTGTGCTTGCTACAGGTTACACGACGGGCTAGGTTCATCAATTGTTCATGCACGCCGTTTTTGGCCCGAACTTCCGGTCATCGCCATTGATACGGCTGCGGCCAGCGTGCCCGGCGAGCCTCCCTCGCCATGCCGCGCTGGCGGGAGGGGCGAGTGTTGATGGCAGACTTAGAGGTCGCGGGACTGTGGGTGGCGTCGGTTTTTTCGAGTGGGTTAGCTAGGAACAGGGTGTATCATGGCAAATAAAGGCGGCATCCGCATCGCGATTGCGGGGATTGGAAATTGTGCGAGTGCGCTGATCCAGGGCATTCATTATTATACCCCTGAGCGTTGCCGTGAGGGTGTGGTCGGGCTGATGCACCGCGAGATCGGGGGCTATTTGCCATGCGATATCCAGGTTGTCGCCGCGTTCGATATTGACGCCCGCAAGGTTGGAACCGATGTCAGCCATGCCGTCTTCGCCAAGCCGAACTGCACGAAGATTTTCAACAAGGACATCCCCGAGAGCGGCGTGATCGTGCAGATGGGCCAGGTGCTCGACGGCATCTCCGAGCACATGGCCGATTACGCCGAGGACCGCACGTTTGTGCGCTCTGGCGCGCGCGAGCTGACGAAGGCCGAGATCATTGCCGAGCTGAAACGCAGCGGTGCGGAAATCCTGCTCAACTATATGCCAGTCGGCTCCGAGCAGGCGGCGCGGTTTTATGCGGAATGTGCGCTCGAGGCCGGGCTTGGCTTCATCAACAACATGCCCGTGTTCATCGCCAGCGATAAGCAGTTCGCTGACCGCTTCAAGGCGCGCAACCTGCCGATCATCGGCGACGATATCAAATCCCAGCTCGGTGCCACCATCACGCATCGCGTGCTGACCGATCTGTTCGCCAAGCGCGGGGTTAAAATGTTGCGCACCTATCAGCTCAACACCGGCGGCAATACCGACTTCCTCAACATGAAGAACCAGAAGCGGCTGGCCTCGAAGAAGACCTCCAAGACCGAAGCCGTGCAGGCGGTCGCCAAGAAGCGGATGGAGGATGACAACATCCATGTCGGCCCGAGCGATTATGTGCCCTGGCAGAACGACAACAAAATCTGCTTCATCCGCATCGAGGGCAATCTGTTCGGCGATGTGCCGATGGATCTCGAATTGCGCCTATCGGTCGAGGATTCGCCCAATTCGGCGGGCGTCGTGATCGACATGATCCGCTGCTGCAAGCTGGCGCTGAACAATGGCGTCGGCGGCGTGCTCGAAGGGCCGAGTGCTTATTTCTGCAAGCATCCGCCGGTCCAGTACACCGACGACGATGCCTATCAGTTGACCGAGAAATTCCTGCGCGACCATACCGTGAAGCTGTCTGTCGTCGGATGAAGTGTCTCATCGTCGCGGCGGGGCAGGGGACCAGGCTGCGCGAGAAATGCCCGCTCAAGCCGCTGATCCCGCTCAAGGGCGTGCCGCTGATCGAGCGCGTGATCGCCAGCGCGAGGCGCGCCGGGGTCGAGGAGTTCTTCGTCGTCAGCGGCTATCGCGGCGAAGAATTGCGCGCGGCGCTGGATGTTTTCGCCGCGCGCGAAAAGATCAAGCTCACGCATATCCCTAACGACCAATGGAACCGCGCCAACGGGCTCTCCGTTCTGGCGGCCAAGCCCTATCTCGACGGGCCGTTTTTGTTGACGATGTGCGACCATCTGGTCGATCCCGAAATTTTCCGCGCGTTGATCGAGGCAGACTGTCCGCCGGAGACCGTGACGCTCGGCGTTGATTTCAACATCGACAGTCCGCTCAACGATCCTGAGGATGTGACGCGGGTTAAATGCGCCGAAGGGCGGATCGCGCATATCGGCAAGATCATCCGCGACTTCAACGCCTACGACACCGGGGTTTTTCTCTGCACCCCGGCGATGTTCAAGGCGCTGGAGGAGAGCCAGGCGCGGGGCGATGACAGCATCACCGGCGCGATGAACGTGCTTGCGGGCTGGGGGAAGGCGCGGGTGTTGGATATTGGCGACCGGCTCTGGGTCGATGTGGACGATCCCATCGCGTTCGAGAAGGCCGAAGCGCTGGTCGAATCCGGGCGGCTTTGAGCCGTCCGCACGCGACCCCACGCGCAGCAGCGAGAATGCGGAGAGGCTGAATTCCATGCAGACCAGCGAGCCGGTCCGGCGCAACTCGGAGATTGAGGAGGTCACCAACCTCTATTTCATCCACCCCATCGCCAGCCGCCTGACGCCGCGTTTTGCCGCACTCGGCGTCTCCGCCAACGCGGTTTCGGTGCTGGGCATGGTGTTCGGCGTCCTGGCAGGCGTCGCCTATTTCCATTACCGCGATCCGCTGTTCGCCGTGGCCGGGTTTGTCCTGATGATCGCCTGGCATGTGATGGACGGCGCGGACGGGCAGCTTGCGCGGCTGACCCATTCGCAGTCGCAGACCGGCAAGGTGCTGGATGGCATCTGCGACTATGTGACCTTTATCGCGGTCTATACCGGCCTGGCGCTGGCGCTCAGCAGGGAATACGGCGGCTGGGTCTGGTGGCTCGTCGCCCTCGCCGGGCTGTGCCATGCGGTGCAGTCCGCGGCTTACGAAGTGCAGCGCCAGGAATATAATTTCTGGGGCTGGTCGAGAAGTTCGGTGGACCTGATGCTGGTCAACGCCCAGCCGCGCGGGACGCTGGCGGCGTCTCCGGTGGAGGCGTTGCTGCGCCTCTACACCAAGGTTCAGTTTCTCGCGGCGGGCGTTTCGGTCGAGTTTCACAAGAAGCTGGACGTGATTCTTGGGGCGCAGCCGGAGCGCAGAGATGCCATCCGGCAACAGTACCGGAGTACCTTCGCGCCTGCCGTGCGCCGCTGGGGCGTCATGTCGGCGAATTACCGCACGCTCGGGATCTTTCTCTGCGCGCTGGCCGGGGTGCCGCTCTATTATTTCGCCTTCGAGATCGTCGGTTTCAGCGTGATTCTGGTCGTGCTGCTCGCCCGCCAGCAGGCGCGCTACGGGGCGTTCCTGAAGGCCGTGGCGCCCGCCAAGGTTTAAGCGGCCTACCGATGTTCCCGGCGAAACAGATAGATCGCCACGGCCATCAGGAGTAGCGACGGCGTCAGCGCGGAAACCGCCGGGTTGAGGTTGAGCAACAGGCCAAGCTGGTCGGCGATCTGCTGGCTCAGCGAGAACACCATGCCGACGATGGCGCCGACCAGGATGAGTTGCCCGGAGCCTTGCGCGCGTGGCGGTCCGAAGACGAAGGGCGCTGCGATCATGATCATGGCGATGATGGAAAAGGGGATGCTGGCCTTGGTCCACAGCTCTTGCTCATAGCGCACGGCCTGCTGGTGGTTTTGTTCCAGATGACGAACGTATTGGTAGAGCGCCACGGGCGGCATGCTCTCCGGCGGCAGCACCAAAAGCTGCATTTGCTTGGGGGACAGGAACGAGTGCCACGCCAGTGTTGGCAGATGGTCGGTCTGGAATTGCCCGGCGGTGATCGTTTTGCGCACGACGTTGAGCAGCAGCCAGGTTCCGTCCGGTTGGATTTCGGCGCGCTGCGCATGCAGGATGCTGACCAGGCTGCCGTCCGGGGTGAAGGTATAAACGTCGATATCATCCGGGACGTTGCCAAAGGCGAGTTTCTGGACGTTGAGATACTGATGATCCCCCTCGGCCCAGAAGTTATTGTCGCTGCGCAGGGGAGCCGAGGCGGACAGCGCCGCTGTGCGTTCCGTTTGGGCGAGTTGTTCGGATTGAGGAACGACAAATTCCGCCATCAGGAACATGGCGAGGATAATCGGCGCCGCGAGTTTGAGTACGGAGACGATGATGCGCCGCTCGGACAGGCCGAGGCTGCGCATGACGGTCAGCTCGCTATGCTTGGCCAGGGTGCCGAGGCCGAGCAGGCTGCCCAGCAGGATCGAAACCGGCGCGACCTGGAGTATCCGCGAGGGGGCGGTCAGCAGCACATAGACAAGCGCGTTGCCCACCCCGTAGTGCCCCTGGCCGATGGAGCCGAGTTGCTCGACGAATGCGAGCAGGCTGAACAGCGTCGTCAGGACCAGGGTGACGAGCAGAAAGGCCCGCAACGCGGCGGCTTCGATATATTGATCGAGGAGGTTCATCGGCTGGGTGCATCGCGCCGCGGTGCGAACTTCAGGACCAGAGTGCGCCAGTAGAAGCTGATGAGCAGAAACACCGCGAGCAGCCCCGGTGCCCACCACAGGCCCGGAAAGCTGGGGACGTCGCCGTTCTGAACCCAGTCCCGTGCCGAGGTGCAGAGCAGGTAGTAGAGCGCGTAAATCAGAATTGCCGCGCCGAGTTTTGTGTATTTGCCCTGGCGCGGCTTGGCGCGGCTCATCGGGATGCCGAGCAGGCCCAGCAGCAGCGTCGAAACCGGCGTCGAGAGCCGCCATTGCAGCTCGGCCACATCTGCGGCGTTGCGTGAGGTGGCGAGCTGCGCGGTGCTGGCGGCGACGGCGCTGTAACCTGGCGGTGCGACGGCCTGAACCTTGGTATTCACGATGAAATCCTGCGCGTTCAGGGCCTGGTCGGATTGTGGATCATTGTTGCTGATGCTGTAGAGATGGACATCGCTGAGATGCACATCCGAGCCATTGCCCGGATGTGCGCCGGGGAGTTTGGCGGCGAGTTTGGCGTAGATGATCTCGGTATGGTCGGGATATTTGAGCTGCACGAAGACATCGCGCGCAGGTGCCCCCGGTCCGGCGCGCTGGGTCAGGAAGATCACCCGCCTGCCCTGTTCGCCGAGGTAGAAAGTGCCGGCCTCCATCGCGTCGATATTGAGCATGCTCCCGGCCTGGTTGGACAGTTCGTGCAGCGTCTCATAGGCCATCGGCCTGAGCACGAGGGACTCAACCCCCACGGCTATGGCGAGAAAACCGGCCAGAGTCAGGACCGCGCGCACCACCCAGCCCGGCGGGATGCGCAGCGCCAAGAGCGCGGTAATCTCGGAGTCGCCGTACAGACGGCCAAAGGCCAGCAGCACCGAGAGGTAGAGTGAGATCGGGATCAGCACATCGAGCGCGATCAGCACCTTTAGCCCGACCATTTCCATCAGCATATTGGTCGGCACCAGCCCGTTCACCGCGTCCGAGAGGAAGTCCGAGGCGCTGTAACTGCCGAACAGGACCACCAGGATGCCCAGGATCAGCGCCAGCGGCCGGCTGATTTCGCGGATCAGGTAGCGCCGGATGATCAAAGCCCGAGACCGCCCCGCTCAAGGCAGGCGCAATGCCGGAGTATGCCCGCGCTGTTCGGCCTGGAATTCTGAAAAATCGCTTGCATGGGATACAGGGGTCTTACTCGTCTGAGAAGGGCATGCTGAGCGCGAACCATATGTCTGCCACGGCGGCAAAGGTCAAATTTCCGGCCAGGATGCGGGCGGCGGGGGCGGGCGAAGAAAGCCTGTGACAAGCCTATGGCGGCATTTTACAAAAGACAATAAAAGTGACGTTTATAAAATGCCGCCAGACCTCCCGTTCGGTGGCCGTTGATCCAGAGGGGCTAGCAAAAACGCACATGGCTGAAGCAGTTGACGATATTCGGGAGATCATTTTCGGCACCTTACGCGCGTCGCTGAACCGGCCCGTCGAATTCTCCGATCAAACCAGGATCATCAGCGATCTCGGTCTCGACTCCATCGCGGTCCTGGATTTTGTCATGGAAATCGAGGACCGGCTCGATATTTCCGTGCCGCTCGACAGGATCGCCGAGGTTGAAACCCTGGGAGACCTCGTGGCGACGGTGCATAAGCTGAAAAGCAAAAGCTGAGCGATGGCGCTTTTTGACAAATTTGCCCCGATCCTGGCGCAATATGCCCGGTTGGACGAGGCTGGCGCCAACCCGTTCAACATCACCTTTGACCTCGTCCTCTCGCCCACGGAGGCGATGGTCGGCGGGCAAAAGGTTCTGCTGCTCGGCACCAACAACTATCTTGGCCTGACCTACGACCCCGCCGTCATCGCCAAGGCGGTTGCGGCGCTCAAGGCGTTTGGCACCGGGACCACCGGCTCGCGCATCGCCAACGGCAGCTATGGCGGTCATGCCCAGCTCGAACGCGCCATCGCCGATTTTTATGGCCGCAAGCACGGGATGGTGTTCTCCACCGGCTATCAGACCAATCTCGGCATCCTCTCGACCCTGGCGGGCAAGAACGACCATCTGATCCTCGACGCGGATTCACACGCCAGCATCTACGACGGCTCCAGCCTGGGACATGCCCAGGTCACGCGCTTCCGCCACAACGACCCGGACGATCTGGCCAACCGCCTGCGCCGCCTGGCCGACCAGCCGGGGGAGAAGATCGTCGTCGTCGAAGGGATTTACTCGATGCTGGGCGATACCGCGCCGCTGCGCGAGTTCGCCGCCGTGAAGCGCGAATGGGGCGCTTACCTCGTGGTCGATGAGGCACATTCGATGGGCGTCCTGGGCGATACCGGGCGCGGCCTCGCCGAGGCGCAAGGGGTTGAGGCCGATGTTGATTTCATCGTCGGCACGTTCTCGAAAAGCCTGGGCGGCGTCGGCGGTTTTTGCGTCAGCGATGTTGAGGGGTTCGACGTTCTGCGGGTCACTTGCCGACCGTATATGTTCACCGCCTCGCTGCCGCCCAGCGTTATCGCGGCGACGATGGAGGCGCTGCACCAGCTCCGCACGCGCCCGGACCTGCGCCGTCAGCTTACCGACAACGCGCAGCAACTCTATACCGGGCTGACCGATCTCGGCTTCACCCTCGGTCCCGAGCCCAGCCCGGTCGTCTCCGCGCTGATGCCCGACCCGCAGAGCGCGTTCGTCTTCTGGAGCAAGCTCCTCGGTGCCGGGCTTTACACCAATGTGAGCCTACCGCCCGCGACGCCGAAAGGTCTGGCGCTGCTGCGTTCGAGCGTGAGTGCCGCGCATACGCAGGCGCAGATCGCCCATGCCGTGAACCTGTTCGCGCAGGTCGGCCGGGAAATGGGGTTGATCCCGCCCGCTCAGGCGGATTCGCGCATGCTCAAGGCGGTTTGATGGCGCAAGGGTTGCCTGCGGGCAGAGGATGCGCGTGCGCGAAGTCGTAATCTTCCGGCATAATCTGTTTAAGATATCCGAACCCTTCATCACCCAGCAGGCGCAAAAGCTGCGGCGCTATACGCCGGTCTATCTGGGCAGGCTGCGCTTCGGCGCGTCGCCGGAGGGGGCGGCGGTACTCAGCCTGCAGGATCTCGGCGCCAGAGGGCTCCTGCTGCGCGTCGGCTGGCACATGATCAGCCGCAACATCGGGCCGTTTCTGCGCCTCTTGCGGGGGCACCGGCCCGCGCTGATCCATGCGCATTTCGGCATCGAGGGGGTTTACGCGCTGCCCCTTGCGAAGCGGCTGGATATCCCCCTGATCACCATGTTCCACGGTTACGACGCAACCTTATCGACCGCCGCCCTGCTCACCTCTCCCGCCTTGGCGAACTACCCGTTGTTTCGCGGGCAACTCGCTCAGGGGGGGGATCTGTTCCTCTGCGCCTCGTCCTTTATCCGCGAGCGGGTGCTGGCGCTGGGTTTCCCCGAGGCGCGCACGCGGGTGCATTACATCGGCGTGGATTGCCAGGCGATCCAGCCGCGCGCGGCGGCGGAGGAAACGCCGGTCATTCTGCATGTCGCCCGGCTTGTCGAGGTCAAGGGCACGCAGGTTCTGCTCCAGGCGTTTCAATCCGTGGCGCGCCACCATGCCGAGGCGCAGTTGGTCATCATCGGCGACGGCCCGCTCAGGCGGTCGCTGGAGGCGCAGGCGCAGGCGCTGGGGCTGGCGCAGCGGGTGCGCTTTCTCGGGGCGTTGCCGCATGTACGGGTATTGGCCTGGATGCGTAAGGCGGCGATGCTGGTGCTGCCCAGTGTGCGTACGGCCACCGGGCGGGTCGAGGGGCTGGGCATGGTGATGCTGGAAGCGGCGGCGACGGGCGTACCGGTGATCGGCTCGCGCCTCGGCGGCATCCCAGAGGGCATCCGCGACGGCGAAACCGGGTTTCTGGTCCCCGAACGCGACCCTGCCGCCCTGGCCGAGCGCATGGGCCAACTCCTCGCCGATCCGGCAACGCGGCGGCGCATGGGCGCGCAGGCCCGCGCATTTGTCGCGCGGAATTTTGACATCGACAGGCAGACCGAAATCCTCGAACAGCTCTACGACGAGGTTTTGGCGCGCAGGCACGGCTCCGATGCGGTGTCCGCGTGAGCGGTCCGGCCGCCGTGGTGGTCGCGCACCCCGATGATGAGATCCTCTGGCTCAGCTCGGCCCTCGCCTCGGCGGCGCGGGTCGTGTTCTGCTTTGGCGATCCCTTCGGCAAGCCGGAGAAAGCCACCGCGCGGCGGCGGGCGGTTGCGGCGTTGCCGTTGCCCCGGCTGCTCGACCTCAAACTCCCCGAGAGCGGCGGCGGCTTTGCCGTCAACTGGCAGACGCCGGAGCCGACGCGCTTTGGCATCGCCCTCACCGACCCCGCCGCGCAGGCGCGCTACGAGGCCAATTTCGAACACCTGCTGGCCGCCCTGCGTCCGGCCCTCACCGGCATCGCCGAGGTCTATACGCATAACCCCTGGGGCGAATACGGCCATGCCGAACATGTCCAGGTTTACCGCGCCGTCGCGGCGTTGCAGGCGGAGTTGGGTTATACGATCTGGTTTTCCAATTACGTCAGCGCGCGGAGCTGGCCACTGGCCGTGCAGAGCAGCGCGCTGCCCAGTTGGACCGAGCGCCGCAGCGCCCGGCCCGACCTCGCCCTGGCGCGCCGCTTGATGCGGATTTACCGGCAGCATGGGGCCTGGACCTGGACGCGGTTTCACATCTGGCCAGCACAGGAGCAGCTCTACGCCCAGTCCCCGGCGCAAGATCCAACGCCCCGGCACGCCCTCTCGGGCGAGACGCTGCTCGATACCGCCGGGCTGCGCTGGTGGCCGCCGCCCTGGCGCGCCGCGCACCGGCGGCTGGGCTGAGCCTCAGGAAAGCTGGTAGGGCCGCTTGCGGGCGTGGAGGAACAGCCCGGCGTAGGTGAGCAGCACCGCCGCCAGGGTGATGCCGATCTGAAGCTTGAGATTGTCGCCGCCGATCAGCGCGCGCGCCGCCGCCACCGCCGCCACCATCGCGGCAATGCCGATCAGCGGCACGAGAAACGCCCGCCCGAGCGCGCCCGCGTGGATTTCCCAGTGCCGATGCAGATAGAGGACGCCCCAGACCAGCAACAGCGGATAAACCCCGAGCCAGACGGCGGAGACGGCGATAATCCCGGTCCGCGCCGGGAAAATCAGGCAGGCGGCGAGGATTCCGGCACTGAGCAGCGCCAGCGTGGCGGCGGAGAGGCGCGCCGCGGTGCCCGGTCGGCCCGAGCCGAGCAGCAAGGGCATCAGCAGTTGCGAGGAGACGCGCAACAAGGCCGCCCCCGCCAGTAGCTCCAGCGGCAACGCCGCCGCCGCATAGCTATGGCCCTGCCCATCATGCAGCAGCGTCATCAGCGGGCGGGCGACGAGGATCAGCCCGACCATCAGCGGCGCCACCAGGACGACCAGCCGCCGCAGCGACCAGGTCAGCGATTGCGCGAGATGGTCGCGGACCTGCGCCACGCGGGCGAAAACCGGCATGGCGGTGCGGTTGACCAGCGCGCCGACGGCGATGGCGGGTTCCATCGCGACATCGAACGCCACCCGGTACACCGCGAGCTGCGCCGCGCCGTAAAACCCGCCGATGAGCAGGTAGTCGATGTTCTTGAAAATCTGCTCGAAGATGTTCGAGGTCGCGGCGCGCAGGCCAAAGCGCACCAGCGGCAAAATCTCCGGCAGATGAAACCGCAGGCGCGGGCGGAAGGGGCGGAACAGCAGGGTGCCGATCAGGATATAAAGCCCGCTTGAGGCAAACGCGCCGACCAGCGCCCAGGCTCCGGCCCCGCCGACGGCGAGGCCAAGCCGCGTCAGCGCCGCCGCCACGGTGGAAAAGACGCTGATCGCGGCGATGCGCTCGTATTTCAGCTCGCGGTTCAGGAGGGCGAGCGGGACCACCGCCGCGCCGACGAGCGGCTGTTTCGCCGCGATGACGAGGAAATACGTTGCCATTCCCGGCACGCCGTAGATTTTCTCGATCCAGGGCGAGGCGAGCAGGGTCATCCCCGCCGCCGCCACGGCGACGGCGAGGATGAACCAGAACAGTGAATCAAGCTGCCGCCGCGACACCGCATCGGCCTGGATCATCGCCTCGCTGGTGCCCAGCCCGTCGAGCGCCTCGACGACCATGCCAAAGGAGATGACCAGTGACGCGATGCCGACCTGCGCCTTGGTCAGGTAGAGCAACACCACCAGAATCGTCGAGAAATCGATGACCTTGGCGATGATCGTGGCACTGCCCAGCCAGTTGAAGCCCCGCGCGAGGTGGCGGTAGTGGCTCTGCGGGGTCTGGGGGGCGGCGGGCGGCGTTACGGACATCCAGCCGAGGGGGGCAGGGCGGTGGATGCGGCGGCTTCGGGGGGGAGGATGAAGGAGCGCTTGCGGATCAGGTTGACCAGCCAGCGGCGCGATTGGCGCATCCAGGTGTAAAATTGCCGCTCCCCCCAGCCGCCATGTCCGGTGCGCGCGGCGTGCAGCCGGTTCTCGATCAGCTCGGCGATTTTCCGCGCACGCACGTCCCAGGTGGACTCGCAGCTATCGGCCAGTGCTGCCGCCGCCAGCCGTGCCGCGAGCGCCGTGTCGCCGGTCAGCGCGGCGATGCCCGAGACCAGGGAGTCCAGCGAATCCGGGCGGCAGAGCAGCGCGTTCTCCCCGTCGCGCAACACTTCGCGCAGGTCGGGCGTGTCTCCGGCCAGGATCGGGCGGCCCGAGCCCAGGTAGAAGAACACTTTTAGCGGTAGCACCGTCGAGCCGAATTCGGCCATCGGCTGGAGCGAAGGGGGGATCAGCAGGACATCCGCCGCGAAAATATAATCGCCCAGGGTCTCCGCCGTCTGCCAGGGAACAATGCGGACATTGGCGACATCGCGGGCCATTTTCTCGATCGGGCCATCGCCATAGGAGCCGACCAGGAGGAACAGGATGTCGGGCAGGGCTTTTGCCGCCTCGATGACCAGGTTGAGCCCCTTTTTATGGTTGATGCGCCCGGTATAGACGACGGTTTTCTGGCCGGGGGAGATGCCGATCTTCTGTTTCGCGATTTCCACCGGCACGGGCGCCTGAAAGCGCTGCGGCTCGAAGCCGTTGCGCACGCAGTGCAGCTTCTCCGCGGGCACGCCGAGGTCGATATATTTCTGCCTGGTGTAGTTGGAGTGGCAGATGTGCAGCAGGAAGCGGGGGTTGCAGAACAGGCGGTACAGCCAGAATTGCAGCGGCGGAATCTGGTCCGGCCAGGGGCGATAATGGTCGAAAACAACCTGTTGTCTGAACAGCACGGTCAGCCAGGCGACCCAGAGGTTGCGCGTGTACACGAAATCCGCCTGGCGGAATTCCTCCTTGCGCAGCACGAGGGTCAGGCCGCAGCAGAAATGCCGCAGCGCCGCGGGGCGGAGCGGTGCCCAGGCGCGGATGATGGGCATCCCGGCCAGGGCGCGAATGGCCTCGGGCTGGGCGTTCTCCGCCAGCGGCGCGTGCAGCCACGCGGCTTTGGCCATCGGGGCGAGGTATTTTGCCGTCGTCACAAAAACCTCGGCATCCGCCTCGGCATTCGGGAGCGGGTTCTCAAAGGCGAACAGAATTTTCATTGATAACCCTGGGAGAAACAATGTGCCGGAGGCCAGCCGCAGCGCCCTACCTATGCGCATAGGAGACGACGATCAATAGAGCCGCAACGCTCCGTTACGGGGGGATTAAAAATCCGGCTTCTGGTTTTCAGCGCCGGAAAAGAGGGCTATTGGCTGGGGCGTTGTGACCCCAGCCCGGACAGACGAGATCATCGGAACGTGCTGAAACCCCGCCGTGCCCTGCTGGCCTTCCTGCTGTGTCAGGCCATTTTCCTGTTTGCGGCAGGGCGCGCCCCGGCCCGCCCGGCGCAGGCCGATATTACCGGGTTCTGGGTGCTGGGCCGTGCGCATTGGGTGGTCCAGATCAGCCCGTGCGGCGACGGCTATTGCGGGCGTCTGGTCGGCCTGAGCAAAAGCGCCAAGCCCGACGCGGCGCGGGTGGATGATCGCAACCCCGACCCGGCCCGGCGCGCCCGGCCGCTCTGTGGGCTGCCCCTTCTGGGCGGCTTCACGCCGGCACCCTCAGACCCCGGAACATGGCGCGGCGGCTGGATCTATGATCCCGATAACGGGGCAACCTACGCCAGCCGGATGTGGCTCGCCGGGCCCGATACGCTCAAGGTCCGGGGCTATATCCTCGTCCCCTGGCTTGGCCGTAACGAGACGTTGACGCGCGAGACCGGCCCGGCCAACCGCTGCGGCGCGGGGGCACCGCCGGGACTGCGCGGTTAAGCAGGTTCGCTCGGCTCCGGCCCGAGCAGACGTTCCACCGCCGCGATGACCGCCTGCGCCTCGAGCTGTATCATGCAGCGCGCCGCCGCGCACTGCCGGGTCGAGCGGCTACAGCGGCGCACCCAGTCGCGTTTGCGCTCGAACACATCGCGTTGATCCCGGCAGGGGAAGTTCTCGATCGTCACCTCGGCGCAGGGCATTTCGCGCCAGAACTCCCCCCGTCCGAACAACGCAGGCGAGCCCGGCCCGAACAGGGATACCGCAGGCACGCCGGTCAGCCGGGCGAGATGGGCAACCCCGGTATCGGGCGAGACGAACACCGCCGCCTGGGCGATCAGTCGCCACATCTGGGCGAGGTCGAGCCGTTGCGCGTAGCTGCGATAGCGCCCCGCCTTGTCGATCTGCCCGACGATGGCCGCCTCGCCGGGGCCGCCGCTCCAGACCACCTCCAGGGAGCGCTCGGTCAGCCAGCGCGCCAGCGCCAGCCATTGCTCCGGCGGCCATAGTTTAAGCGGCCCGCTGGCGCCGACATGCAGCACCGCATAGGGCCGCTCCGGCAGGTCGAAGCTCCGGCAGGAAGGTGCGGGCCAATCCCCGCGCTGATAGGGCCTTGGCCCCGGCCCCGGCCCCAATTCTGCAAAAATCTCGGCCATCGCCGTCGGTGTTTGCGGATAGTCGATCAGCTCGTCGATCATCCAGCTTTTGAGCCTGGGCCGGTCCCCGGCATGGGCGACAATCCACTTCGCCCGCAGCGCCGCCGCGAGCCAGCCATGCCGGTTATCGCCCGGCACCACCGCGAGGTCGAAGCCGTCCTGGCGGAACATCGCCGCCACCGTCTCGAAGCGGCGCGGGTGATAGGGCCAGACGACAACGCCGTAAGGATTGCCCTGATAGAGCGGGACCATCGGCAGCGTGCTGAGGAGGACAATCTCGGCGGCGGGGTATTGCTCGCGCAGCTTGGCGAGCAGCGGGGTGATCAGGATCGCGTCGCCCAGCCGCAAATGGGGCGCCACCAGAATCCGCTGCGGCGCGGCGGGCCGCCGCCTGGGCCGCGTGCCCAGCAGACGCACACCGAGCAGACGCACACGCAAGGCGCGCGCCACGGTGCGGATGATCGAGGGGATTTCACTCGCCAAATTGGGGGTCCTGAACCTGCACACTTTCCCCACCCGGACTAACCGCCGGGGCTGGGATTGTCGATATTGCGGCCAACCGTGCCCCGATGTTCTAGGCAGGATACATATCGTTAAATCAGATGGTATCTATATAAATATATAGTCTTTTCTGGTGTATTTCCGGGCCGATATAGAGCGCCATGCTCGTTCCTGTGCCGCCATCCAGGCGGGGCAGGCGCATTTTGCAAGCCCAAAGGACCCTGATGATGAAACTTCTGCACATTGATTCCAGTATTCTGGGGGAGAATTCCGTCTCCCGCAGCCTTACCGCCTCCCTGGTTGCACGCCAGAAGGCGCTGCATCCTGGCCTTGAGGTCACCTATCTCGACCTCAGCGCGCAGTCGCCGATGCATCTCTCCGCCGCGCATATCGGCGCTCTTTTCGGCCACCCGCCGACCGACGCCGCGACCATCGCCGATATCGCTGCCACCGCCTCCTATATCGACGACCTGTTCGCCGCTGACATCATCGTCATCGGCGCGCCGATGTATAATTTCACCCTCCCGAGCCAGCTCAAAGCCTGGATCGACCGCGTGCTCGTCGCGGGCAAGACCTTCAAATATGGCGAAGGCGGCGTGCCCGTCGGCCTCGTTCCGCCCGGCAAGCAGGTGTTTATCGCCTCCACGCGCGGCGGCGCTTATGTTGAAGGTTCGCCCGCCTCTTTCCTCGACCATCAGGAAACCTATCTGAAAGGTGCGCTCGCCTTCATCGGGCTTACCGATGTCACGATCATCCGCGCCGAGACTGTTGCCGTGCCGGACCTCAAACCTGCCGCCATCGCCGGTGCGCAGGCGCAAATCGCCGCTCTGACCGTTTAATCTATCCAAGGATATTACCGCTCATGCACCACACGCTCAAAACCCTGGCCCTCGGCGCGGCCTTGTTCGCCGCCCCGATGCTCGCCCAGGCGCAATCCGCGCCGCCGATCAACGCCAACCCTGCCGCCGTGCAGGCTGGCGCCTATAACGTCGAGCCGACCCATACGCGCGTCCTCCTCGCGGTCTCGCATATGGGCTTCACCACGTGGTACAGCCAGTTCACCAACGTCTCCGGCACGCTGACGCTGGACCCGAAAGATGTGAGCGCCACGACGCTGGACATCACCATCCCCACCAACACCATCTCGACCACCAACACCAAGCTCGACGGCGAGCTGAACAGCCCGGCATGGCTGGACACCGCCAAATACCCGACGATCGAGTTCAAATCGACCAAGGTGGTGCGCACCGGCCATGACACCGCGAAGGTGACCGGCGAGCTGACCTTCCACGGCGTCACCCTGCCCGAGACGCTGAACGTCACCTTCAACGCCTCCGGGGTGAACTTCCTCTCCAAGCAATACACCGTCGGCTTCAACGCCACCGGCATGATCAAGCGCAGCGATTTCAATGTGAAGACCTACGTGCCGGTCATCGGCGACGATGTCTCGCTGATCATCAGCGCTGCGTTCGTGAAGCCCTAAACGTGGCCCGCGACCGCTACACCGCGACAGCGATCACCCTGCATTGGGTGATCGCGCTCGGCATCCTGGTCCAGCTCGTCCTGGGGCTGGTCATGGTGCATTACCCGATGTCCGTCGGCGAGCAGTTCAAGCTCTACCAGCTCCATAAATCCATCGGCATCACGGTGCTGTTCGCGGTGTTCCTGCGCCTGTTCTGGCGCCTGACGCATCGCCCGCCGGAACTCCCCGAAACCATGCCGGTCCTGGAGCGTCAGGCCGCCTCGGCCACGCATGTTGTCTTGTATCTCTTCATGTTCGCCCTGCCGCTCACCGGCTGGGCCGTGGTCTCGGCCTCGCCGTTCGACATCCCGACCGTGCTTTTCGGCGTTATCCCCTGGCCGGACCTGCCGGTACTCTCCACCCTCGCCAACAAGCACGCCGCCGAGGCGGTGCTGTCCTATATCCACAGCCGACTCGCCTTTGTGATCATCGGGCTGCTCGCCTTGCATATTCTCGTTCTCGCCGCCCTGCGCCACCATTTCCTGCTGCACGACAATATCCTGCGCCGCATGCTGCCGCGCCGCTGATTCCTTGAGAGGTTCACCATGAAACTTCCCGTCCTCGCTCTCGCGTTGGCCAGCCTTGCCGCCAGCCCGGCGCTTGCCGCCAACTGGGCCGTGCAGCCCGCGCAAAGCACACTGGGCTTCTCGGGCGTGCAAACCGGCTCGCCCTTCTCGGGCATTTTCACGCAATGGAACGCGCAGATCAGCTTCGATCCCGCCAACCCCACCGCCGCGCATGTGAAGATCACCATCAATACCGCCAGCGCCAAAACCGGCGACACCCAGCGCGATACCGCGTTGCCGGATGCCGACTGGTTCGACGCCGCCGCCTTCCCCCAGGCCGTCTTCGAGGCCACCGGCTTTACCCCCGAAGGCGGGACAAAATACCAGACCACGGGGACGCTCACGATCCGGGGCATCAGCCAGAAGCTGACCCTGCCCTTCACCCTTGCCGTGACCGGCAATCAGGCCACCGCCAAGGGCCAGATCTCCTTGCAACGCACCGCCTTCGGCGTCGGCCAGGGCGATTGGGCGACCGGGGATTGGGTCAGCCTGACCGCCGGAGTCAACTTTACGCTGGTCGCCACGCAGCAGTAGCCAGCGGGGGTGGGGGTTAGATCCCGGCCTCGCGCAGGATGTTGGCGACGGCGGCGCGGAAAGCCTCGGGGCTGTACTCGGCGGCGAGGCGCGCGAGGGCGTTTTCCCGCAGCGCCGTCCAGAGGGCTTCGGATTTGTAGAGCCGGGCGATTTCGCGGGCGAAGGTTTTGGCGTCGTTGACCGGGGCGCTGAGGAGTTTCTGGCCCGCGCGCCAGCCGAGTTGATCGGCAAGCAGCGCGCTCGCCACGCAGGGCAGGCCGAACGCCGCCGTCTCGAAAATCTTATAGGGCGTGCCCGCGGCAAAGCGCGTGGGCGCGATGAAGATGCGCGCCGCGTTGTAGAACGGGGCGAGGTCGCTGACCGCGCCGTGGAATTTTATGCCCTTGTGTTGGCGCAAGACGCCCAGGTCGATCCCCGGCGCGGTGTGGCCGACGACGTGGAGCTGCGGGGCCTTGCCAAGTTCGGCGGCCAGGGCGGGGAGGAGTTCGTTCGCGGTCCAGTGCAGCGCGTCGAGATTGGGGCTGTCCGCCTGGTGGATGGCGGCGACGAAGAGCAGGCCGTCGCGCTCGGCAAAGCTGGCCGGGGTCGGGCTGGGCGCGCGCGCCGTGCCGAGCAGGGCGGCGGTTTTGAGGCCGATTTTTTGCAACTGCGCGACCTCGCCGACGCTGACGGCGAGGATTTTACGGCAGGATTTTGCCCCCAAGAATTCGGCGCGCAGGGCGGCGGGCAGGTTGAAATCCTCGCCGGTCAGGCGGGCGCGGGCGGCGGCGCGGTTGGCGGCGAGGGCTTCGGTGTCGAGGATGATCGGGGTTTGGATGCCAGCTTCCACCAGCAACGGGTGCAGCCGGGCAAAGTTATGCGTGCGCGCGATCCAGATCAGGTCGTAGGCGTTGGCGCGGGCGGCCAGAAATTCAGGCAGGGAGAGAAAATCCCGGTCGTGCAGCAGCTCGGCGGTTTCGGGCAGGTCGCCGTAGAGATGCATCAGATCGTAGGGCGCGCCGTTCATGGGGAAGACGTGGACATTATAGCCCGCGGCGGCGATGGCGTGGACGATGTCGTTCGAGCGCACGAAGCCCGAGCCGAGGCGGCGCAGCGGGAGGGTGTCCTCGATGAAGAGGACGCTCGGGCTTGCGCTGCGGCTGCGCGCCGCGATCAGGTTTTCCGGCGTCGGGGACGGGCGGGTGCTGAGAAAATCCTTGTGCCTGGTTTTGAAAATGCGGCGGCCACGGCGCATCAGCGCCATTGAGGCTTCGGTGGTGCTGGCGCTGCCAAACTCCAGGTGATGCACGACGACCCCCGGATCGTAGATGATTTTCGCGCCCGACTGGAGGAGCCGCACGCAGAGATCGGCGTCCTCGAAATAGGCCGGGGCAAAAGCATCGTCGAAGCCGCCGAGTAGGCGCACCAGTGCGGTACGGCAGAGAAGAAAGACGGCGGAGCAGTAATCCACCTCGCGGACGAAGTTGGCTTCCCCCGCCAGGGGCGAGGCGTCGCGCAGGTAGCCGGTGGTGGTGCCGTCGTTCCAGATGATCGAGCCTGCTTCCTGCAACTGGCCGTTGGTGCGGATGATCTTGCCGCCGACCGCGCCGATATCGGGCGCGCTGCGCAGGCGGGCGAGGGCGGTCTCGATGGCGCCGTGGGCGAGTTCGGTGTCGTTGTTCAGGTAGAGCAGGGCAGGGGCGGTGACCTGCGCCAGGCCGAGGTTGCAGGCGCGCAGGAAGCCGAGGTTCTTCTCCTGACGCAGGATTTTTGCCCCCCTCAGGTAATCCCCGATATCGCGGGTTTCGTCGGTCGAGGCGTTGTCCACGAGGATTAGCTGGGTCGGCCCGGCGAAATTATCCCGCAGCGAGGCGAGGGCCTGCAAGGTCAGCTCGATATGGTTGAACGCGACCATGATGACGGAAAGTTCGGGCGGCGCGCAGGGCGTAAAATCCAGCTTGTTGCGGGCGAAGAGGGGCAGGTTGGCGCGCGCCTTCTGGAGAAAGAGGCTGCGCGTCAGGGCTTCGTCCAGGCTCGGTTTTTCGTCCGGCGGGCAATAGGCGAGGCCGTCCTTGAGGCCGATGGCGCGCAGATGGGCGAAGGCGTCGCGCACCGCGCCGGAGTTCAGCGCGTTGCGGACGGCCTCGTTCATGTCGCGGTAATAGGCGAGGTCGATGCCCGCGGCGGGCTGGCGCAGCTCGAAGGTGCCGTACTGGACGAATTGCTGGTAGCCCGAGCGGTAGAGCCCGTTCTCGATGGCGGCGGCGATGTCGGGGTGGCGGCGGCGGTAGAAACTCTCGGAGAATTGCGCGACGGGGTCGAGATATTCGCGCCCCTCGCTGGTCAGGTAGTGGTGGATGGCGCAGGCATAGCGGCCACGGGCGATGTCGGCCTTCGCGCCGGGGTGATGCTCGATATACCAGGCGGGGTCGAAATAAATCGAGGGCGCCAGCTCTTCCTCGCCGCTGCCCAGACGGTGCAGGTAATGGACATAGGGACCGACAGCGGCAACCTCCCCCTCCGCCACGCCCGCCTCCTGCGCCTGGGCGCGGTAATAGGTCGAATCGAAGAGGAAATGGCCCATGCGCTGCTCGAACTGGCCGGATTTCAGGTAGTGGTCGTAGCGGCCGTAGCAGGCGTGCTGGTCGAGATTCTCCAGCGTCATGTCCTCGTGGAGATTGGCGTACAGCTCGTCGTCGAAAAGCCAGTGCGGGGAGACGCCGCGATGGCCCTGCTGGCAGAAATGGTCGAAGCCGGACGCATAGGCCCCGGCGCGGACCAGCTCGGCGATGTCCGGGTTGCGGGCGAGGTAGAACAGCTCATCAAACAGCGGGCTGGGGCTGTGGCCAAGGCGCGCACCGGTGCGTAGGTAATAGAGCAGGGCGGCGTCCTGCGGCTTGTCGGCGCAGAGGGCGCGGGCGTCGGCATGGTGGCGCAGATACCAGGCACGGTCGAAAACCGCCCAGGCGGGCTTGAGCGCGCAGGCGGGGTTCAGCAGATGGTGCGCGGGCAGGGGCATGGCAGGTTGGGCTTGGCCTTGTGGTTCCCGCCGAGGTTGCAACGGAATGTTTTAATGTCAAGTAAAGCGGATCAGCGCATCAGGCCCAGGCGCGGCATGTCGATCGCCGGGCAGCGGTCCATGACCACGTTGAGACCGGCGGCGCGGGCGGCTTTGGCGGCGTCCTCGTTGACCACGCCGAGCTGCATCCAGATGGTTTTTGCCCCCAGGCGAATCGCGTCCGCCACCGGGGCGCCGACCTCGGAGGCGCGGCGAAAAAGATCGACCATGTCGAGCGGGCCTGCTTCATCAAGGCTGGCGACGACGCGGCGACCCAAAATTTCCTGCCCCGCGAGGCCGGGATTGACCGGGGTGACCTCGAACCCCTGGTCCAAAAGAAACGCCATGACGCCATAAGACGGGCGGCTGGGCTTGTTCGACGCGCCGACCAGCGCGATGCGCCGCGTCGTGGTGAGGATGGCGCGAAGTTGGTCGTCGGACATGTCTCTTCCCCTATAGTGGCCCGCCTTGTATGGCTGCGGCATGAAAAAAGGTCTTATCGCCTGCGTATTGTTGAGTATCCTTACCTTCTTCTGCTGGGCCACGCCGAATCAGCCACAGGCTGGGGATGTGACCATGCCGGTAGGCAAGTTCAATTCGGTTTCCTATGCGCCGTATCAGGCGTGGCAGTCGCCGCTGGATAAGACCTATCCGAGCGGCGCGGAAGTGGCCAAGGACCTGGCCCTGATCGCAACCCAGGCGAACGGCATCCGCACCTATTCGGCGATCGAGGGCAAGTACGATATCGGCGCGCTGGCCAAACAGGCGGGCTTAAAGGTTTGGCTGGGAATCTGGCTCAGCGCCAACAAGGCCGATAACGCGAAGGAAATGGCGGCGGGCATCGCCGAGGCCAACGCGCACCCCAACACCATCACCCGCGTGGTCGTGGGCAACGAGGTGCTGCTGCGCCGCGACCTCTCGGTGGACGACCTGATCACGGATATCGACTACGTCCATGCGCGGGTGAAACAGCCGGTGGCCTACGCGGATGTGACCGATTTCTGGAAACAATTCCCGCAGGTCGCACCCCATGTCGATGTCGTGATGATCCATTTCCTGCCCTATTGGGAGGATAAGCCGCTCGATGTGGACGCGGCGATCAACAACATCCGCGCCACCACGGATGACTTCAAGCAGATGTTTCCGGGCAAGGTGATCTCCATCGGCGAAACCGGCTGGCCCTCGCGCGGACGCTGGCGGGGCGCCGCTGCCCCCTCGCGCGTCAACGAGGCGGTGTTTTTGCGCCAGTTCGTGACCCTCGCGGACCAGGAAGGGGTGGATTACAACCTGATCGAAGCCTTCGACCAGCCCTGGAAATACCAGGACGAAGGCGTCGCCGGGGCGAACTGGGGCATCTGGAACGCCCAGCGCGAAGCAAAATTCCCGCTCAACGGCGGCGTGGTCGAACACCCCGACTGGCCCTGGTACGCGGCCCTGGGGGCGTTGATGGGGAGCCTGCTCTTCTGGTCGGTCGGCTTCCGCAATATCCGCCTGGCGCTGCCCGCCTTCGCCCTGGGCAACGGCTTCGCCATCGCCTGCATCGGCACGCTGCCCATGCTCTACGACCACTGGCTCGAACTCGACGCGCTGGTGAACCTGCCCCTCCAGGCAATCTTCGCCTTCCTCGTCATCCGCCGCGCCGACGCCTTCCTGAGCCATGCCCCGCTGCCCGCCACAACCTCCGGCGCGCAAACAATCGCCGCCCTGCGCCGGGGCAGGCTGCTGATGAACTACGACTCCCTCTGGTTCGTCTTCCTCGCCAGCGCCGCCGTGTTCGAGGCCATGCTGCTGTTCGACGGCCGCTACCGCGACGCACCCCTGCCCGTCTTCATCGTCCCCGTCATCGCCGCAATCCTGCGCTTCTGGACCAAAGACAAACCTAAATCGATGGGCTGGGAAGAACTCCTCGCCGCCAACACACTGGCAATCCTCGCCATCGCCGACGCCGTCATCGAAGGCGGAAATAATCTCGACTTCGTCACCTGGAATATCGCCGCCCTCGTCCTCGCCGCCCCGATCGTCATCGCCCAGGAAACCAAACGCGGCAAACCCAAACCGAAAGGCCCACGACGGGGGTTTTGAGGCGGGGGTCCAGGGGGCAGCGCCCCCTGGCCTTTCTTCCCTAAATCCCTGCCTTAAATCCCGTTGATGCGGTCTTCGGCGGGGGTTTCTGTGGCGTTGGTGATCATTTCGATACGACCGGTGATTTGGCCGCCGTCTTCGACCTGGAGGCGGCGGCAGCGGGCGATACCGAGGACGCGGCCGGTGGCGCGGACGATGAGGGCGTGGCGTGCGGTGAGGGTTCCGTCGATGGTTCCGGCGACTTCGGCTTCGTCCACTTCGACTTCGCCTTTGAAGACGCCGCCGTGGGCGATGGAGAGTTCGGCCAGGCCGTTGATCATATTGGCTTCGACGGTGCCTTCGACGACGAGGCGTTCGGCGTCCTGCACGGTGCCTTGGACGCTGATGCCCCGGCCGACGACCAGGGTGCGGCGCGGCTGTTCTTCGTCACGTGGGCTGACGACGTTGCGCATTGGCATATTGCCGGGGCCGGCGATCGGGCTGGGCGGGCTGGGCGGCATGGGCGGGGCGAAGGGCGAGCGGGCCATAGGGGTCTCCTTGAGGCTGGGTGGGGTGAGGTCCGGCGCCGGGCTGGGTTCATCAGCGGCCGGTGCGGCGGGCAGGTCATTGCCAGAAGGCGGCAACGGCTTGGCAATGACGGGCGGTTTCGGTGGTTCAGGCTTGCGTAGATTAAACACGAATCCTCCCTGGCTCTGGCATCGTGGGTGCGCAGCTAGCACGGGGGGTGGCGCGGCGACAACCTTAGCGGGGGGCTGATCTGCGCGGGGATATTTGCCGCTTTGGCGATGGGGATGCTAACGCGATTGTGAAAAACCCTTGGAGATTCCCCGGCATGGCCGTCACCCGCTTCGATATCACCGGCATTGGCAACGCGATTGTCGATTTTCTATTGCTCACGGATGACGGTTTTTTAAGTCGCCATGACATGCCCAAGGGCGCGATGTCGCTGATCGACGCGGATACGGCGACGAAACTGACCGCGGCGATGCAGGGCGGGCTGACCGCGTCTGGCGGCTCGGTGGCCAACACCTGCGCGGTGGCGGCGGCGTTGGGTGCGCGCGTGGCGTTTTTGGGCAAGGTTGCGGGCGATGAGATGGGCGAGGTGTTTCGCCGCGAGATTGCCGCGCATGGCGTGCATTATCCGACCGCCTCGCTCCAGGCCGCCATTCCCACCGCGCGCTGCCTGATTCTGGTGACGCCCGATGGCCAGCGCACGATGAACACCTATCTCGGCGCGGGCGGTGAGTTTGCCCTGCATGATCTCGACGAGACGGTGATCGCGGCGTCGGCGGTGACGTATCTGGAGGGCTATTTGTTCGACCCGCCAGCGGCGCAGGCGGCGTTTGCCGAGGCGGCGCGGATGGCGCGTGCGGCGGGGCAGCGCACTGCGCTCTCGCTCTCCGACGCGTTCTGCGTGGACCGGCACCGCAATGGTTTCCGCCGGTTGATCGCCGAGGGCGTGGATATTCTGTTCGCCAACGAGGCCGAGATTTGCAGCCTCTATCAGCGCGATGATTCAGCCCTGGCGGCGCAGGACGCGGCGGCGGAAATCGGGCTGGTCGTGGTGACCAAGAGCGAGGCGGGCAGCGTGATTCTGCAGGGCGGGACGCAGACCGCCGTTCCCGCCCTGCCGGTGACGGTGCTGGATACGACCGGGGCTGGCGATGCCTATGCGGCGGGCTTCCTGACCGCGCTGACCAAGGGCGAGAGCCTGCATGCGGCGGGGGTTCTGGGGACCAAGGCGGCGGCTTTGGCGATTGCCCAGGTCGGCGCGCGGCCACCGGCGCATGAGCTGAAAGCCTTGCTGGCATGAGTTTCCCCGATATTCTGCTCCTGATCGCGGCGTTTGTCGCGGGGGCGCAGAACGCGCTGGCGGGTGGCGGATCGTTCCTGACCTTCCCGGCGCTGTTGTATGCCGGGTTCGACCCGAGGGCGGCGAACATCACCTCGACTCTGGGGCTTTTTCCCTGCCAGGTGACGACCAGCCTCTCGGGGTTGAATATGGTCGAGGGCGCGGCGGGCTTGTCGCTGCGCACGCTGTTCATCACCAGCGTCGTCGGCGGGGCGATTGGTGCTGTATTGCTGCTGGAGACGCCAGTCAGCGTGTTCACGCATCTCGTGCCGTATCTGGTCTTATTCGCCACCGTGGTTTTCGCCTGGGGCAGTTTCTTCGCCAAGAAACGCACCAAGGACGCGCCGCCCCGGATTTCGCCGCGCGGCGCGCTGATCGCCCAGGTGTTGATTTCGATCTATGGCGGGTATTTTGGCGGCGGGATCGGGATTTTGATGCTCGCGGCGCTGACCGCGGCGGGCCTGTCGGTGCGCCATGCCGGGGCGACGAAGAACGTGCTGGCCGGGGTGATCAATGTCGCGGCGGTGGTGATTTTCATCCTGCGCACGCATCAGAACTGGTGGATTATCGTGCCCTTCGCCATTTCGGCGATTATCGGCGGGCAGATCGGCGTCTATATGCTGCGGCGGCTCAACGAGAAGGTGCTGCGCGTCGGCATCACCGCGATCGGCGCGCTGCTGACCATCGGGCTGTTTTTGCATCCCTAGGACAGATCAGTTAGTCGAGTTGTTTAATTGTTTGATAGCGGCGCATGACGCGCCAACCGGAGCCGAACGCGATCATGACCTCTGAATCCACCCCGATGTCGCCTCAACGCCTGACGCATTTGCAGCGCCTGGAGGCTGAGTCGATCCATATCATGCGCGAGGTGGTGGCCGAGACGGAAAAGCCGGTGATGCTCTACTCCGTTGGCAAGGATTCCGCCGTGATGCTGCATCTGGCGCGCAAGGCGTTCTACCCTTCCCCGCCGCCGTTTCCGCTGCTGCATGTCGATACGACGTGGAAGTTCAAGGCGATGTATGAGTTGCGCGACCGCATGGCGCGCGAGAGCGGGATGGAACTGCTGGTCTATCACAACCCGGAAGCCGCCGAGCGCGGGATCAACCCGTTCGATCATGGCGGGCTGCATACGGATATGTGGAAGACCGAGGGGCTCAAACAGGCGTTGGACAAATACGGCTTCGACGCGGCTTTCGGCGGGGCGCGGCGCGACGAGGAGAAGTCACGCGCCAAGGAGCGGATTTTCTCCTTCCGCTCTGCCAACCATCGCTGGGACCCGAAGAACCAGCGCCCCGAGCTGTGGAATCTCTACAACGCCCGCAAGGCCAAGGGCGAGAGCATCCGCGTCTTCCCGATTTCCAACTGGACCGAGCTGGACATCTGGCAGTATATCCATTTGGAAAATATTCCTATCGTGCCGCTGTATTTCGCCGCCCCGCGCCCGACGGTGGTGCGCGACGGGCTGATCCTCATGGTGGATGACGAGCGCTTCAAGTTCCGCCCTGGCGAGGAGGTCAAGGAACGCTCGATCCGCTTCCGCACCCTGGGCTGCTACCCGCTGACCGGCGCGGTCGAGTCCAAGGCGACGACCCTGCCCGAGGTGATCCAGGAGATGCTCCTGACCACGACCTCCGAGCGCCAGGGCCGCGCGATCGACCATGACCAGACGGCGAGCATGGAGAAGAAAAAACAGGAGGGGTATTTCTGATGTCCGAAACACCCGCACAGGCGAGCGCCTACCAGACCGACGCGCTGATCGCCCAGGATATCGACGCCTATCTGCTCAAGCACCAGCACAAATCCCTGCTGCGCTTCATCACCTGCGGCTCGGTGGACGACGGCAAATCCACCCTCATCGGGCGGTTGCTCTATGATTCCAAGATGATCTTCGAGGACCAACTCGCCGCCCTGGAGGCGGATTCCAAGCGCGTCGGCACCCAGGGGCAGAATATCGACTTCGCCCTGCTGGTGGACGGCCTCGCCGCGGAGCGCGAGCAGGGCATTACCATCGACGTCGCATACCGCTTCTTCGCCACCGACAAGCGCAAGTTCATCGTCGCCGATACGCCGGGGCATGAGCAATACACGCGCAACATGGTGACAGGCGCCTCGACCGCCGATCTCGCCGTGATCCTGATCGATGCGCGCAAGGGCGTGCTGACCCAGACGCGCAGACACAGCTATCTCGCCAGCCTGATCGGCATCCGCCACATCGTCCTGGCGGTGAACAAGATGGACCTGATCGGCTACGATCAGGCGAAGTACGATGCGATTGTCGCCGACTACGCGAAATTCGCCGAGGGCATCGGCATTGCCGCCTTCACGCCGATGCCGATTTCCGGCTTCATGGGCGACAATATCACCACGAAATCGCCCAACATGCCCTGGTATCCGGGGGTGCCGCTGATCTCCTTCCTGGAGACCGTGGCGCTGGACGCCACGGGGGAGGATGAAAAATTCCGCCTGCCGGTGCAATGGGTGAACCGGCCAAATCTCGACTTCCGGGGCTTCTCCGGGCTGATCGCCAGCGGCGCGATCAAACCCGGCGACGCCGTGCGGGTATTGCCCTCGGGCAAGACCTCGACGGTGACGCGGATTGTCACGCTGGAGGGCGATCTGCCGCAGGCCGTCGCCGGACAGTCGGTGACGCTGTGCTTTGCCGATGAGATCGACTGCTCGCGTGGCGATGTCATCGCCGCCGCCGAGGCCCCGGTGCAGGTGGCGGACCAGTTCGAGGCGACGATGGTGTGGATGGCCGACGAGGCGCTGGTGCCGGGTCGGCCTTACTGGCTCAAGCTGGGCACGCAGACGGTGACGGCGACGGTGCAACCGCCAAAGTACCAGGTGAACGTCAACACGCTGGAACATATGGCGGCGAAAACGCTGGAGCTGAATGCCATCGGCGTGGTCAATTTCGCCACCGACCGGCCGATGCCCTTCGAGCCCTACGCGCAGAACCGCACGCTCGGCGGGTTTATCCTGATCGACAAGCTGACCAACGCCACCGTCGGCGCCGGGATGATCCATTTCTCGCTGCGCCGGGCGCAGAATGTACACTGGCAGGCGCTCGATATCAGCCGCGAGACCCATGCGGGACTGAAGAACCAGAAGCCCGCCGTGCTGTGGTTCACCGGGCTTTCGGGGGCGGGCAAATCCACCATCGCCAATCTGGTCGAGAAGAAGCTGGTGCGGATGAACCGCCACACCTTCCTGCTCGACGGCGACAACGTGCGCCACGGGCTGAACAAGGACCTCGGCTTCACCCAGGCCGACCGGATCGAGAACATCCGCCGCGTCGGCGAGGTCGCGAAGCTGATGACCGATGCCGGGCTGATCGTGATCACCGCGTTCATCAGCCCGTTCCGCGCCGAGCGGCAGATGGTGCGCGAAATGATGAACGCGGGCGAGTTCATCGAGATCCACATCGACACCCCCCTGGCCGACGCCGAGGCGCGCGACGTGAAGGGGCTGTACAAGAAAGCCCGCGCCGGGGAGCTGAAGAATTTTACCGGGATCGACAGCCCCTACGAGCCGCCCGCCGCGCCCGAAATCCATATCGACACAACGCGCATGACACCCGAGCAGGCGGCGGAGATGATCGTCGAGATGCTGGTGCCATGACCGATCTCGAACTCGCCTGCCATATCGCCGAGACGGCGGGGAATCTGCTGCTGGCGTTGCAGAAGTCGGGCCTGTTCTCGGGCAAGGCTCTGGGCAAGGCGGGGGACCGGGTCGCCAATGCGTTCATCATGGAGGCACTGGCGGCGCAGCGGCCAGACGACGCCGTGCTCTCCGAAGAGGAGAAGGACAACGCGGCGCGGCTTAACGCACGCCGGGTCTGGATTGTCGATCCGCTGGACGGCACCCGCGAATACGGCGAAGCGCGCACGGATTGGGCGGTCCACATCGCGCTCAGCCTCGACGGCGCACCGGCGGTCGGCGCGGTGGCGCTGCCGGGGCTGGGGCTGATCCTGGGCTCCAACCCGGGGCACGAACTGCCGCCCGCCGGGGCAAAGCCACGCATGCTGGTGAGCCGCACCCGCCCCGCCGCCGAGGCGATGGCCGTGGCCGAGGCGCTGGGTGCGGAGTTGGTGCCGATGGGCTCGGCTGGCGCCAAGGCGATGGCGATCCTGCGCGGCGAGGCGGATATCTATCTACATTCCGGCGGGCAATATGAGTGGGACAACTGCGCCCCCGCCGCCGTGGCCCTGGCCGCCGGGCTGCATGCCTCGCGCATCGACGGCGCCGCCCTGAGCTATAACCACGCCGACCCGTACCTGCCCGACCTGCTGATCTGCCGGAAGGAAGACGCCGAAAACATCCTGCGCCTGGTCCGCCTCGCCGCCTGACCGCCGAGCTCTGGCCAGGGGGGTGGGCGCCGTGCATATTCGCCGTGCAACAACCCTGTAAAAATAGGAGGCGTTCCAGATGCACGATGTTTTTATCCTCTCCGGCCAGCGCACCGCCATCGGCGATTTCGGCAAGAGCCTGAAAGATATCCCGCCGACCAAGCTGGGTGAAATCGCCATCCGCGCCGCCCTCGCCAAATCCGGCGTCGCGCCTGCGGAAATCGGGCATGTCGTTATGGGCAATGTCATCCATACCGAACCCCGGGACGCCTATATCTCGCGGGTCGCCGCCGTTGATGCCGGGATTCCAGTGGGCACGCCCGCCATGACCGTGAACCGGCTCTGCGGCTCGGGGTTACAGGCGATCCTCTCCGCCGCGCAGTCGATCATGCTGGGCGACACCGCACTCGCCATCGGCGGCGGCGCTGAATCCATGAGCCGGGGCGGCTACCTGCTCCCCACCGAACGCTGGGGCGCGCGGCTTGGCGACTCCAAGGTGGTGGACATGGTCGTCGGCGCGCTGCACGACCCCTTCGGCCACGGCCATATGGGCATCACGGCGGAAAACATCGCCACGCGCTACAGCCTCTCGCGCGAACTCCAGGACGAATTCTCGGCCGAATCGCACCGCCGCGCCGCCCTCGCCATCGCCGAAGGACGCTTCACGTCGCAGATCACCCCGGTCGAACTGCCCTCGCGCAAAGGCACGACCATCTTCGATACCGACGAGCACGTCCGCGATGATATCTCCCAGGAAAAACTCAGCGCCCTGAAACCGGCCTTCAAAAAAGACGGCACCATCACCGCCGGTAACGCCTCCGGCCTGAACGACGCGGGCGCCGCAGTGGTCCTGGCCAGCGGCGCGGAAGTGGCGCGGCGCGGCGCCAAACCCCTCGCCCGCCTCGTCGCCTACGGACACGCCGGAGTCGAACCCGACGTCATGGGCCTCGGCCCCATCCCCGCCTCGCAAATCGCCCTGAAAAAAGCCGGTCTCAATATCGCCGACATGGACGTCATTGAATCCAACGAAGCCTTCGCCTCCCAAGCCTGCGCCGTCGCCCAAGACCTCGGCTTCGATCCCGCCAAAACCAACCCCAACGGCGGCGCCATCGCACTCGGCCACCCCATCGGCGCCTCAGGCGCCATCATCGCCATCAAAGCCATCTTTGAGCTCCACCGCACCCAAACCCGCTACGCCCTCGTCACCATGTGCATCGGCGGCGGCCAGGGGATTACCGCGATCTTCGAGCGCGTTTAGGTAAGGCCAGGGGCAGCGCCCTTTGGTCTTATCTGCCCCCGTAGAGCGATATCCGGTTAAGTTGAACCGGAAGGCTCAAACTAACCGGATGAAAACGCTCTAACTTATTGATAAGAGGCTGATTCACGCCTTCGGTTGCCGCGCCGAAGCGCGTCAACCTCAGACGATCAGACTAGCTCAACGTCAGCACGAACTGCGCATAGCCGTCCCCGGCGTCGCCGAGGGTGGTGATGTTGTGTTGTTGCAGCAGGAAGGCGGCGGCGGCGGGGGCGCTCTCAAAAGTTACGGCGACTGGGCTGCCGATCGGGGCGAAGGACCAGATCGCGGGGGTTTCGACGGCGATGGTTTTTGTGGCGAGGATATAGCGAACGATGACGTCGCGGGTTTGGTCAGGGGCGCGCAGGAGGACGGCGTCGGGGTTGCGGGTGATGTGGCCGCTATCGGCGCGGTAGTTGTTGGTGATGACGACGAATTGTTGGTCTGCGGTGACGGGTTGGCCGTTGTAGCGCAGGTTGACGATGCGGTGGGCGCGCTCGTCTCTTTTGCCGTGGGCGCGGAAGCGGGCGGGCTGGGTGATATCGATATTGTAGGTGATGCCGGAGATCACATCGAAGACATAGGACGGGACGTAGCGGTTGAAGAGCGGCTGGGGCTCGGGGTCTTGCGGGTCGATCTTATTAAAAATTTCGGCGGAGTGTTCCAGCCAGTCGCGCAGTTCCGCGCCGTTCACCAGGACTGCGGCGACGGTATTGGGGTACATATAGAGATCGGCGACGTCCTTGATGGCGATGGTGCCGGTGCGCAGGTCCACGTAATTGTCCGGAGATTGGTAGCCTTCCTTGAACGGGGCGGCGGCGGAGAGAACGGGGATGCCGGCGGCGGATGCGGGCAGGAGCGGCCTTGCATACCAGGTTTGCGCGGTGTTGACCAAGGCGAGCGAGCTGTCGGTGCCGATAAGCGCGAAATAGCTGTTCACCGGGCGGGTCAGATGGCCGATGGGTTGGCGGATCCAGGCCAGGGTCTTGGCGTGTTCGGGGGCGACGGCGGCATCTATCGCGGGGCTATTGGCGGCGAGCGAAGTGACGGTCTGATCCGCCCGTTCGGAGATCGGCTGGGTCGCGGTGGAGAAATCCGAGACGCTCCAGCGTCCGTCCTGCCGGGTGAGGGTGAGGTCGATCACGCCGAGTTCGCTGCCCCAGAAGCCGGGCATGACGGCGGGGACATTGCCCAGCGTGCCGCGGGTCGCGTCGATGCCGTCCATCCCGGCATAGTCCGGCCCGGGGAAGACGCGGTGGGAATGGCCAGTGAAAATGACATCGATGCCCGGCACGGCGGCGAGGTAATAGGAGGCGTTTTCCTCGCCGCCCCGGCGCGGGGCGGTGGAAATGCCGGAATGGCTGAGCGCGACGAGGAGATCGACCTGGGCGCGCAAGGCGGGGACGTGGTGCAGGGCGGCATCCACGATGTCGATGGTTTGCACGCGGTTGTGCAGGTGGCCCTGGTCCCAGTCGGTGATCTGCGGCGGGAGGAAGCCGATCACGCCGATTTTCAAATCATGCTGGCTGCCGTCCTCGGCGGTGAAACTGCGCTCCAGGATCAGCGTGGGCGGCAAAAACGGCGTGCCGTCGGCGTGCAGCAGATTGGCCGAGCAGAGGGGGAATTTGGCGCCCTGAAGCGCGGTGATCAGAAAGGGCAGGCCGTAATTGAACTCGTGGTTGCCCAGCGTCGCGGCGTCATAGCCGAGCGTGTTCATGGCGCGGATCGTGGGGTGAACGCCGTCGGCGGGAAAATTGCCCGGCTGGGCGACGTAATCGGCGAGCGGGTTGCCCTGGATGGTGTCGCCATTGTCGAACAGCATACTGTTGGGCGCTTGCGCCCGCGCGGCGCGGATCAGCGTGGCGACCTTGGTCAGCCCGACGGTCTCGTCCGACTGGTCGCGGAAATAGTCATAATCCTCGTCGAACGTGTGCAGGTCCGAGGTTTCCAGCAGGCGGAGCTTGATCACCGGCCCGGTGGCGGCCTGGGCAGCAGGGGCGAGCAGCAAAGCCGCCGCCCCTTGCAGGAGCGCGCGGCGGTTGGGGGCAACAGACATGGCGGCCTTTCACGGCAGGGTGTTCTACCCCAGGTAGCATGCCTCTTGCCTGCGCCCAGGACAAGGCGGCGCCTAATCCACCCGGCGCTTATATTTCGGCCTTGGCCGGTCGGCGTGCAGCGCGGAGCCGCGGCCGGAGAGGGAGGGGTTGGTCATGAAATATTCATGCGCGGAGGCAGGCGGATCGCCGGGGGTGACGCGGACCCAGTTGCCGTCGGCGTGGAGTTCGGAGGACTGGGCGTCGTCGCGCAGGTTGACGACCATGATCTGGTCGAGCACCTGCGCGTGGACGGTCGGGTTATGGATCGGCACGAAGGTTTCGACCCGGCCTTCCATGTTGCGGGCCATCCAGTCGGCGCTGGAGATGAACACCTTGTTCTCGCGCGCGGGCATGGCGTGGCCGTTGGCAAAGGCGCAGATGCGGCCATGTTCGAGGAAGCGCCCGACGATGGATTTGACCTTGATCGTCTCGGACAGGCCGGGCACGCCAGGGCGCAGGCAGCAGATCCCGCGCACGACGATGTTGATGGGCACGCCCGCGCGGGAAGCCTCGTAGAGATGGTCGATCAGCCGGTCATCGACGAGCGAGTTCATCTTCAGCCAGATGCCAGACGGCTTGCCCGTCTTGGCATGGGCGATTTCAGCGTCGATCAGCGTGTCGATGGTCTTGCGCGTGGTGAGTGGCGAGAAGGCAAGCTGTTCCATCGTCTCCGGGCGGGCATAGCCGGTCATGTAGTTGAACAGCCGGGCGGCGTCGCGGGTCAGCGCCGGGTCGCAGGTGAAGAAGGAGAGGTCGGTGTAGATGCGCGCCGTGATCGGATGGTAATTGCCGGTGCCGAAATGCGCATAGGCGCGCAAGGTCCCGCCCTCGCGCCGGACGACATAGGACATCTTCGCGTGGGTTTTGAGGCCGACGAAGCCGAAAACAACCTGCACCCCCGCGGCTTCCAGCGTGCGCGAGAGGTGGATATTGGCCTCTTCGTCGAAACGCGCGCGCAGTTCCACCATCGCGGTGACGGATTTCCCGGCCTCGGCGGCTTCGATCAGCGCCTTGACGATGGGCGAGTCCCGGCTGGTCCGGTACAAAGTCTGCTTGACCGCGACCACGGCAGGGTCGGCGGCGGCCTGACGGAGGAACTGCACGACCACGTCGAAGCTCTCGAACGGGTGGTGGACCAGAATATCCTTGGCGCGGATGGCGGCGAAGCAGTCGCCGCCGAAATCGCGGATGCGTTCGGGAAAGCGGGCGGTATAGGGCGGGAAAAGCAGATCGGGGCGGTCGTCCACGATCATCTGCTTGACATCGACCAGGCCCATGATCCCGGTCTCGGTATAAACCTCGTCGGTGGGCGCCTCGACGGCGTCGATCACCAGCTCGCGCAGGTCGTCGGGCATGTCCGCCTGCAAGGTGAGCTGGATGGCAACACCCCGGCGGCGGCGTTTGAGCGCGCTCTCATACGAGCGCACGAGGTCTTCGGCTTCTTCCTCGAACTCGACGTCGGTATCGCGGATCAGGCGGAACAGGCCGGAGCTTTGCACCTTAAAGCCGGGAAAGAGCCGCTGCATGAACATGCCGACCAGTTCTTCGAGCATGATGAAGCGGATCGGCCCTTCGGCGTCGGGCAGGCGGACGAAGCGCTCGACCTGGCTCGGCATCGGGATCAGCGCCGACATCTGCCCCCGGTCATCGTCGCGCGTGAGCTTCAGCGCCATGACGAGGCCCATATTCGGGATAAAGGGGAAGGGATGCGCCGGGTCCACCGCGAGCGGGGTGAGGACGGGAAAAACGCGCTCCATGAAGTAGCTGTCGAGGAAATGCGCGTCGTCGCTATTGAGCTGGGCGGCGGAGCAGATGATGATACCCGCCGCCGCGAGCAGCGTGCGGACATGGGCGAAGGCGTTCTGCTGGGCGATCAGCAATTCGCGGGCGTGGATGTTGATGGCGTGGAGCTGCTGGGCCGGGGTGGCGCCATCGGCGGAGCGTTCCAGGACTCCGGCGCGGGCCTGGCCGATCAGCCCGGCGACGCGCACGGAGTAGAATTCGTCGAGGTTGGAGGCGCTGATGGAGATGAAGCGCAGGCGCTCAAGCAGCGGGTGGCGGGGGTTCTCGGCCTCGGAGACGACGCGGAAGTTGAAGTCGAGCCAGGAGAGCTCCCGGTTGATGAAACGGGCGGGGTCGTCGAGGCTGATCTGAGGGACGGGCGCTGCGGCTGTTTGATCCATGGTCTCTCTCTATATCAGACTGATTTATGCCTGGGATGACGACTCTGTAACAGTTCTTTTTAATCTTAACTCAGAGGTCGAGCATATCCTGCATGATTTCCGCGGCAAGCTGGCGGGTGATTCGGGTGCCCCGGTCGAGGGTGATGCGGTCCAGCCGCGCCACGGCTTCGCGCAGGGCGGCGGCGGTGCGCGGCAGATAGGTGAGCAGGAAGTTGCGCACCGGCAGACCCAGCATGAGCTGACGCTCGGCGGCGAGGCGGGCGAGAAGCTGGGCGAGGAGTTCGTCCTCCGGCGCGCGGATCTCGGCGCTCTCGGAAGCGCGCAGGCGCGAGGCAAGGTCGGCGAGCTTGATCGACTGGCGCGCCGGGGGCAGGCGCGAGGCCATCAGCACAGGATAGCCCGACTCGGCGGCGGCATTGAGCAAGTGCAGCAGCGCGGTCGGTTCGGGCAGGATATCGGCGTCGTCCACCGCGACCGGGCCGCGCGGCCGGATTAGCCCGCGCAGTTCCGGGCCGCCGAGCAGGGTGGCGTTATGGGCTTTAGCCCAGATATGCAGCAGATGGGTCTTGCCGCAGCCGGGTTCGCCCCAGAGGACGAGCCGTCCGTTGCTCCAGGAATCGGGCCGGGCGAGCCAGTCCCGCGCCAGGGCATTGGAGGGTGCGGCGCAGAAATCCTCGGCGGCGTAGTAGGTCTCGTCCGCGAAAGGGAGGGCGAGCTGCTTCATGGCTGGGGCGGGGCGTCGAGATAGAGCGGGCTTTGCAGATAGCGCCGCAGCCAGAAGCGGGCGAGCACGCCGAGCGTGGCGGTAACCGGGACGGCCAGCATGATGCCGAGGAAGCCAAACGCCGCGCCGCCCGCGAACAGGGAGAAAATCACCCAGACCGCAGGCAGGCCGACGCGGTCGCCGAGGAAGCGCGGCTGGATGATGTAGTCGTTCAGCGCCTGGCCGAAGCCGAACACGGCCAGCACCAGCAGCACGCCGTGCCAGCCCGGATTCTGATTGAGGGTGAGCAGGATGGCGGTGACCGCGCCGGTCAGCGTGCCGACATAGGGGATAAACGAGAGCACGCCCGCCGCAAGGCCGACGATCAGCCCGAGATCGAGCCCGATCACCGTCAGGCCGACGGCATAAACCACGGCAAGCACCAGACAGCAGATCGCCTGACCGCGAATCCAGGCGGCAAGGATGAGGTTGACTTCCAGCGCCTGGGCGCGGATCACGCCCTCATAGGGGCGCGGCAGCCAGTTATCGACATGGCGGATGATGGCCGGCCAGTCGCGCAGGAGATAGAAGGTCACAATCGGCGTGATGATGAGCAGGGTGAGGATATTCACCACGGCAAAGCCGCGCCCGATGATGTTACTGGCGGCGGACCCGGCGAAGGAGACGATGGTTCCTGCCTGATTGGCGGCAAGGTCGCGCAGTTTCTGGCTCATCGCGCCGGGGCCGAGCCGCCGTTGCAGGTCCGCCACCAGATGGCCGAAATCGCTCTGCGCGGTATGGATATAAGAGGGCAGGTTGGTGATGAGGACCGCGGCCTGGCTGGCGATGACGGGGTAGAGCAGCAACACGAACAGGGTGACGAACAGCACGAACACCGCGAGCAGGACAAACGCCCCGGCGGAACGGCGCAGGCCAATTTTCTCCAACCGGCTGACGGCGGGATCAAGAAAATAAGCAAGCCCCGCCGCCACCACGAAAGGCGTGAGAATCCCCGAAAACAGCCGGAAAAACTCCCATAATCCGAGGAGAATTGCGGCGGTAAGGGCCAAACGCTGCCATTGCACCTTACGCGCGCGGGCGAGAATGGGCGGCACATCGCTCATGGCGCGCGTTCCAGCGATTGCGCCCAGCTATGGCCTGTGTTGAAAAGCGGCAGAAATTTAACGGCGTGAAATCGCGAAGCCATGAGACAGGCTTAGCGCATCGGAGGCTGACATGACCAGCGTGACGTACCGGGATGCCGGGGTGGATATTGAGGCCGGCGATGCGCTGGTCGAGGCGATCAAGCCATTGGCGAAGGCGACGACCCGCGCCGGGGTGCTGGGCGGTCTGGGCGGCTTCGGCGCGCTCTTCGACCTGAAGGCGGCGGGGTTCGTGGACCCGATCCTGGTTTCGACGACGGACGGCGTCGGCACCAAGCTGAAAATCGCCATCGAGACCGGGATTCACGATTTCGTCGGCATCGACCTGGTGGCGATGTGCGTCAACGACCTCGTCGTGCAGGGCGCAGCACCGCTGTTCTTTCTCGATTACTTTGCCACCGGCGCGCTCGATGTCGCGGCGGCCAGCCGGGTGATTGCCGGGATCGCGCAGGGCTGCAAGATTTCCGGCTGCGCCCTGGTTGGCGGCGAGACGGCGGAAATGCCGGGCATGTACGCCAAGGGCGATTACGACCTCGCCGGGTTCTCGGTGGGGGCCGCTGAGCGCGGCGCGCTGTTGCCCGCTGGGGTCCAGGCCGGGGATACGATCCTCGCTTTGCCCTCTTCGGGCGTCCACTCCAACGGCTTCTCCCTGGTGCGCCGGATTATCGCCGACGCCGGGCTGGGCTGGGAATCGCCCGCCCCCTTTGCGCCGGGCAAGACGCTGGCCGAGGCGCTGATGGCGCCGACACGGATCTACGTGCAGCCGATGCTGGCGCTGCATAAGGCCGGGCTGCTCAAGGGGGCGGCGCATATCACCGGTGGCGGCCTGCCGGGCAATCTGCCGCGCGCGCTGCCCGAGGGGCACGGCGCGCGGTTGCAGGGCCCGTGGCCGATGCCCGCGGTATTCCCCTGGCTGGCGCAGACGGCGGGCGTGGCGGCGGAGGAGATGCTGCGCGTATTCAACTGCGGCGTCGGGATGACGCTGATTGTTGCCGACGCCGACGCCGCGATGGATGTGCTGCGTGCGGCGGGCGAGTCGCCGTTCGTGCTGGGCGAGGTCACCGCCGCCGAGGGCGTGGTGGTCGAGGGTGTCGAGAGGCTGTTTGCGTGAAGCCGCGCGTCGCGGTTTTCTGCTCCGGGCGCGGCTCCAACATGGAGGCGCTGATCCGGGCGTCGCAGAGTGCGGACTACCCGGCTGAAATCGTGCTGGTGGTCTCGAACAAGGCCGACGTCCCGGCGCTGGAGCTTGCGCGCAAACTGGGGGTGAAGGCGCTGGCGGTTCCGGCGAAACCCTTCGGCAAGGACCGCGAGGCCCATGAGCGCGCGATCGACGCCGTGCTGGTGGCCGAAAAAATCGAGATCGTCTGCCTGGCGGGCTATATGCGCCTGCTGACGCCCTATCTTGTGCGGCGCTGGACGGGCCGGATGCTGAATATCCACCCCAGCCTGCTGCCCAAATACCCTGGGCTGGACACCCATGCCCGCGCCCTCGCGGCGGGGGAGCGTAAACATGGTTGCACTGTGCATCTGGTCACGGAAATCATGGATGATGGGCCGATTCTGGCGCAGGCCGAGGTGCCCATCCTTCCGGGCGATACCGAGGAGACGCTGGCGGCGCGTGTGCTGGAACAGGAACACCGCATCTATCCTGAGGCGCTGGCGGCGCTGAGTGCGAGAATCTCCTTGCCAGAGGGCGGTGCGAAACCCTAAATCTCAGCCCAACATCATTTCTCCGGGAGAGAAAAAAGACATGGCGACCGAGACACATAAAGACACGCCCACACCACCGACGGATTTCTTCGACACGACCTCGCAGAAAGGCTGGAACTATTTCACCAAATTTCTGTCGGTCAACGTGGTGCTGATCGTGGCCGTGCTGCTGCTGATCGGCGCGCTGACGGTCTGGCGCTGATTTCGCCTCAGGCCGGATCGTCCTCCGGCGCCAGAACCAGCCGCAGCAGGCGGCGTTTGGTGTCGGTGAACCCGGCGTCGAGATAGAGGTTATAGGCGCGCGCGTTCTGCGCCTCGACCTCCAGCAATAAGACCCGGATGCCGCATTTGCGCGCCTCCTCCAGCGCCAGGGCGACGGCCCGCTTGCCCAACCCCCGGCCGCGCACTTGCGGGATCAGGTAGATATCGTCGATAAACCCGTCCGTGCCGCCATTCTCGACGCTGTAGCCCAGCGTGAGGATGAAGAACCCGACCACGTCCTCGTTCTCCAGCAGCAGATAGGCGGGCGCCAGCGCCACCCCGGCGGCGACATCGCCAAGCGTGGCTTGCGCCGCCGCATCCAGCGGCGAGCCGTCTTCGAGGTGGAACGCCCGCGACATATCCAGCAGCAGGCCGCCATCCTCGGGCGTTGCGCGCCGCGCGGTCAGGCTCATCGCAGCGTCGGCGCGGCAAGGCGCTCCTCGGCAATATCGAGGGCGGATTCGACCGCGCTGCGCGTGAGGAAGCGCATAATCCCGCGCGGCGGCTTGGGCCGCAGCCAGACAGGCTTTGCGTCCTTGCCGCCCAGTTGCTTGACCAACATATCGACATCGCCCAGCCCGTCGATCAGCCCGAGCTTGAGGGCGCGTTCGCCCGAGCAGAAACCGCCGTCGAAAACCTTGTCCTCCTCGGGCGTCAGCCGCGCGCCCCGGCGCTCGCGCACCCAGGATTTGAACATCTCATGCGCCTCGTCCAGCATATCGTGGACAAAGACCTCGTCCTGCGGGCGCAGCGGCGAGAACATCTCCAGCCGCGCCTTGTTCTCGCCTGCGGTGAACAGCCGCCGGTCGATGCCGTATCTGGCGATGAGCTTATCCAGCCCGAAACCGCCGGTGATGACGCCGATGGAGCCGACGATCGAGAGCCGGTTGGCGTAGATTTTATCGGCGGCGCAGGCGAGCCAGTACCCGCCCGAAGCGCCGACATCGCCGATAACGGCAGTCAGCTCGACGCCGGTTTCCTGGGCGCGGCGGCGCAAAAGTTGCCCGATAAGGTCGGATTGCACCGCCGAGCCGCCGGGGCTCTCGATCGCCAGGAAGAGCTTTTTGTGCCGCTTGGCCAGGGCAAAGCCGCGCTCGATCGGCGGGGTGACGGCTTCGAGGTTCAGAGCGCCTGGCTTAGAGGCGATGATGCCGCGCAGGAGCAGAACAGGAATCTTGGTTTTCGCCCAGGGGAGTTTCATAGAGCGAATTTAGCGCAAAGCGGGTGGCTGTCGAGCGGCAGCTAACGCGAGGCGGTGGCGAAGCGGCCCTGAACGCCCTCCTCTGTCATATAGTCGCGCGTCAGCGGCAGCGCGTGGCGGTCGCGCACGATCTGGAGCTGGAAGTTCATGTGATCCGAGACCCGGAAGGCCAGCTCCGAGGCGGAAAGGTAGAATTCGAACATCCGGCAGAAACGCTCGTCATACAGTGCCGCGATGGCGTCCCAGTTGGCGGCGAAACGTCTGCGCCAATGGCTGATCGTCTTGGCGTAGTGCAGCCGCAGGATCTCGACATCGGCGATGAGCAGCCCTGAGCGTTCCAGCGGGGCGAGAACCTCGGAGAGGGCGGGCGAATAGCCGCCGGGAAAAATATATTTGGTGATCCAGGGGTTGGTTGCGTCCGGCCCGGAGAAGCGCCCGATCGAATGTAGCAGCGCCACGCCGTCGGGCTTCAGGCAGCGTTTGAGCGTGGCGAAATAGGCCGGATAATTGGGCAGGCCGACATGCTCGAACATGCCCACCGAGACAATCCGGTCGAAGGGCCGGTCCATCGCGCGGTAGTCCATCAGCTCGAATTTGACCCGATCCGCCAGCCCGGCATCCTGCGCGCGGGCGCGCGATTCGGCCAGTTGTTCTTCCGAAAGCGTGATGCCGGTAACGCGCGCGCCGTAATCGCGCGCCAGGGTCAACGCCGTGCCGCCCCAACCGCTGCCGATGTCGAGCACTTCGAGCCCCGGCCGGTCGAGCTTGAGCTTGGCGGCGATATGGCGCTTCTTCGCGGCCTGGGCTTCTTCCAGCGTCTCGTCGCCGTGCTGGAAATAGGCGCAGGAATACTGCCGGTCGCGGTCGAGAAAGAGGGCGTAGAGCCGCCCGTTGAGGTCGTAGTGATGCGCGACGTTGCGGCGCGCGCGCACCGCGTCGTTGGCCTGAAAAATCCGGCGCAGCAGCCGCGCGACTCCCGCGTTCAACGCCAATGCGGGCATGTTCTGGTGGTTGAGGTTATCCATCAGCACGGCCAGCGCGTCGTGGATCGTCCCTTCCAGGGCGGTGACGCCGCCCGCCATATAGGCCTCGCCAAAGGCCAGACCCGGGTTGAGCGCCAGCCGCCGCACGGTTGCGGCATCGCCGATCGTGATCGCGGCGCTGTAGCCCTGCCCGTCGCCGTAGCGGGTCTGGGTGCCGTCGGGCCAGACAACCCGAAAGCTGCCCCGCCGCAGCAGACCAGCCAGACCGCGATCCAATAAACTTTTGAAGAGCCGCATCATCTGCCCCACAATCTGTTTACGAATAGCTAGGGATTGTGTCGCGGGAAAAAAAGATGCGCAAAAGAAAACGGCCCCCGCGATATTTGCGGAGGCCGTTTGATGGTTCGTCGTTCGGTGCGGGAGATTACGCCTCTTCGGCGGTCTCTTCCTCGCCGTAGAGCGGCCCGAGTTCGGGCTTCTCGTCCGGCTCGGCGGCGATCGCCTCGCCGCGCGCCTGCTTCTCGGCTTCCTCGGGGCTACGGGCGACGTTCACCTTGACCGCGATGATAACCTCGGGATGCAGCGCCACGCGAACCGAGCTGACGCCCAGGGACTTGATGGGATGCACCAGCAGAACCTGGTCACGCTCGATGCCCAGACCGGCGGCGGTGCAGGCGTCCGAGATGTCGCGGCTGGAGACGGAGCCGTACAGCGCGCCGGCATCGGAGGCCTGACGGATCAGGATGATGCTGAGGCCCTGGACGCGCTCGGCCACACGCTCGGCCTCGTCACGACGCTTGATGTTCTGTGCTTCCAACTGCGCGCGCTCGCGCTCGAAGCGCTCGCGGTTGGCCTTGGTCGCACGCACGGCCTTGGACTGCGGCAGCAGATAGTTGCGCGCATAGCCGGGCTTCACTTTGACGATTTCGCCCATCTGGCCGAGTTTCTCGACGCGCTGGAGCAGAATCAGTTCGATATTTGCCATGTTCTCTGCTCCTTAGGTCAGCACGTAGGGGAGCAACGCCAGGAAGCGGGCACGCTTGATGGCTTTCGCCAGTTCGCGCTGCTTCTTGCCGGACACCGCCGTGATGCGCGAAGGCACGATCTTGCCCCGCTCGGAGAGGAAGCGCGACAGCAGACGCACGTCCTTATAGTCGATCACCGGCGCGCCAACGCCAGAGAAGGGGCAGGATTTCTTCCGGCGGAAGAACGGGCGGCGGGCGCCTACGCCGGGACGGCGTGCTGCGCCTTGGGCGGAATCAAGATCTTCAGACATTAGATTTCCTCCTCAATGCCGTAATCGTCACGGTCGGCGCGGAACTCGTCGCGCGCACGGAATTCTTCGCGGTCGTCCGCGCCGCGCTTGCGCCCGGTCTCGAAACGGCCAGCAGGCTTGGGCCCACGGAAGCCACGCTCGCGCTCATCGCCCTTGCGCGACAGGATCACCGAGGGCTCCTCGGAGATTTCCTCGATCCGCACGGTCATGAAGCGCAGCACGTCCTCGTTGAGGGTGAGCTGGCGTTCCATCTCGACCACGGCGGGGGAAGGTGCGTCGATCCCGAGCAGCATGTAGTGGCCCTTGCGGTTCTTCTTGATCCGGTAAGCCAGGCCACGCAGACCCCAATATTCGCGCTTCTTGACAGCAGCGCCATCGGCTTCGAGCTGGACAGTCATCGCATCGGCGACGGCTTCAGCCTGCGCCTGGGTAATTTCGCTCCGTGCAATAACCACGGTTTCATATAACGGCATTTTTGCTCCCTTCGGTTCGGTTTCAGCTCCGGTCCGGGTCTGGACCACCCAACATTGGGACGAGCATTAGCCGGGCGCGATGCCACGCACCCAGCAGGGGAAGGCGAGCGTTTGGCACACCCCCGCCCTCCACACAAGGGCTTTGTCCGACATCCTCAAGGAATCAGCTTGGCTTCCAGCACGTCGTTCTCGCCGGGGATGCGCTCGATGACAAAGCCGAGCCGCTTGATGAAGGCGAGCATCGGCGCGTTATCGGCCAGGATCTGCCCGGAGATCTCCTGGACGCCCTGGCTCTTGCCCCACGAGATGATGGCTCTCATCAGCGCCGTCGCCAGGCCGAGTCCCTTGGCGGAGGGCTCCACCGCGACGGCGAATTCCGCGCTGGCGCCATCGGTGTCGTTGCGCACCAGCCGGGCAACGCCGACGGTCTCGCCGGTCGCCTCGCGCACCGCGATCACCGCCATTTCCCGGGCGTAGTCCACATCGGTGAGCCGGGTGATCTGCTCGGTCGGCATACTGCGGATGGCCGAGAAGAAGCGGTAGCGCATATCCTCGGAGGTAAAGCGGCTCAACATGGCGGCGTGGGCGTCGGCGTCCTCGGGGCGGATCGGGCGCAGAACGTAGAACTGGTCCTTGATCGCAAAGCGCGTGGTCAGCTCGTTCGGATAGGGCGAGATGACCAGGGGCGGACGTTTTTCCCCCGGCGGGCGGAGCAGGATGCGCGCGCTCGCCGCGACCACGCCCTCCGGCCCGGCAAAAATCGGGTCGAGGTCGAGAACCCGGATGTCCGGCGTGTCGATGATGAGCTGGCTGATGCGCACCAGCGTCGCGGCGATGGCGTGCATATTGGCGGCGGCCTGACCGCGATGCGCGGCCAGCGCCGGGGCGATGGCGGCGCGGTGGATCAGCGCATGGGCGAGGGTGAGGTTGAGGGGCGGCAGATCGGCGGCAAGGCCGGAGGTATCCTCCCGGTCGCCGCCGCCCGCGCCGAAGCCGATGATCGGCCCGAGCATGGGATGGTCGCTAACCCGGATACGCAGCTGCGTGCCGCGCGGTGCCTGCTGCTGGACGACAAACCCGGCGCCGCTGAAGGGCATGTTGTGCTGGGCGAGGCGCGCCTGGATGATATGCGCCGCTTCATACACCGCGTTGCGGTCGGGCAGGTCAAGCGCGACGGAGCCTTCCAGCCGGTTGGCCGGCATGTCCGGGTGATAGAGTTTAACCACGGCGGGGAAGCCCAGCGCCTCGGCAGCCCGGGCGGCCTCCTCCGGTGTTGTTGCGTGGCGGCTGCCAATGACCGGAACCTGGTAATCGGCGACGATGGCGAGCGCGTCGTCCTGCACCAGCGTCTCGTGTCCCGCGGCGCGCGCGGCGGCGATGCGCGCGGCCACGCTGGCGGCGTCGGGCGCGATGCGAAGCACTTCGGCGTCCGGCAGTTCGCGCGCGGCGGCGCGGTTGCGGCGGTTTTGCAGCAGGTGCCGGAAGCCGCCGATGGCGCTCTCGGGCGTGTCGAAACAGGCGAGCCGCGCCTGGCTGAGCCGGTATCGGTGTTCCAGCCCGTGCGCCTCGCCCATCGCGGCGATCAGCAGCGGCACTTTGACGGTTTTCGCGCAGGCGATCAGCGCCTCGATGGCGGTATCGTCGTCGCGTCCGGTGGGCGCGTGGATGACCAGTATCCCGCCGACTTCCGGCGCGGTGGAGAGCAGTGCGGCGGCATCGGCCAGGCGGGTTGGCTCCCTTCCCGCAAAAATCGGCCCCGGCGGCGGCGTCAGCCCCAGGCTGAGCGAGAGCACCTGCGCCGTCTCTGGCGAGAGCTCGGTGAGTTTGAGGCCCAGGCTCAGCGCATAATCTCCGGCCAGTCGTCCGATCGCCACCGAGTTGGTGATGATAGTGAGGCTCTCGCCGCGCGCTGGCTTGACCCGTGCAAGGGTCTCCGCCGCCGCGAGAAACTCGCTGATCGAGCCGGTGAGCAACACGCCCGCGCGCGAGAAAGCGGCTTCGAGCGCGGCGTAGGAGCCGCCCAGCGCGTCGCGCAGCCGCGCGCCGGGGGCGACGGCGACAACCGGGCGCAGCCTTGCCGCCGCGCGCGCCGCCGAGAGGAAGATTTTGGGATCGCGCAGCCGGTCGATCTCGACCATGATCGAGGCGGTGCCGGGGTCGCGCGAGAGATGGTCCAGCACCAGGCCAAAGCCGATATCGGTGTTGCCGCCGATGCCGATGAGGTGGCTGAAGCCGACGCCGTTCGGCACCGCCCAGTCGATCACCGTGCGCGCGATGGAGGCGGACTGGCCGACCAAAGCGACGCGCCCGCGCGCCGGGATGCTGTTGAAGGAAGAAGCGTTGAGGCCAATTCCAGGCAGGACGCAGCCGAAGGAATGTGGTCCGAGGACGCGGATTCGGGCGGCTTTCGCCAGCGTCGCCAGCCCAGGCGTGTCCGAGAGGACAAACCCCCCGCGCGCGCCCTGCTCGGCATGTCGCGCCAGGGCGGCGGGAATATCGCCGGTATCATCGGCGACGATGGCGAGATCGGCGTTTTGCATCTCGTCGGCTTCGGTGGCGATGGTCCCGGTAAAATTCGCCGCCCGCAGATTGGCCAGGACGTGCTGGCCCAGCGCCGTGGTGCTGCCGCTCAGGCTCACCGAGGCCGGGTGGAAAACGCGATCAGGGTCGAAGCGAAACTTTCTTTTCATACTACACCAGGAGTTCGATTAAAAACGGGCCGGGTCGCGCCACGCTCGCCGCCAGCGCGACGTTGAGCGCATCGAGCGAGGCCGCCCGCGCGGCGGGCACGCCCATGCCCCCGGCGAGCTGGCACCAATCCAGCACGGGGTTGGAGAGGTCCATCATATCGAGCGCGGTGCGCCCTGGATTGGCCCCGACCCCGGCGAGTTCGCCGACCAGGATCGCGTATTTCCGGTTGGCGAGGATGATGGTGGTGACATCGAGCCGCTCGCGCGCCTGGGTCCACAGGCCCGCGAGGCTGTACATGGCCGAGCCGTCGCCCTGGAGCGCGATGACCCTGCGCCCCGGTGCGCCGATGGCCGCCCCCACGGCGAGCGGGATGCCCTCGCCGATCGCGCCGCCGACCAGCATCAACCAGTCATGCGGCGGCGCGGCATGGGTGCCGGGAAAGAAGCCCCGGCCATAGGAAATGGCCTCGTCGATGATAATGGCCTGCTCGGGCATCAGCGCGGCGAGGGATTGCGCAACCCCCTCGGGCGTGATGGCGCCCTGCGGCGCGTCGGGGCGCGGGCCGGGATCTGCCGGGGGCAGGTCGGGCGCGCCCAGGCGCTGCGCCAGCGCCGCCAGTGCGGCCGTCGCGTCCTGTTCCGGGGTGCTGAGGACAAAAATCTCGCAGCCTTCCGGGGTAAGCACGCCGCGCTTGCCGGGATAGGCGAAGAAAGAGACCGGCGGCGTGGCGTTGATCAGGATGACCTGCTCGGTCCCGGCGAAGACGGCAAAACCCTGGTCGATCGGATAGGGGATACGCTCGGCCTGAACCCGCCCCCGGCCCCGCGCCAGCCGGGCGGGCGAACGCTCGAGGCGCAGCTTGGCCCCGCAATGCCGGGCGATGCTCCAGGCGGCGCGCATCGGCACCTCCCCCAGCGCCGCGCCGCCGAGCAGGAGCAGGGTCGGCCTGCCGTTGCGCAACAGCGCGGCGGCGGCCTCGATGGTGGTTTGCGCGGCGGTCTCGGGCGCTACCGGCGCGCTTGTCTGGGCGATGACGCCGCCTTCCTCCCAGGCGGTATCGGCGGGGAGGATCAGCGTCGCGATCTGTCCGGGAAACCGCCGCGCCGCGGCAACCGTGGCGGCGACATCCGCGCCGACGCTCGCGGCCGACTCGGTGCGCCGGACAAACGCGCTGACCGGGCGCGCGATGCCCTCGACATTAGAGGTCAGCGGCGCGTCGAGCGGGCGATGATACGTCGCCTGATCGCCGACAATATTGACGACGCCCGAGCGCGCCCGCCGCGCATTGTGCAGATTGGCAACGCCGTTGGCCAGGCCCGGCCCGCAATGCAGCAGCGTCGCGGCGGGTTTGCCGGTCATCCGGTAATAGGCGTCCGCCGCCCCGGTCACGACGGTCTCATCCAGGCAGAGCACGCAGCGCATACCGGGAATACGGTCCAGCGCCGCGACGAAATGCATCTCGCTGGTGCCGGGATTGGCGAAAACCGTGTCGATTCCCGCTTGCAGCAGCGTGTGTACCAGACTTTCGGCACCATTCATGGTTGGTCATCTCCCAGGAAAACCCTGCCCTGCGCGTTATACACTCGTTCTCCACAGGGCCATGCAATGACGTAGCTCAAGCTTTGCTTTAGGAGAGGGGCGTATGAACTCCGTTGATACGCCACTTCTCGGTCTTTCCCAACGCCTGCCGCCCAGCAACGTGCAGGCCGAGCAGGCGCTGCTCGGCGCGCTTCTGGCCAACAACAAGGCTTACGAGCGGGTTTCCGAATTTCTCACCGCCGAACATTTCGCCAACCCGGTGCATGGCCGGATCTTTGAGGCGATTCGCCGCCGCTGCGAGGCCGGGCAGATTGCCGATCCAGTGACCCTGCGCGGCGAGTTCGAACATACCGGCGTGCTGGAGGAGGTCGGCGGCACCGCCTATCTCGCGCAGTTGCTCTCGGCGATGGTCGGCATCATCAACGCCGGGGATTACGGGCGCGTGGTCCGCGACGCCTGGCTGCGCCGCCAGTTGATCGACATCGGCGAGACGGTGGTGAACCGCGCCTTTGGCGCCGAGCCGGAGCTGGACGGCGCCTCGCAGATCGAGGCGGCGGAACAGACCCTCTTCAACCTGGCGACGGCGGGCGGCTCCGAAGGCAAGGGCCTGACCTTCCGCCAGGCGCTGACCGAGGCGATCGACATCGCCTCGAAGGCGTTCCAGAATCAGGGCTCCGTCTCCGGCCTGGACACCGGCCTGCGCGACCTGAACAAGCGCACCGGCGGGCTGCATCCCTCGGATCTGATCATCCTCGCGGGCCGCCCCGGCATGGGCAAAACCGCGCTGGTGACGAAAATCGCTTTTGGCGCGGGCAAGGCGCTGCTGGCCAACGCCCGGATCGACAACCCGAACGCCCTGGCCAAACAATGCGTCGCCATCTTCTCGCTGGAAATGAGCGCCGACCAGCTCGCCACCCGTCTGCTCGCCGAGGAGGCGCGGGTCTCCGCCGACAAGATCCGGCGCGGCGAGATCAGCTCACGCGATTTTGATAATTTCGTGAAAGTGAGCCGCGAAATCGCCGACATCCCGCTGATCATCGACGACACCCCCGCGATCACCCTCTCCGCCCTGCGCACGCGCTGCCGCCGCCTGCAACGCACCAACGGCCTCGGCCTGGTGATCGTCGATTACCTGCAACTGATGCGCCCCGCCGCCGGCACAAGGCCCGAGAGCCGCGTCCTGGAAATCAGCCAGATCACCCAGGGGCTGAAAGCGATCGCCAAGGAGCTGGCCGTCCCGGTGATCGCGCTCTCCCAGCTCTCGCGCTCGGTGGAAAGCCGCGACGACAAACGCCCCCAGCTCTCCGATTTGCGTGAATCCGGCTCGATCGAGCAGGATGCGGACATGGTGATGTTCATCTACCGCGACGAATATTATCTGCAGCAGAAAGAGCCGAAAATCGTCGCCTTCGAGCGTGAGGACAAGTATCACGAGGCGATGGAAAAGTGGAAGGCGGACATGCAGACCGTCTATCAGAAAGCCGAGCTGATCCTGGCCAAGCAGCGCCACGGCCCGACCGGCAAGATCGACCTGTTCTTCGAGGGCGAATTCACCCGCTTCGCCGATCTCGACACCGTGCATGACTGAGCCGAAGCATGACTGAGCTGAAGTTTTGAGCGCCGTGCTGGAAATCGACCTTGAGGCCATCGTCGAAAACTGGCGCGCACTGGCGGCGCGGCACAGCGCGCCAACGGCCGGGGTGATCAAGGCGGACGCCTACGGTCTGGGTGCCGCCCAGGTCGCGCCCAAACTCCTCGCCGCCGGGTGCGAGCATTTTTTCACCGCCCATCTGCATGAGGCGCTGGCCGTGCGCCCGTTGCTGCCCGGCGTCCTGCTGGCGGTGCTGAACGGGATCGAACCCGGCGAGGCAGCGGCGTTTTCGGAGCAAAATATCACCCCCGTGCTGGGTTCCCTGCGCGAAATCGCCCTCTGGCGCGCGGAGGCGGCGCGGCGCGCGCGCGTATTGCCCGCCATTGTGCATATCGACACCGGCATGGCCCGGCTCGGGCTTTCCGCGCCCGAGCTGGCGGCCTTGCGCGAGGACGCGGCGCTGCTCGCGGGCCTGCGCGTGGACTATGTAATGACCCATCTGGTCAGCGCGGACACGCCCGAGAGTGCCCTGAACCCCCGCCAGGCGGCGGCGTTCTTCGCCGCGGCCCGGCAGTTTCCCGGCGCAAAAACCAGTTTTGCCAACTCCTCCGGCCTATTCCTCGGCCCCGCCTTCCGCTCGGACCTCGCCCGCCCCGGCGCCGCGCTCTACGGCCTGAACCCGACGCCTGGGCGCGAAAACCCGATGCGCCGCGCGGTCCGCCTGACCGCCCCGATCCTGCAAATCCACGAAGTCCCGCCCGGCGGCACGGTAGGCTACGGCGGCTCCTGGACGGCGGCGCGTCCGAGCCGGATCGCCACGCTCGGCGTCGGCTACGCCGACGGCTACCACCGTTCGCTCTCCAACCGCGCCACGGCCCGCTTTGACGGCAACCCCGTCCCCCTGGTAGGCCGAGTCTCGATGGACCTCACCACCTTCGATGTGACCGATACACCCGCGATGCCGGGCGACCTGCTGGAGCTGATCGGCCCCGGCCACGCCGCCGACGCCCTGGGCGCGGAAGCGGGCACCAACGGCTATGAAATCCTGACCTCTCTGGGGCGGCGTTATCGCCGGCGGTATCTCGGCGCATGAATTTTCTGCTTAATCTGGTCGCGTCCATCGGGGCGGCGGTGCTGGGCGCGATCGGGCTGGTCGGCGAGCTGGCGATTTTCGCCTTTGTCGGCCTTTCGCACATCTTCCGCCCGCCCTATTACCCGCGCCTGATCCTGCGCAGCTTCATGGAAATCGGCTATTTCTCCCTGCCCGTGGTGGCGCTGACCGCGCTGTTCACCGGCATGGTCCTGGCGCTGCAATCCTACACCGGCTTCTCGCGCTTCAACGCCGAGAGCGCGATCGCCAGCATTGTCGTCCTCTCGGTGACACGCGAGCTGGGTCCGGTGCTGGCGGGGCTGATGGTCTCGGGCCGCGCCGGTGCGGCGATGGCCGCCGAGCTGGGCACCATGCGCGTCACCGACCAGATTGACGCGCTGACCACCCTTTCGACCGACCCGATGAAATACCTCGTCGCCCCGCGTCTGCTGGCGGGCATCATCGCCCTGCCGCTGCTCGTCGGCCTTGCCGACATTATCGGCGTCATGGGTGGGTTTCTCGTCTCGACGCAAAAACTGGGCTTCACCTCGAGTACCTATCTGGTCAGCACCTTCTCGCATCTGAAGGCGGAGGACGTGATCTCCGGCCTGATCAAGGCCGCCGTGTTCGGCTTCATCATCGCGCTGATGGGCAGCTTCAACGGCTACCGCTCCAAAGGCGGCGCGCAGGGCGTGGGTGCGGCGACAACCTCCGCCGTGGTCTCCGCCTCGATCCTGATCCTGGCGATGGATTACGTCCTCACCCAGGTGTTGTTCGTCAAATGAACCAGCCCAAAATCCGCATCCGGGGCCTGAAAAAAGCCTTCGGGCCAAAAGTCGTGCTGGACGGGATCGACCTCGACATCATGCCCGGCACCGGCATGGTGGTGATCGGCGGTTCGGGCACCGGCAAATCCGTGCTGATCAAATCCATCCTCGGCCTGGTAACGCCCGATTCCGGCGTGATCGAGATTGACGGGGAGGACGTGTTGAAAGCCACGCGGTCGCGGGCGAAAGAGTTGCGCGGCCAGATTGGCATGCTGTTCCAGAACGGCGCCCTGTTCGACAGCCTGACCGTGTGGGAAAATATCGCCTTCGGCCTGCTGGCGGAAAAAAAGATCAAGCGCAATGCCGCCCGCGGCAAGGCGATCGAAGTCCTGGCCCAGGTCGGTCTGGACGCCGGGGTCGCCGATCTGGCGCCGTCGGAGCTTTCCGGTGGGATGCAAAAGCGCGTCGCCCTGGCGCGCGCGATCGCCTCCGAACCGGCGATCATGTTCTTCGACGAGCCAACAACCGGGCTGGACCCGATCATGGGCGCGGTGATCGACGAGTTGATCGTCGATTGCGTCAAGCGCCTGGGCAGCACCTCGATTGCGATCACCCACGACATGGCCAGCGCCCAGCGCATCGGCGACAATGCCGCGATGCTCTACCAGGGCCGCGTAAGCTGGACCGGTCCGGCCGGCGAGCTGATGACCTGCCCCGACCCGGTGGTGGACCAGTTCACCCATGGCCGCGCGCAAGGGCCCATCACCATGGCGCTGCGGAAGTAAGTTTAGCGTTCCTTCACCTGATACGGCACCACGCCGCGCTCGGCGGTGCCCATGTCCAGCCCCGTGCCCATGGGCGGCACCGAGCGATGGCGGCAATTCGTGCGCTCGCAGGCGCGGCAGCCGGGGCCGATCGGGTCCACCGCCTGTGGCGAGGCCATGTTCAGCCCCTCGGCATAGACCGTCTGTTCCGCGTAGGTGATCTCGCACCCCAGCACCACCGCCACCGCGCGCGGCCGCGCCAGATACGACCCGCCGCTGCGCCCCACCGTGCGGGCGATGTTCAGGTAAGTCACATTATCCGGCGTACTGGCCAGCTGCACCAATATCTCCCCGGGCCGCGCGAAGGCCCGGTACACGTTCCACAGCGGGCACGGCCCACCGAACTGCGCGAACTGAAACCGCGTGGCGCTGGAACGCTTGAGGATATTCCCGGCGATGTCGGTCTTCGCGAAATAGAACGGAATCCCCGGCAAGCCCGGCCGCTGCATGGTGCTCAGGCGGTGGCACACCTGCTCGAAACTGGCCCCGAAGGCGCGTTGCAGCCGCTGGATATCGTAATGCGCCAGCCGCGCGGCCTCGTGGAAGCGCCGATAAGGCAGCATCAGCGCGCCCGCGAAATAATTGGCCAGCGCGATGCGCGCCAGCCCCCGCGCCTCGTCGGACGTAAACGTAACCCGGCGCAGCTCCTTCTCGATCAGCTCTTTCTTCTCCAGCTGACCGATGACATGCGCCAGCCAGAAGGTCTCGCTCTCCGGCGCCGCATCCTCGGCCAGATACAACCGCTTGCCGCTGCGGCTAAGGCGCCAGAACATCCCCGCGGTAAGCAACCCGCCCGAGGTGCTGGTGGTTATGCCGTGCGTGTCGCGCAGATAGCGGCGCAGGTCATCGCGCAACGTAACCGTAGAGAAATGATTGTCCTCGAACACCATTTCGGCCGCACGGTCCAGCGCCTCGAAATGATTGGTACGGGACTGCACCCAATCGCGCACCTCATCGTAAGGAAAACGCGGCAGCGTCGGCGCCGGGGTGGCGCTTTGCTCGCCCTGCGCGGTGTAGGCGCGGTAGAGCGTCATGAACGCCTCGGCCATGGCGGGAGCGGCGCGCACCAATGCCCCCACCTCGCTTTGCACGCCACGGATGGAGCGGAACAGCGGATCGGCCAGATCCTCGCGCAGCTGCGCCTCGCGCCGCGCATCCTCGCTATCCTCGAAGTAAGTTTTCGGCACCTTGAGAATGGCGCATAAACGGTCCAGCAGCGGAGCGGTGAGCGGCCGCTGGTCGCCCTCGATCTGGTTAAGATAGCTGGGCGAAATGGTCAGGCGTTGCGCCAGGGCGGCCTGCTTCAGCCCCACCTTTTCGCGCGCCCGGCGCAGCCGCTCACCAGCAAACATTTTCTTGCGAGTCACCCCCCAACATTTGCAAAATTAACAAAACACGGCAAGACCTTTACTCTTATCCGCAAGGCAAACGCTGGACTGAGCAGGCAATAAACGCAAAGAGAAGGCCAACCCAAGGAGCTAGTCAGGTCGTGAAACTTCACGAGGTCCGCGTTTACCCCTCGAAAGAGCCGCTGAAGCGCGACGACCAACTGGCGTGGCAGATCGCGGGCGTGGCCGCCGACAAGGTGGGCGTGACCAAAGAGGTCACGAACATGGTCATCAACCGGATCATCGACAACGCCGCCGTGGCCGTTGCCTCCCTTAACCGCCGTCCGGCCGTCTCGGCCCGCGGCGCGGCCTTGGGCCACATGAAGAAGACCGGCGGCGCGCAGATCTTCGGCGCCCCGGCCCGCGTGACCGTGAGCCCCGAATGGGCCGCCTGGGCCAACGGCACCGCCGTGCGCGAGCTGGACTATCACGACACCTTCCTCGCCGCCGACTACTCCCATCCGGGCGACAATATTCCCCCTATCCTGGCCGTCGCGCAGGCGCTGGAGAAATCCGGCAAGGACCTGATCCGCGGCATCGCCACCGGCTATGAGATCCATGTGAATCTGGTGAAGGGCATCTGCCTGCACGAGCACAAGATCGACCATATCGCCCATCTCTGCCCGGCCCAGGCCGCGGGTATCGGCACCCTGCTCAAGCTGAAGCAGGAGGTCATCTATCAGGCGGTGCAGCAGGCGGTGCATGTCTCCTTCACCACCCGCCAGTCCCGCAAGGGCGAAATCTCCTCCTGGAAGGCCTTTGCCCCTGCCCATGCCGGCAAGCTGGCCGTCGAGGCCGTGGACCGCGCGATGCGCGGCGAGGGTTCGCCCTCCCCGATCTACGAAGGCGAGGACTCCGTCATCGCCTGGATGCTGGATGGCCCCGGTGCCGTGTACCACGTGCCCCTGCCCGAGCCCGGCGAGGCCAAGCGCGCCATTCTGGACACCTACACCAAGGAACATTCCGCGGAGTATCAGGCCCAGGCGCTCATCGACCTCGCCTTCCGCATGCGCAACTCCATCGAGGATTTGGAGGTGATCGAGAAGATCGTCATCCACACCTCAAACCACACGCATACCGTGATCGGCTCCGGCGCGAACGACCCGCAGAAGATGGACCCGAAGGCCAGCCGCGAGACGCTTGACCACTCGGTCATGTACATCTTCGCCGTGGCGCTGCAGGACGGGTTCTGGAACTACAAATCCTCCTACGCGCCCAAGCGCGCCGCCCGGCCGGACACCGTGCGCCTGTGGCACAAGATCGAGACGGTGGAAGACCCCGAGTGGACCCGCCGCTACCACACGCTGGACCTCTCCGAGAAGGCGTTCGGCGGCCGCGTCGAGATCTTCTTTAAGGACGGCTCCAAGCTGGTGGACGAGATGGCCGTCGCCAACGCGCATCCGCTGGGCGCCAAGCCCTTCGGGCGCCAGGACTATATCAACAAGTTCAAGATGCTGACGGACGGCATCATCACCACCCGCGAGAGCAATCGCTTCCTTCAGGCGGTGCAGGATCTGCCCCGCCTCGGCCCCGGCGAGCTCCCGGCCTTGAACATCGCCTTGCCGGCCGGCGCTCTCGACGAGTCCAGGCCGGGCCTCTTCTAAACCCTCTGTGCTAGCGTCCGGCATATCCGTGCATGCCGGGCGCAACCAAAGGGGGAACGTCTTTGAACTTCTTGCAAAAAAGGGAAAGCAATGAACGAAACATCCACGCTGCCGAAACCGAAGAAATCCGTCGCCCTCTCCGGCGTTGCCGCTGGCAACACCGCGCTCTGCACCGTCGGGCGCAGCGGCAACGACCTTCACTACCGCGGCTATGACATCCTGGACTTCGCCGACAGCGCCGAGTTCGAGGAAATCGCCCATCTGCTCGTGCACGGCACCCTGCCGAACATCGCCGAGTTGGCGGCCTACAAGGCCAAGCTGAAATCCCTGCGTGGCCTGCCCGCCGCCGCCAAGGCCGTGCTGGAGCAGATCCCCGCCGCCGCCCACCCGATGGACGTGATGCGCACCTATGTGTCCGCACTCGGCACCATCCTGCCCGAGGCGCATGACCACAACCAGCCCGGCGCCAAGGACATCGCCGACAAGCTGATGGCCTCGCTCGGCTCCGCGCTGCTGTACTGGTACCATTTCTCCACCAACGGCAAGCGCATCGAGGTCGAGACCGACGACGACTCCATCGGCGGCCACTTCCTGCACCTGCTGCACGGCGAGGCCCCGCGTGAGAGCTGGGTGCGCGCCATGCACACCTCGCTCATCCTCTACGCCGAGCATGAGTTCAACGCCTCCACCTTCACCTGCCGCGTCGTCGCGGGCACGGGGTCGGACTTCTACTCCGCCATCGCCGGTGGCATTGGCGCGCTGCGTGGGCCGAAGCATGGCGGCGCCAACGAGGTCGCCTTCGAGATCCAGAAGCGCTACAACACCCCGGACGAGGCGGAAATCGACATCCGCCAGCGCGTCGCCAACAAGGAAGTGGTGATCGGCTTCGGCCACCCGGTGTACACCATCTCCGACCCGCGCAACGTCGTGATCAAGCGCGTTGCCAAGCACCTCTCCGATGAGGCGCGCTCCACCAAGATGTACGACATCGCCGAGCGTCTTGAGAGCGTGATGAAGGAAGTGAAGAACATGTTCCCGAACCTCGACTGGTTCTCGGCCGTGTCCTACCACATGATGGGCGTGCCGACCGCCATGTTCACCCCGCTCTTCGTGATTTCGCGCACCTCCGGCTGGAGCGCGCATGTCATCGAGCAGCGCGTTGACGGCAAGATCATTCGCCCCTCCGCCAACTATGTCGGGCCGGAAAACCTGACATTCGCTCCCCTGGCGGACCGCTAATTCCTGCGCCCCGCCAAGGCAACTTGGCGGGGTTTTTAGTTTATGGAGACTACCATGACTTATCTGAGCGCTTCTTCTTATTCCCACGTCCCGGCGGGCGACCGCTTCCGCGCCCTGCTGGCCAAGCCGGGCATTCTGGGCATCCCCGGCACCCATAACGGCCTCGCCTCGCAGCAGGCGCGCAATGCGGGCTTCGAGGCCTGCTACCTCTCCGGCGCGGCGATGACCGCCTCCATGGGCCTGCCGGATCTCGGCATCATCACCGTCGATGAAGTCGCCTTCTTCATCCGCCAGGTCACCCGCGCCTCCGGCCTGCCGGTGCTGGTGGATGGCGACACCGGCTACGGTGAAGCCCTGAACGTGATGCACATGGTCCGCACCTTCGAGGATGCCGGTGCCGCCGCCGTGCATCTGGAAGACCAGATCCTGCCGAAGAAGTGCGGGCATCTGAACGACAAGAAGCTGGCCTCGCCCGAGGACATGGCCGCCAAGGTGGCCGCCGCCGCGCATGCCCGCCGCCATCTCTACATCATCGCCCGGACCGACGCCGCCGCCTCCGAAGGCATGGACGGCGCCGTGGCCCGCGCCAAGCTGTATATGGAAGCCGGCGCGGACGCGATCTTCCCCGAAGCACTGAACACCGAGGAAGCCTTCCGCGAGTTCGCCCGCCGCATGCCGGGCGTGCCGCTGCTGGCCAACATGACCGAGTTCGGCCGCACGCCGTTCTACACCAAGGAGCAGTTCGAGGATTTCGGCTACAAGATGATGATCTGGCCGGTGACCTCGCTGCGCGTGGCAGCACTTGCGCAGGAGAAGCTGTTCCAGGCCATCGCCAAGGACGGCGGCGCGCAGAACTGCGTGGACCAGATGCTGACCCGCAAGGATCTGTACGCCACCATCAACTATGCCGGTTTCGAGGCGCTGGACAATACCATCGTGAAGACCGTTGTCCCTGAGCCGATCAAGTAAGCCTCGTCACTCCACAGAGTAACTGAAACGCGCGGGCCAAAACCTGCGCGTTTTTCATTGCCCCGCCAGCAGCGCCTTCACAAAAGCGTAGACCACCAGAGGCACGGCGACGAGCACATAGACCCGCAGCAGCCAGAGCAACGCCACCTCCCATCCACTCAGCTTGCGGCGCGGATAGGGAATGTATTTCTGCGTGGAACGCTGCGCCGGTTCCAGTACGTCCAGGATGTCATTCTGGGTCATGACGGAAACACCGTAAGCACGCCATACACCGCCCCCGCCAGCGAAATGGCAATGATGATGAAACCGCCAGCAAGATTCCCAACCCGCCGATTGGCCAGATCGCCCATGATCTCGCGGTCGTTGACCAGCAGCAGCAGGAACAGCAGCGCGGGGGCCATCAGCAGCGTGGCGATCACGTTCACGCTCAGCGTCAGCGCCAGCAGCGGCGCATGGGGGATCAGCACGATGGCCGCCGCGAACAGCGTGGAGGCGATGGCCGCGCCGTAGAACCAGCGCCCGGTGTGGAAGTCGAGGTTCAGGCTGTGCCGGGCGGAGACAGTTTCCGCCAGGGCGTAGGAAGAGCTGGTGGAGATGGTCATCGCCGCGACGAGCCCGGCCTCCGTCATGCCCAGGGCGAACAAAGTGGCCCCGGTATGGCCGATGAGCGGCTGCAAGGCCGTGGCGAAATCAGCGCCCGAGGCGAATTGCGTAATATCGGCATGGGCGGCGAAGAGCGGCGCCGCCGCGATCACGGTGGCGATGGCCGCCACGGCGGCGATGAGCGCGCCGAGGGCGGTATCGATACGCCCCTGCATCAGGTCCGCGCGGGTGAGGCCCTTATCCACCACCGCGCTTTGCTGGAAGAAGATCATCCAGGGCGTCACCGTCGCGCCGATATTGGCCAGCATCAGCACCACGAAATCGGTACGGAACCCGCCGGGCAGCGGCCCCCATGTGGCCAGGGCATGCGCCAGTGCCGCGCCATCGGGGTGCGCCATGAGCGCCGCCGGGATGAACAGCAGATTGCCCGCCGCCAGCGCCAGCAGCGTGCGCTCCCATGTGGCGTAGCGCCGCAGGGCCAGCGAGGCGAGCACCAGCGCCACCCCCGCCCCCACCGAGACCACCGGCTTGAGCCCGAAATACAGCCCGCCCGCCTGGATGGCGATGAACTCGGTGACAAGCGTCAATATATTGCCAAAAATCAGGTCGGCCATCGCGAAATAGCCCCAGAACGAGCCGAAACGCTGGAAGATCAGCTCCGCATGGCCCCGGTGCGTGGCCACGCCCAGGCGCACCGTCATCTCCTGCACCACATAGGCCATGGCAAAGGTGAGTAGGATGAACGGAACGAAGAAGCCGACGCCATACGTCGCCCCGGTGGTGGCGTAGGAGACCATGGACGGGCCGTCATTCTCGCCCAGCATGACCAGAACCCCAGGCCCGGCCAGCAGCCAAAGCAACCGCAGCCAGCGCCTCTGCGCCCTGGTTTTCTGCACGCGCAAACGGTCGCGCGCGCGCATCACATCCTCGCGCGGTACCTCACCGGCGGGGCCGCCCTGCCCATTCATCGGCATCAGCCTCGCATTGTCAGCCATGTTGAAAACCTAGCCTTGCACAAGGTTTCGTCAAGGGACGTCCGCCCCCTCCCCGGCAGCGGCGCAATGCCGTATCATCTGCATCATGCCTCATGACCATGCTGCCCACAGCGAGCGCGACATCCCGGCCCTGCTGGCTGCAGCGGAACAACTCTGCACCAAGCACGGCACGCAGCTTACGGCCCTGCGGCGGGAGGTGCTGGAGCTGATCCTGCACGCGGAGGCGCCGGTTACCGCGTACCAGCTGCTCGACCAGCTCCGGGAAGTGCGTAAATCCGCTGTGCCGCCCACGGTTTACCGCGCGCTGGACTTCCTGCTCGCCAACCGGCTGATCCACCGCATCGAGCGGCTGAACGCCTTCATCCCCTGCGCCGAGGCCGACCACGAGCATAACGACGTACAATTCCTGATCTGCCGCAAATGCGGCACGGTGATGGAGATCGAGGATCACGGCATCTCCGCAGCACTTGCCAAGGCGGCGGCGGCCCACGGGTTCCACCCGGCCAAGGCCATTGTGGAACTGGACGGGATCTGCGCCGCCTGCGCTAAGGACTAACCCGCCGCTTCAGCCGCGCTGCCAGATAGGCCGCAGCCGAGAGCGTGCCGACAAAGAAGCCCGACGGAAGCCCCGTAAGATAGGCCAAAGCCAGCGCCGCCCAGGCGATGAGCAACGCCAGCATTATGCTCAACCCCAAAGCGGGCAGCGGGGCGCGGACCAGATTGCGCGCCGCCGCAGCCGGGCCGACCATCAGGGTGAACACCAGCAGCGCCCCGGCGATGGGCAGCGCCACGGCGGATGTCACGGCCAGCAGGCCGAGGAACAGCAAATCGAGCCACGCGCCGGAGAGGCCGCGCGCGGAGGCGAGGTCGGGGGCCAGGGCGCTATAGGTGAGCGGGCGGAAGCAGAGCAGCAGCACAACCGGCACACCAATGCCAATACCGAAGGCGGGCGGCAGATCCGCCGCGCCAACGCCGAGGATCTGCCCAAACAGCAGGGCATAAACCGCGTTGCTGTACTGGCCCGAGAGGCTAAGAAACAGCGCCCCCAACCCGAGCAACGCCACCAGCACCAGGGCCGTGGCGGCGTCGGGCCTCTGGGCGCGCTTCAGCCAAGCCAGCCCCGCCACGCCACCCAGCGCGAACACCGCCAGCCCGTAGAACCGCGCGATGCCCAGCAGCCCGGCCAGCGCCGCGCCGGGAAACGCCGCCATGGGCAGCGCGTGCGCCGCGAAACCCGCGCCGCGCAGCACCACGAAATATCCCGCACAACCCGCGGCCAGGGCCACCAGCGTGGCGACGATCCAGGCATCCAGCATATAGGGCGCGAACATGCTCACCCCCGCCTGACCAGCGAGGCCGCAGCATAAACCGCCAGCACCAGAGCCGTGATGAAGAAGCTCACCGGCCAGACATGCCCCGGCGTCCAGCCATAGCTCTGATACGCTAGCCACACCCCGCCCCAGGCACAGAACAGCCCGAGCAGCGCGGCCAACCCCATGGCCGCCGCAGGACTGCGCGCCAGCCGCAACGCCGAAGCCGCCGGGCCGATGAGCAGGGCGGTGGAGAGGATCGCCCCCACCGCCATGGCGGAGAGCGTGACCGCCAGGGCCAGAAGCAACAGATAGGCCGCGCCGAGCAGCCTAGTATTCACCCCGTCGGCCTTGGCGAGTTCTCCGTCCAGCGAGGCCAGCAGCAGCGGGCGGTAAATCAGCCCCAGTCCCACCAATCCGGCCAAAGCGCCCAGCGCCACCGCTACGCCCAAGCCGGGCGGCGCGGCGAAGATCGAGCCGAACATCACCGACACCGCCGCACCGGCGCTGCCTTTCACGGTTACGTCCAGGTAGAGCAGCAGCGCCGTCACCCCCATTCCGGCACCGAGCACGATTCCCGCCGCCAGATCCCGCTCCGCCGCACGGCGGGTGCCGATGGCCTCCAGCGCCAGCGCCCCCAGCACCGAGAGGCTGAAGAACCCCAGCAGCGGGCTGATGCCCAGCAGATACGCCATCGCCCCGCCCGCAGAGCTGACATCGGCCAGCGCATGCCCGGCGAAGGACTGGCTGCGCAGCACGGTAAACACGCCCGCCGCACCCGAGAGCAGCGCCGCCCCCGCCCCGATGAGCAGCGCGTTCTGCACCGGCACACTAGCCAGGAATCCCGGCTGCAACAGCGTCATGGAATCGCCGCCACGTGCTCATGCCCGTGCGCGCCGTGCTCCCCGGCCACGACAAGGATGCGCTCATGCACGCGGATCACGTCGATATGGTAGCCATACAGGGCCGAGAGAACCTCGGTGCGCACCACGTCCTGGGTCTTGCCGCTGGCGGCGCGGCCATTGGCCAGATACACGATGCGGTCCATGGCGTTGAGCAGCGGGTTCATGTCATGCGCCGAGATCAGCACCGCCACACCCTGCGCCGCCACGCGCTTGAGCAGCGCGATGATCTCGGCCGCAGCGCGAAGATCGAGATTGGCCAGCGGCTCGTCCAGCAACAGCAATTTCGGTGCGCGGATCAGCGCATGGGCGATGAGCACACGCTGCTGCTGCCCGCCGGAAAGCTCGCCAATGCGCTGGTCGGCGAAGCCCTGCGCATCCACGGCGGCGAGCATTTCCTCCACCCGCGCCCGGCGCTCGCGTGAGGGGAAGGGGAAACCGAAGCGGTGCCCGTTCAAGCCCAGCTCGACAAAATCCCGCGCCCGGACCGGCATGTCCGGATCCAGCTGCAATTTCTGCGGCACGTAGCCCACCACGCCGCCCAGCGTGACGCGCCCGGCGCTGGGGGCGGTAAAGCCGAGGATGGTGCGCAGCAGCGTCGTTTTGCCCGAGCCATTGGCGCCGATCAGCCCGCAAAACGCGCCCGGCGCCAGGGAGAAGCCGACATCGCGCAGCACCTCCCGTCCGCCGAGCGCGACGCTGACCCCCTCGACGCTAAGGGCCGGTGTCACTGCCCGCCCGCCGCGAGGTCTTCCGCCAGGGTCTTGGTCTCGGCCAGCATCCAGCTCTGATAACTCTTCGCCCTCTTGGGCATGGTCTCGTACACACCGAGCACGCGCAGATTGCTCTGCTGCGCCAGGGCGCGGAAGGAGTCGGAGAGCGTGTCCTGCACCTGCTGGTTGAAGACATAGACCACGACCTTGCGGGAGACGAGCAGGTCCTGCTGGGTGGAAACGTCCTGCGGCGCGGGGTCGGTGCCGTTCATCGCCGCTTCCTCCAGGGTGAAGGGGGTGGCGATCTTCATCCCCGCCGCCTGCAGCATGTAATCGGCCACCGGCTCGCTCACCGCCACTGCGGTACCGGCGTAATGCGCCTTCACCAGGGCCAGCTCGTCGAGCCAGGGTTTCAGCGAGGCGTCGAACACCGCCACCTGCGCCTGGTAATAGGCGGCATGGGCAGGGTCCTTGGCCGCGAAGGCATCGGCCACGGCCTTGGCCACAACCGGCATGGTGGCTGGATCGTACCAGAGATGCGGGTTGGGGGTGTCATCCGGCAGGTTGCGCACGCGCTGGGCGCTGATCACCGTGGCATGCGTGCCGCTCAGCAGCTTGTCGGCCCAGCCATCGTAGCCGAGCCCGTTTTCCACCACCACATCCGCCCCGGCGAGGTCGCCCGCCACCTGCGGGCTGATCTCGAATTCATGCGGATCGGTGTTCGGGTCGGTCATGATGGCGGAAACCCGCACATAGGGGCCGCCGATCTGGGACATCACATCGGCATATTCATTCTCGATGCCCACGGCATGCAGCACCGGCTGCGCCTGCGCCGCCCCTGCACCCAGAACCAGTGCCGCAGCGCCCGCCAACATCCCCCAACGCATGATTGTCGCTCCCCAGCTTCCACTGGGGGCGAATGCTATATTATAACATTCGCTCCGTCCAGCCGGGACGGAGTGCCATTCAGCCGCACAGGCTCCGCAGCGCCGCACGGTCCGCAAGCACGATCCGCCGCGCCGCCACCAGCCGGATCGTGCCGTCACGCTCAAGGTGCGACAAGGTGCGCGAGACGGTCTCGATGGTCAGCCCCAGGTAATCGGCGATATCCTGGCGGGTCATCGCCAGTTCCACCTCTTCACTCCGCGCACCGGCCAGCTCCAGCAGGAACACCGCCAGCTTCTGCGGCGCGCTGCCCCGGCCCAGCAATTGGGCGTGCAGGCGGGTCCGCTCCAGCGACTGCATGGCATAGGTATAGAGTTGCATGGCCGTGGTCTCATCGTGCCCGGCCTGGGCTTCCAGCGTGCGGCGCCGATACGGCACCACCATGCAATCGGTCACCGCCTCGGCGGAGAGCGCATGCTCGGCGCCAAGCTCGAAGCCCAGCATATCGCCCGGCTTGTGGAAGGCGTCGATATGCCGGCGGCCGTCATTCTGGAACTTGCAGGTCCGCACCATGCCGCTGACAACCTTGTACACGTAAGAGGCTTCGTCGCCCTCGGCATAGATTTCGGCATCCTGGGCGAAGTGCAGCGGCGCCGGGCTGAACGGCGCCTCGGCCGGACGCCCGGCCAATCCCAAACTCCAGACTCTGGCCACCTTCGGGATGGCAAAGCTGTTATCTCCCCGCAGGGCAACGCTGGCTGACATCCCAAAGCTCCTCATCCTGATTCGACGAGGTGAGGTGTAGCCGCACATGGTTTAGACGCGGTATCCGGTTTGTCCCTACGGGATTCTACGTAGGCTTGGCGGCATGGCACCCTGCCAGCACGCTGGTTACCGCTTCTACCAGCCTGTTATCGAGAATCGGCTTCTCCAGCACCCGCCAGACACCCGCCGCCTGCGCCCTGCCATACAGCGCCGGGCTGGCCGCGCTGGTAAGGAGAATGACCGGCGGCGACAACTCCCGCGCCCGCAGCTGCCGCAGCAATTCGAAAGCATCAAGTCCCGGCAGGCGGTCTTTCAGAATCAGGCATTTCGCGTGCGGCAGATCGCGGCTGGCAAGGAACGCGTCGCCATTGGCATAGGCTTGCACCTCAAGCCCTTCCAGCCGCAGGACAAACCGCAGCGCGTCCCGCATGGCCGCGTCGTCGTTCACAACTACAACGAGCGGCCGCGCCTCGGCCATTTCCCAAACCCCCGCCTCGAACACCGGCACCACTTGTCTTCATTCAAAAGAATCAACTGCTGCCGGATAACAGAGATCAGCGCCGTATCATTTGATTCAGCGCAAACCTACAGCGGAAACCAAGAGCGCTAAACGCCTGGCGTGCGGGAGAGCAGGACCATGCGCACCAGCTCGGGCAGGCTGGCGGCCCCCATCTTGGTCATCAGGTTGGCGCGGTGGACCTCCACGGTGCGGGCGCTGATGTTGAGGTCGTAGGCGATGGTCTTGTTGGGGCGCCCGGCGAGGAGGCCATCCAGCACCTCGCGCTCGCGCACGGTGAGGGCATTCAGCCGGGCCTCCACGGCATTGGTTTCGTCGCTGTGGCGGGCATCGCGCGCATAACGGTCGAACGCCGTGCGGATGGCGCTAATCATTGTCTCGTCCTGGAACGGTTTCTCGATAAAATCCACCGCCCCGGCCTTCATCGCCTCCACCGCCAGCTTCACGTCGCCATGGCCTGTCATCACGATCACCGGCAGGCCGATGCGGCGGCTGATTAGCTCGCGCTGCAAATCCAGCCCCGAGAGGCCGGGCATGCGCACATCGGTAACCACGCAGCCGGGCTGCACGGCGACCAGCGCATCGAGGAAGGCGGTGGCGGAGGCATAGGTGCGGATGGCAAACCCCGCGCTGGTGAGCAGGAAGGCCAAAGATTGCCGCACGGCCTCGTCATCGTCGATGAGATGCACCACGGGGTCAGGCTGCATCGTCATCCATCCCGGGCCGCCCACGGCCGAACAAGGTGAAGGAGAATACCGTGCCACCGCCCGGATTGGGCTCAGCCCAGAGCCGCCCGCCATGGGATTCGATGATGGTGCGGGAGACAGAGAGCCCCACCCCCATGCCGTAGCTCTTGGTGGTGACGAAAGGCTGGAACAGCTGCGCCAGCACCTCCGGCGCGATGCCCGGGCCGGTATCGGCCACCGAAACGCAGACCATGCCCTCGGAGGCCGGCATGGTGGTCACCAGCATGTCGCGCTGCTCGGTATCCTGCATCGCCTCCATGGCGTTGCGGATGAGGTTGAGCAGCACCTGCTGCACCTGCACCTTGTCGGCGATGACGGAACCGCAATCGGGGTCGAACGCGAAGCTGACCCGCACCCCGCTCTCGCGCGCGCCGACCAGCGCAAGGGCGCTCGCCTCCTCGACCAGCTTGGGCAGGTTCTCCATGCGCCGCTCGGTCTCGCCACGGGAGACGAATTCGCGCAGGCGACGGATGATCTGCCCCGCCCGCAGCGCCTGCTCGGCGGCGCGCTCGATGCCATCGCCCAGCATCGCGAGATCCGCCGCCTCGCCCCGCGCCAGCAGGCGGCGGCAGCCGTTGAGGTAGGTCGCCACGGCGGTCAGCGGCTGGTTCAGCTCGTGGGCCAGGGTGGAGGCCATCTCGCCCATGGCGGTAAAGCGCGACATATGCGCCAGCTCCGCCTGCAACTCGTGCAGCCGCGCCTGGGTCTCCTGCCGCTCGGTCAGGTCGCGCACAAAGCCGGTGAAGGCGCGGCCGTCGCGTGTCGCCGTCTCGCCGATATACAGCTCCATGGGGAAGGTCGAGCCATCCTTGCGCAGCCCCATCACCACGCGGCTGGCGCCGATGATGCGCTTCTGCCCGGTCGTCAGATAGCGTTCGAGATAGGAATCATGCTGCTCGGCATAGGGCGAGGGCATCAGCAGGCTGACATTGCGCCCGGCCACTTCCTCGGCCTTGTAGCCGAAGAGCCGTTCCGCCGCGCTGCTGAACGAGGAGATGATTCCGGCCGCGTCGATCACGATCATCGCGTCCGGGACTGTGGCGAGAATGGAGCGCAGATGCGCCTCACGCTCGCGCAGGGCGGCCAACGCCAAGCTGGCCATATCCCCAGGCCCGTCCTGATCAGCGGACTGTCCTGCGTTGCTCACTTTTTTTCACCCATGCGGCGTGTTGTTACCCCAGCCCTTCCACCTTAGCGCGTCCGGACTAAAACACAACAAAATGATAGCGTTAAGCCACGCCTCCGGGTTTAGGTGGCAACCTCTTCGTAGGCGGCGTCATGGAAGCTGATCAGCCCCTCGCCCGGCGAGACCAGCGTGCCACACCGCCCAGCCAGGATGCCCGCCAGATCCTCGGGCTTGCCGATGGCGGCGGGCTTGCCCGTCGCCCGCACGAAGGAGATGGCCGCCTGCGCCTTGGGCCGCAGCGTCCACTCGGGGAAGTTGGCGAGATGCGCGGCCAGATCCCGTGGCCCGGAGGCGGCGATCAGCCGCTGCTCCTCGCCGCCGAAATCCAGGTGCAGCCCGCCAAGGTCGGAGAGCATGAGGAAGAAATCCGCCTCGACACGCTCGGCCAGCAGCGCGCCCGCGGCATCCTTATCGACAATGGCCTCGATGCCATACAGCTTGCCGTCGATATCCCGGCGCACCGGCACGCCGCCGCCACCACCGCAGATGACGGTAACGCCCGTATTGGCCAAGCGGCGTATGGCATCGACCTCGATGATATCCACCGGCTTTGGCGCGGGCACCAAGCGGCACCAGCCATTCCCTGCCTGGCCGGTTTTCCAGCCCAGTTCCGCCGAGAGACGGTCCGCCGTTTGTTTGTCGAACACCGGCCCGACCGGCGCACCGGCGGCATGGAAGGCCGGGTCATGCAAATCCACCAATGTCTGGGTGACCATGCTGACAACCAGCGCCCCGCCCGGCAAGGCATTGCGAATGGCCAGCTCAAGCTCATAGCCAAGCCAGCCTGTGGCCTGGGCATGCAGCACATCCAACGGCATCAGCGCATCGCGCGGGCTGTTGAGCGTTTGCAGGGCCAGCAAACCGAGTTGGGAGGCATCGCCGAACGTGATGATCAGATGATTACCCGCCAACGCCGCACCGGCCAGATGCTGTGCGACTTCGGTGATACGTTCATGCAGTGCGGCACGGGAGAGATGCTGATTGCGCCGCAACAGGGCCGTGCTGCCCAGGGAAACTAAAATTCTCATGGAGTTACCGTAATCTTATTGTCTCTATTTATCATTGATTGCGGTCAAAAATATTACATCACGAAAATATTATCCCTAAAATGAAACCCTTCATTAAGATCAAAACAACCTTGGCAGGTATTCAGGGCTGCAGATAAGCCAGGAAGCGCCGCTCCGCCCGGCGGAACAGGAAGATCAACCCGAAGGACACGCACAGATAGATCAGCGCCGCGAGACCGAAGCAGTCGAACGGGTCATAAGTGGCGGAATAGGCGTCGTTGGTTACCTTCAGGATGTCCGGCACGGTGGCGGTAAAAGCCAGCGTGGTGGCGTGCAGCATGAGAATCACCTCGTTGCTGTAGACCGGCAAAGCGCGGCGCAAAGCGGAGGGGATGATGATGCGCCGGTACAGCGTGTAGCGGGACATACCCATGGCCAGCCCGGCATCCACCTCGCCATGCGCGGTTTCCTTGATCGCGCCCGCGAAGATCTCGGTGGTGTAGGCGCCGGTGTTCAGCGCGAAGGAGAGAATGGTGCAGTTGAGGCCCTGGCGGAAGAACTCGTTGAAGGGCGGGGTGTTGTGGATAAAGCTCAACCCGTAAATGCCGGTATAGATGAGCAGCAGCTGCACGTAGAGCGGCGTGCCACGGAACAGGAAGGTGTACAGCCAGACCGGGAACCACAGCAGCGGGTTGCGGGCGTTGCGCAGCACGGCCAGCGGCAGCGCGAGGCAGAAGCCAACGCCGCAGGAAATCACCAGCAGCCACAGCGTCATGGCGAGCCCGGTCATCCGGTAGCCATCGGAATAGAGCAGCGCCTGCCAATAGGTTTGGAAAATACCGATCATAGCGCCGCCTTGCGCACGCCGACCGCGTATTTGCGCTCCAGAAGCATCAGCACGCCGTTGGAAATGATGGTGAGCACCAGATAAACAAGCCCGGCGACGGAGATGAAGAAGAAGGTGCGGAAGGTCGCCTCGCCCGCCGCCTGCGCTGCCTTCACCACGTCCGACAGGCCGATCAGCGAGACCAGCGCGGTGGCCTTCAGGATCACCTGCCAGTTATTGCCGATGCCGGGCAGGGCGTAGCGCATCATCTGCGGAAACAGGATGCGGCGGAACACCAGCATCGGGCGCATCCCGTAGGCGCGCGCGGCCTCCAACTGCCCCTTGGGCACGGCGAGGAAGGCGCCACGGAAAGTCTCGGTGAAATAGGCGCCGTAGATGAAGCCCAGCGTGATCACGCCGCTGGTGAAGGGATCGAGCGGAAACTCGAAATCGATGCTGTTTTGCAGCGAATCCAGCCAGTCCGAGAAAACGTTCAACCAGATCTGCAACGAGTAGAAGATCAGCAGCATCAGCACGAGGTCCGGCACGCCACGGATGATGGTGGTGTACACCGTGCCAACACCGCGCAGCACCCGGCTCCTGGCCAGCTTGGCCGAAGCGCCGAGCAGCCCGATGACGAAGGACACAACCAAGGACAGCACCGACAACTCGATGGTCGTGACCGTGCCGTTGAAAATCTGCTGCCCGTACCCGGCCAGATCGAACATTCTGTTTTCCAAAGCGAAGAAGGCTCCGGCGTTTGCCGCCGGAGCCCGGTAGAGAGATTACTTCGCGGCCGGCGTGGCGCTGTAAACGTCGAAGTTGAAGTACTGAGCTTCGATCTTCTTGTAGGTGCCGTTCTTGATGATCTCGGCGATCGCGCCATCGATCTTCTTCAGCAGCTCCGGCTCGTCCTTGCGCACGCCGATGGCGATGTAGGAGCCAAGCACGTCCTTCGGGTCGTAGGTGGCATTGCCGCCGAACGCGTAATCGGCGCCCTTCGGGGTCTTCAGGAAGCCGTAAGACGCCTCAACCGAATCCTGCAACGAGGCATCCAGGCGGCCGGAGAGCAGGTCGGCATAAACCTGGTCCTGGCCCGGATAGGAGACGACGTTCACGCCCTGCGGCTGCCAGTAGGTTTTGGCATAGGTCTCCTGGATGGTCCCGGCTTCCACGCCAACGGTCTTGCCCTTCAGGCTGTCGGCGGTCGGCTGCAGCCCGGCGCCCTTCTTCTCGATCAGGCTGGTCGGCTCGTTATACATCTCGGAGGAGAAATCAATCTGCTTGGCGCGCTCGGGCGTCACCGTCATCGAGGACAGGATGGCGTCGAACTTGCGGGCCTGCAAAGCGGGGATGATGCCGTCGAAGCCCTGGCTGACGAACACGCATTTCACCTTCAGCTCGGCGCAGATGGCCTTGCCGAGATCGATGTCGAAGCCCTGGAAATCGCCGGAGGGGGAGAGGCTCTCGAAGGGCGGGTAGGTCGCGTCCACACCGAACTTGATCTCGGTGAAAGCCTTGGCATGCGCGGCAACCGGTGCAGCAACCACACCCAACGCGCAAAGCGCGGCAAAAGCCGGCGCGAAAATCTGCTTCATCGAATTCTCCCGTGTTGAAAGATTCACCAATGCACCCGCCTCAGCGAAGTAACAATATTTATCATTACCGGATTCACACGCCCTCGCAAAGGCGGGGTCCGCGCGGCGCGGGCAACAAAAAAGCCAGGGACCGAGGCCCCTGGCTTGATATTTTGGCTGTTGCGAAGCTTAGGCCCGCAGCGCCCCCGGCACGCCGGCAATGGCGTGGTCGATGAGCGTGGCATCGGCCTGCGCACCCAGGCCGTCGCGCAGCAGCGCGGCGGAGGCCGTGGTGGCAATGTCGATGGCGGCGGCGCGAACCTCGTTCACGGCGGCGGCTTCCGCCGCGGCGATCCGCTCAACCGCCATGCGCTCGCGACGCTTGGCGGTGGCTTCGGCCTCGGCAGCCAGGGCAGCGGCCAGACTGACAGCTTCCTGATGCGCGGTTTCCAGGATCTTCTTCGCGTCTTCCATCGCCTGAGCCTGGCGCGCCTTGGCGTCGGCGAGGAGAACCTCGGCCTCGGCCTTCAGCTGCGCCGCCTCGGCCAGCGCATCGCTCACGCTTTTGGCGCGGGCGTCGAGCAGGTTGGCGATGGCCGCCAAAATCTTGCGCCCCGCGAGGAGCGCAAAGATGGCGACAGCCACAAAGACCCAGAACGACCCGTGGGTGTAAAAGGCGCCACCGGAGAGAGCTTGGTATTCCATGGCTTATGCCGCCTTGCGCGCTGCCAGCGCTTCGTCGAGGCGCTGGGCAAGCTTATCTTCCGCGGGCTGGCTGCCCGTGAGTTTCAACAGGATGGAGCTGGCTGCCTCCGCGGCCACGGGCTTGATGGCGGCCAGGGCCGCGGCGCGGGCGGCTTCGATCCGCGCCTCGGACTCGGCGAGCTTCGCCTCCAGCTGGCCAGCCAGGGCAGCGGCTTTCGCCGCCGCATCGGCCTTGGCCTCGGCCACGGCTTTCGCCACCTCGGCCTGAGCAGCGCCACGGGCCTGGGCAATGGTCGCATTGAGTTGCGCCACCGCCTGGTCCGCCGCGAGCTTGGCCGCGCGCGCGGTGGCGAGATCCTTGGAGATCACGCCGGCGCGGTGTTCCAGAACCTTGCCGATTTCCGGCAGGCCCCAGCGCGAAAGCAGCAGATACAGCACCACGAGGATGACCGCCATCCAGCCCACCTGATCCAGCGTGAGCGGGTTGGCGAAATCCATCTGCGGCATGGTGCCCTCGGCCAGTGCGGCCGAAGGCGCCAGCGCCAGCAGGAGAGCGGTGCTAATGCGGCGCATTAGGTGAACAGAATGACCAGCGCGATGACCAGGGCGTACAGCGCGACGGCTTCCGTCAGCGCGAAGCCCAGCAGCACGTCCTTGAACATGGTGTCGCGCGCCGCCGGGTTGCGGCCAACGGAGGACACGAACGCGCCGAACAGGTTACCGATACCAACGCCGGCACCGGCGACACCGATGGTGGCGAGACCCGCACCAACGTCCTTGGCAAGCAGAGCGGCAGACTGAGGATCCATGTAACTATTCCTTTCCGAGAAACTTTATTGGCGAAGTCTTAGTGCATATGCACGGCGTCGTGCAGATACAGGCAGGTGAGAATGGCGAACACGTAGGCTTGCAGCCCGGCCACCAGCAGCTCCAGCGCCGCCAGCGCAACGTTCAGGCTCAGCGGCACCACGGAGGCGAAGGCGCCGAGCACGCCGAAGCTCGCGGTGAGCAGCAGCATGAAGCCGGCGAACACTTCCCACATCACGTGCCCGGCGGTCATGTTTGCGAACAAACGAACCGAGAGGGAGACGGGACGGGAGAGGTAGGAGATGATCTCGATGGGCACCAGCAGCGGCAGAAGCCAGGTCGGCACGCCGGAGGGCACGAAGAACTTAAGGAACTTGAAGCCGTGCGTGTAGAAGCCCACACCGGTGGAGAACACGAACACGAACAGCGCCAGCGTCAGCGTGACCGCGATATGGCTGGTGAAGGCGAAGAAGTAGGGGAACAGCCCCAGCAGGTTGCCCAGCAGGATGAAGCTGAAGATGGTGAACACCAGCGGGAAGAAGCGCAGGCCTTCCTCGCCGATCGTGTCCACGCACATGTTGCGCACGAACTCGTAGAGCATCTCGACCAGCGACTGCGCGCGGCCGGGCACCAGGGCCTTGCTCTTCAGGCCGAGGGCGAACACGGCCACGATGACCGCGGCGGCGCCCAGCATGGCCTCGTTGGAATTGGTAAAATTGACGGCACGGCCAAGGCTGCCAAGGCCTGTGGTGAGGCTGAATTGTCCCAGCGCGTCGATCGTCGGTCCTGCCATGTCTATCCCGTTCAGCCGCCTGTTTTTCCGCCGGACGCGCGAAGAAGATTACGCAACCCGGCCACCATACCCACTGGCACCATGAGGATCATCAGCCAGGGCGAGGTATGGAAGAGCTTATCCAGCCCCCAACCAACCACCACGGCGATGACCATCGCGGCCACCATCTCAACGCCAAGGCGCATCGCCAGCTCAATCGCGCGCTGCGCGGAACCGGCATCGCTTTCAGCCGTTTCGCGCTTGGGACCCGCAGCAGCGTCTTCCGCCGCCTTGAGCCGCTCTTCAAACGCCGATTTATCCCGACCTTCGCTCATGCACCTGTTTTCAGCGGTTTTAACCGCTTAGACGTTGGCGGGTTGCTACCCATCCCCCCCTGCCCTGTCAAGAATACATAACGGTTTAAATGTTGTTTCATGGCCACGCCTTAAAATGTACGGCGCGGCTGTTGACGCGGTTACGGGCCAAAAGCCAGTTTACCGTGGTGTTTCCGTAATTTTGAGGACCCGCCTTGCCCGTGGAAGTGCTGCGCGAACTGCCGCTGGACCAGATATTGCTCGGCGATGCCGGGACAATGCTGCGCATGCTGCCTGACGCGTCGGTCAACTGCATTTTCGCCGACCCGCCATATAACCTGCAGCTGCGGGGCGAGCTTCGCCGCCCGGATGACAGCTTGGTGGACGGGGTGGACGAGGATTGGGACCGTTTCTCCGATTTCGCCGCCTATGACGCCTTTACCCGCGACTGGCTGGCCGAATGCCACCGCATCCTGCTGAAGGACGGCACGATCTGGGTCATCGGCTCCTACCATAATATCTTCCGCATCGGCGCGATGATGCAGGATATGGGGTTCTGGATCCTCAACGACGTGATCTGGCGCAAGACCAACCCGATGCCGAATTTCCGCGGCCGGCGCTTCACCAACGCGCATGAGACGATGATCTGGGCGGCCAAGAGCCCGCAAAGCCGCTACAAGTTCAACTATCAGGCCATGAAGGCGCTGAACGACGATCTGCAGATGCGCTCGGACTGGACGTTGCCGCTCTGCACCGGCGGCGAGCGGCTGAAGAACACGCATGGGCTGAAATTGCATCCCACCCAGAAGCCGGAAGCGTTGCTGCACCGCGTCATCATGGCCTCGACCAGCCCTGGCGATATCATCGTGGACCCGTTCCTTGGCACCGGCACCACGGCGGCGGTGGCCAAGCGGCTGCACCGGCACTTCATCGGCATTGAGCGGCACCCGGCTTATGTGGAAGCCGCCTGGGGCCGGCTGCAGGCCGAGCGGCAGGCGCCCAAGAGCGCCGTCGTCGCCCCGCCGAGCGGGCGCGAGACCCCGCGCATCGCCTTCGGCAGCTTCGTCGAGCGCGGGATCATCCGCCCCGGCACACAGGTGATGGACAAGCAGCGCCGCTTCGGCGCGGAGGTGACGGCGGAAGGCCAACTCGTCTCCGGCGCGCATCGCGGCTCCATCCACCAGGTGGGGGCGGTGGTGCAGAACGCGCCCTCCTGCAATGGCTGGACCTTCTGGCATTTCGAGCGCGACGGCGTGCTCGTGCCGCTCGACGTGCTGCGGAAAGAGAATTCGGAGGCATGAGCTTCAGGACGATCAGCGGCAGCCTGCAGGTTCCGCCGCTGATCATCCGGCAGACGCGGGGGTGGCAAAGCCTGCTCGTGGCCATCGGCGCGGGTCTGCTGGGCTTCGTGCATAGCGGAGTTCTTGCCCATAAGCTGATCGACGGGCTGATCCCCGCCGCCCCGGCCTTCGCCGCTAGCGGCCTGTTCTGCGTGATCATGGGGGTTCTGGTTTTCCTGTGGCCGGCCCGGCTTTCCCTCGCCCCGGACGGCCTCGCTTTTCAGAGCATCTTCTCCAACCGCCGCATTCCCTGGAGCATGATCCAGGGCTTTGCGGTCTGGCGCTTCCGTAACAAACCGCGCGGGCTGCGCATCCTGCTCACGGATAACGGCGCGTTCGACCTGCCCAGCGGCTGGCCGCTACCCCCTGCCGACCTCGCCAAACAGATCGGCCAAGCCAAGCGCTACTGGAACGGCTAAACGCCGCTCACGCCTCGGCCGCCACGCCCAGGCGCTTGCGCAACGCCAGGCTGTCCGGCCCCGCCACGTCAGAGAGCTTGTATCTGTCCAGCACGCCCAGCAGCGCGTCCTGCGCCTCGTTGACGATGGATTGCAGCCGGCACATCCCGCCGATGGCGCAATATTCCCCGGCCTGACACTCGACCAAGGCCAGCTCCGGCTCCAGCGCGCGCACCACGTCGCCCAGCCCGATCTCCGATGCCGGACGGGCGAGACGCATGCCGCCATTGCGGCCGCGAATCGTCTCGATCAACCCCGCCTGGCCGAGCTTGTGCACGACCTTGGTCATGTGGCTCTCGGAAATCTGGTAGGCCTGGGCGATCTCGGCGATCATCCCCAGCTTCTCGGGCCGCAGGGCCAGATAGATGAGGGTTCTGAGGCCGTAATCAGTAAAGCGCGTGAGATGCATGGCGCACCCTAGCGCCGCCCGGCATATGCCTCAACTCTGCACCCGCTCGGCGAAGATATGCGCCTCCGGCACAGCACGCTCCCGCGCCACGGCGATGACGGCATCCAGCATCTTCGGCGGGCCGCAGACATAGATGTCGGGACTGTCGGCGGCATCGGCCAGATACGCCTCCAGCGCCTGCGCCGCCGTGCCGGTAAAGCCGCCCCAGCCCGGGCCGGGGTGCCAGACGCTCAGCGTCACGCCCAGCTGCGGCAGGGTGGCGCGCAACTCGTCGAGTTCCACCGTCAGCAGCTCATCCTCGCGGTTGGCGCCGTAGATGAGATGCACAGGCTGCGGGTCCTGGAAATCCGCCATGTGGCGCAGCATGGAGAGAATCGGCGCCATGCCGCAACCGCCGCCCACCAGGCAGCGCGGGCGGGGGCTTGCCTCGTCCAGCACGAAATGCCCAAGCGGGCCGCGCACGTTCAGCGTATCTCCCACCGCCGCGCGCTCGCTCAGCCAAGTGGAAAACGCCCCGCCCGGCAGCAGGCGGATGATGAAGTCGAGCCGCCCATCCCAGTTCGGCAGATTGGCCAGGGAGTAGGCGCGGCGGATCTCCGTGCCGGGGATCGTCAGTTCCATGTACTGGCCGGGGGTGAAATCCGCCCCTGCGCCCAACGCCGCATCCGGTTGCAGCCGCAGCGTCAGCGCCACGGCACCGGCCCCGGCCGGGCCCATTGCCTCGATGACCGCCTCGCGCACCGGAATCTTGTGCCGCCCCACCTGGGCATCGGTGCAGGGGAGCTGCACGGTCACATCGCCATGGGGCTGGCAACGGCAGAGCAGCACCCCGCCCGGCCCGGCAGGCAAAGCCGAGGCGCTGTGCGGCCCCATCTCATATGCGCCCTCCAGCACATGGGCCTGGCACAGGCCGCAACTGCCCTCATGGCACATCGCGGGCGGGTACAGCCCCGCCGCCTCGGCCGCCGCCAGCACATCCTGGCCCTCGGCGCAGGGAAACTCCAACCGCGCCGCGTCGCGCGTCACCAATGTCACGGTCATCGAACTTATCCTTGCAGAAGCAGGGCGGCCCGGAACCTCCGGGCCGCCCCTGGCCCTTACGCCGCTTGGCGGTTGAGGGAGGCCGCGATATCCGCGTCCGCCGTGGTGACCGGCAGCACGCCGAACTTCTCCACCAGCACGTTCAACAGCGCGGGGGTGAGGAAAGCGGGCAGGCTCGGCCCGAGGCGCACATTGCGCACGCCAAGTGCGAGCAGGGTCAGCAGCACGGCGGCAGCCTTCTGCTCGAACCAGGAGATGACCAGCGAGAGCGGCAGGTCATTCACCCCGCACTCGAAGGCGTTGGCCAAAGCCAGCGCGATCTGGATGGCGGAGTAGGTGTCGTTGCACTGGCCGATATCGAGCAGGCGCGGCAGGCCGCCGATGGTGCCGAAATCATGCTGGTTGAAGCGGTACTTGCCGCAGCCCAGGGTCAGCACCACCGCGTCCTTCGGGGCGTGGTCGGCGAAGTCGGTGTAGTAGTTGCGGCCCGGGGCCGCGCCGTCGCACCCGCCGATGAGGAAGAAGTGCTTGATCGCACCGCTCTTCACGGCATCGACCACGGTGCCCGCCACGCCCAGCACGGTATCCCGCGCAAAGCCGACGAGGATGGTCTTCTCCGGGGCGGTCTCGGCAAAGCCCGGCATCGCCAAAGCCGCCTGCACCACCTGGGCGTAGTCGTCGCCCTTGATGTGGCGGATGCCCGGCCAGCCCACCGGCCCAGTGGTGAACAGGCGGTTGCGGTAGCCCGGCTGCGGCTCGATCAGGCAGTTCGAGGTCATCACGATCGGGCCCGGGAAGGCGGCGAATTCCGTCTGCTGGTTCTGCCACGCGCCGCCGTAATTACCCACGAGGTGCGGATAGGCGTGCAGCTTGGGGTAACCATGGGCGGGCAGTACCTCGCCATGGGTATAGACGTTGATGCCCTTGTCCTTGGTGGCTTCCAGGATGTTGTGCAGGTCGCGCAAATCATGCCCCGAGACCAGGATGGCCTTGCCCGCCACCGGGGTGGTGCGCACGGCGGTGGGGGCCGGGGCGCCGAAATTGCCGGTATTGGCGGCGTCCAGCACTTCCATCACGGTGAAGTTCAGGCGGCCGAGGGCCAGCGACTCTTCCAGCAGGGCGTTGATGTCCACCGGCTCGGTGGCCAGGAAATCCAGCGCATGGGCGATACCCGCGTAGATCTCCTCCTTCGCCTGGCCCAGAACCTCGGCGTGGTGGGCATAGGCGGCAACGCCCTTCAGCCCGTACAGCACCAGCGAGCGCAGGCCGACCACATCCTCGCCCACAACCTCAACGCCAGCGCGCACCGAAGCAATTTGCGCCTGGGCCAGCAGACCCGGAAGCGAATCCGCCGGGGCGAACCGCGCCGGACCGGACAACTGCCCCGGCACCTTGCCCGCCTTGGCGGCGTCGGCCTCGTAGGCATCGCGCAGACGGTCGCGGATCCGCGCCGCCTCGGCGATCAGCTCCTGGAACACCGCGCGGTTGAAGTTCACATTGGTCAGGGTGGTGAACAGGCCGTACATGATGAAGCTGTCCGCCGCCTGGTCCGGCTGGCCGAGCTTGTGCAGCCGCGTGCTGTACTGGCCCAGGCCCTTGAGCTGGTAGATCAGCACGTCCTGCAGATCGGCGGTGGTTTCGTCCTTGCCGCACACGCCCTTGGCGCTGTGGCACCCGGCAATGCCGTCGGTCCGCGCGGTCTGTTCACACTGGAAGCAAAACATTTGGTTCATTCCTGAAAATGGTGGCCCTGACGCGGCGAGGCCTCCGACCGCATAAGGTGAATTGCATCTGAACCTTTGTTTGCTGACCGTCCTTGACATGGATCAAAGGTTAGGAAAACCCTGGACATGAATCCTTGACCTGAATCGCCCCGCCTGCTTATCGGACTCATAAAATGCCCCTTTATTTTCCAAAAACGCTTGCCAGCAGGCCGAAGTTTTTGAACCGCTCGCGGGCGCGGCGGCAGGGGCTGCCCCCTTGCCGGTGACCGCCGCCACCCCGGCGCTGCCGCAGCTTCGCATTCGCGGGCGCAGTTTCATGTGCCTGATTCTAGCCCCCGAACCGCCACTGGACGCCTGGTTCGCGGCGCTCGACGACCAGCTCCGCCGCGCCGCCGGCTATTTCGTGAACAAGCCCATCGTGGTGAATCTGGCCGTGGCGCAGGAGGCCGGGGGCAAGCTGGACGAAATCGTCGCGGCACTTGAGGCGCGGGGGCTTTATATTATCGCCGTGGAAGGGCTGAGCCCCGACGAGCTGGCCGGCACGCGCTGGGCCGGGCTGCCGGATTTGCGCCAGAAGCCGCAGGACCGCGAGGATGTGGGCGGCAAGCTCATCGAGATCCCCGACGACCCGCTTCCCGCCCCCTCAGTTCCCGCCGTCACCTCCCTGCTCATCGACCGCCCGGTCCGCTCCGGCCAGTCGATCATCTTCGAGGAAGGCGACGTCACCATCATCGGGCCGGTCTCCTCGGGGGCCGAGGTCATCGCGGGCGGGTCCATCCATATCTATGGCGCGCTGCGGGGGCGGGCCATCGCCGGGCTGCGGGCGGGGGCCAATGCGCGCATCTTCTGCCATAAATTCGGCGCGGAACTCGTGGCCATCGACGGTGTGTACGACACGCCCGAAAGCTGGAGTGCGGCCTTTAATAATCGCGCGGCGCAGGTCCGACTCGAGGACGGCGTGCTTAACATTGCACCACTGGCATGAACGCGCCGGACAATCAGGAAGGAGCTGTAAATCGCATGTCGAAAGTTGTTGTGGTCACCTCGGGCAAGGGCGGTGTCGGCAAGACCACGACCAGCGCCTCTCTCGGCGCGGCTCTGGCCCAGGCCGGCCAGAATGTCGTGGTCGTGGATTTCGACGTCGGCCTGCGTAACCTCGACCTCGTGCTCGGCGCCGAGCGCCGCGTGGTGTTCGACCTTGTGAACGTCGTGCAGGGCGATGCCAAGCTGGCCCAGGCGCTTATCAAGGACAAGCGGGTGGATACGCTCTCCCTCCTCGCCGCCTCGCAGACCCGCGACAAGGACGCGCTGACCGAGGAAGGCGTGAAATCCGTCATCGACGAGCTGCGCACGAAGTTCGACTGGATCATCTGCGACAGCCCGGCGGGCATCGAGAAGGGCGCGATGCTGGCCATGCGCTTCGCCGATGTCGCCGTGGTGGTGACCAACCCTGAAGTCTCCTCGGTGCGCGATTCCGACCCTATCATCGGCATGCTGGACTCCAAGACCTTGCGCGCGGAAAACGGCGAGACCTTCGAGAAGCACCTGATGCTGACGCGCTACAACCCGGCCCGCGCCGCCAAGGGCGAGATGCTGGGCGTGGACGACGTGCTGGAAATCCTGGCCATTCCGCTGCTCGGCATCGTGCCGGAAAGCCCGGACGTGCTGAACGCCTCCAATCTCGGCTGCCCGGTCACGCTGCACAACCCCGCCTCCACCGCCGCCAAGGCCTATGCCGACGCCGCCAAGCGCCTGCTCGGCGAGACGGTGGAGATCACCACCCCCGCGCTGGAGAAGCAGGGCCTGCTCGGCCGGTTGTTCGGCCGGAAGGCGGTGGCATGAGCATCTTCGACATCTTCACCCGCAAGCGTTCCGCCCCGGTGGCGCGCGAGCGCCTGCAACTGCTGCTGGCACATGAGCGCGCCCTCACCGGGCGGGCCGACCTCGCGGCCATCCTCCAGGAGGAGATCCTGGCGGTCATCGCCAAGCATATCGCCATCGACCGCGAGAAGGTGAATGTGAAGCTCGACCGCAGCGATCAGGTCTCCACCCTCGAGATCGACATCGAGATGCCGCAGAACGTGGTAAAGGCGAAAGCGAGCTAACAGCCTGTATGGCAGGCTGCAGAAGTTCGCTCTGGTGAGTTGGATAGCCGTGTTTCACGAGCACCGGAGCGGAGCGTACATCAGGTACGTGAGCACCGGAGCACAGCGAAACGCGGCTAGGCAACCGCCAGAGCGGACTTCTGCAGCCTGTCACGGCATAGGGGGGCTGCGTTGGCTCCCCTTCCCCGCCCGCCCAAAATTTGCCACATTCGGCGCATCATGCGCCTGCACGCCTCCTGTGCCGCCCGACAAATGCCGGATGGTGACGACGCCTTATTGCTGCTCGGCCCTGCCGGGGCCGGCAAGTCGGACCTGTTGCTGCGCCTGATCGACCGCGGCTTTGCCCTGGTGGCCGACGACCAGGTGCTGGTGGAAAACGGCCTCGCCCGCGCGCCCGAGGCCCTGGCCGGACTGCTGGAAGTGCGCGGACTCGGCATTTTCCGCCTGCCTTATTTGCCCCAGGCCCGGCTGCGCCTTGTCATCCAGCTTGGCGTGCAGCCCGAACGCCTACCCCTCCCCCGCCGCCATGCGGCTCTGGACCTGCCCGAGATTACCCTCGACCCGGCCCTGGCCTCCGCGCCCGAGCGCGCCGCCCTGGCGCTCGAAGTCGCCTGCGGGCGCATTACCCAGCTTGTTGGCGCCTTCAGCGCATGAATTCTCCGCTGCCCAAGCTGCAGATCGTGCTGGTCACCGGGCTATCCGGCGCGGGCAAGCAATCAATTTTACGTGTTCTGGAGGATCTCGGCTTCGAGACCGTGGACAATCCGCCGCTCGACACCCTGGTCACGCTGGCCACGCGTGCGGAGAAGAACCTCGCCATCGGCGTCGATGCCCGCTCGCGCGGTTTCGCGGCGGAAGCGGTGCTGGATGCGCTGTATCAGCTTCGCCAGCACGCCAATCTCAGCCCGTCTCTCATCTTCGCCACCGCCAACGAGGACTCGCTGCTGCGCCGCTACTCGGAGACGCGCCGCCGCCACCCGCTGGCGCAGTCGGGCGCCATTGCCGAGGGCATCGCGCTGGAGCGCCAGCTCACCGCCCCGCTGGCCCGCGCCGCCGACTGGCTGGTGGATACCTCGCGCCTCCCCTTGCCCCGGCTGCGCGCGCTCATCGAGCAGCATTTCGGCGAAACCTCGCCGGGGATGGTCATCTCGCTGGTGTCCTTCGCCTATCCGGGCGGGCTGCCGCCGGAAGCAGATCTGGTGTTCGACGCCCGATTCCTGCGCAATCCGCATTACGATCCCGCCCTGCGCCCCCTCTGTGGCCGCGACCCCGAGGTGGGGAATTTCATCGAGCAAGACCCTGATTTTTCGATATACTTCCAAAAAGTCGCGGATATCGTTGAATTTTTGCTTCCACGCTTCGTGCAAGAAGGAAAAAAATATGCAACAATCTGTATCGGATGTACCGGCGGACAACATAGATCTGTTTACATGATCGAAAAACTTAGCACCCATCTGGCCAATCTCGGCTGGCGCGTCGGCGTAACGCATCGCGAGGCCGCCCGCTTCGCGACCGCCAGCGCGACGCCGGAAATATCGGCGAAGGAATGAGCCTCTCCACATGATCGGTATGGTCCTTGTTACCCATGGAACGCTTGCCACCGCGCTGCGCGAAGCCATGGAGCATGTTGTCGGCAAGCAGAAGAATCTTGCCACCGTCTGTATCGAGTCAGACGCGGAATTCGAGGGCCAGCGGGCGGAAATCGCCCGGCGCATGGCGGAGGTGAACACCGGAGACGGCGTGATCCTGCTCACCGACATGTTCGGCGGCACGCCCAGCAACCTCGCCATGTCGATGGCCGCGCAGCCAGGGGTGGAAATCATCGGCGGCGTGAACCTGCCGATGCTAGTGAAACTGGCCAAGATCCGCGGCCAGGAAACCCTGCCCGAGGCCGTGGCCCATGCCGAGGCCGCCGGGAAGAAGTACATCTGCAACGGACACGAGCTGCAGGCCCCCGCCTGCCGCGCCGCGGAGTAAGCCCATGAGCGGCGCGATGATTTCCGTTGACGTCGGCATCGTCAACAAGCGCGGCCTGCACGCGCGTGCGGCTGCCAAGCTCGTGAACCTTGCCGAGCAGTTTTCCGCCAGCGTGGAGGTTGCCAAGGACGGGCAATCCGTCTCCGCGCGGTCGATCATGGGTTTGATGATGCTGGGGGCTGGAATCGGCAGCACGGTGCGCCTCTCCGCCGAGGGGTTCGACGCGAAGGAAGCGCTTGATGCCATCGCCGCGCTGATCGAGGCCGGCTTCCATGAAACAGACTAGGCGCGGCAAGGAACAAATCTTCACCGGCCATCCGGTCTCGCCTGGCATCGGCATCGGCCCGGTGCATGAGGCACTGGAGCCGGACCTCGTCGTTTCCACCAAGAAACTCACCGCCGCCGAGGTCGCGCCCGAACTGACGCGGCTGGACGAAGCCGTCGCCCGCTCGCGCCACCAGCTACAGAAGCTGAAGAACCGGCTGGCGGCACTGCCTGAGGATTCGCAGGCCGAAATCTCGCCGCTGATGGATGTGTACCTGCACATGCTCGGCCCCTCGCGGCTGATGCGCGGGATCAAGTCGCGCGTGCAGGACGACCTGCTTTGCCCGGAGGCGGCGGTGCATGCCGAGGCCGAGGCACAGGCCGAAGCGATTCTGGCCCAGCCGGGAGCGGACAAGGCCGGGCGCAACCGCCGGGCCGATGAAGTGCGCGAGTTGGGCCGCCGAATCTTACGCAACCTCACGCGCCAGCCTTTCCGCAGCTTCGCGGCCCTGCCCCAGGGCAGCGTACTGGCCGCGCAGGACCTGCGCCCGGCCGATGCCGCGCTGATTCAGCCCAGCCGCTTCGCAGGCATCGTCACCACCGAAGGCGGGGTGGAGGGCCATACGGCGGTGATGCTCCGCGCCCTTGGCCTGCCCGCCGTGCTGGGCGCCGAAGGCGTGCTGGACGCCGCCGAACCCGGCAGCCTCGTCATCGTCGATGGCGACACGGGCGAGATCACCCTTAACCCGACCAAATCCAGCCTGGAGGCGGCGCGCAAGAAGCTCTCCGCCCAGGCCCGCGCCCGCCGCGCGCTGGCCCGGCTGCAACGCCTGCCCGCCACCACCAAGGACGGCACGCCGGTGGAGCTGCAAGCCAATCTGGAACTGCCATTCGAACTGGCGATGATCGCCGAGTCGGGCGCGCATGGCATCGGGCTGCTGCGCTCGGAGTTCATGTTCATGAACCGTGAGGTCGCGCCCGACGAGGACACCCAGGCGCGCATCTATCAGGACATCGTGGAAGCCATGGATGGCGACCCAGTGACCATCCGCGTACTGGATTGGGGCTCGGACAAGGAGGTGGAAGCCCTCTCGCGCTACCTGCCGGAAACACCCGAGGCGAATCCGGCGCTCGGCCTGCGCGGCATCCGCCTGCTGCTGCGTTACCCCACGCTGCTGGAAACCCAGCTCGCCGCGATTCTGCGCGCCGCCGCCCACGGCCCGGTGCGGATCATGCTGCCCATGGTCAGCGTGGCGGCCGAGGTTCAGGCTACGCGGGAGGTGCTCATCCGCGTCTGGCGCCGGCTGAAGCGCCGCAAGAACATCTCGCTGCCCGACACCTTGCCGCCGCTTGGCATCATGGTGGAAACCCCGGCGGCCGCGCTGGCCTCCCCGGTGCTGGCCCAGCATGCGGATTTCTTCTCCATCGGCACCAACGACCTTACCATGTACACGCTGGCGGCGGATCGCAGCCTGCCCGCCGGGATGAAGCTCTACGACCCGCTGGAACCGGCGGTGCTGCGGCTCATCCACCTCACCTCCAACTTCGCGGCTCAGGTGGGCATTCCCGTTTCCATCTGCGGTGAGCTGGCCGGACGGCCCTATGCCGCGCCGCTGCTGCTGGGGCTGGGCATCCGCCAGCTTTCCATGCACGGCAACACCGTGCCACTGGTGAAAAAGGCGATCCGCGCCAGCAACCTCGCCGCCTGTCAGCGCTTGGCGGAGGATGCCCTCGCCTCGCCCTCGGCCGATGCGGTGCGCGCCCTGCTGGCCGACGCCGAAGCATAAAGCCCCATGAGCACGATCTTCGCTCCCATCACCGGGCGCGGCGGTGCTGTCACCGTGCTGCGCCTCTCAGGTCCCGCCACGTTAACCATCGTACAGGCGCTGGCCGGGAACCTGCCCGCGCCGCGCCGCGCCAGCCTGCGCCCGCTAGCGCATGAAGGGCGGCGGCTGGATGAGGCTCTGCTCGTCACCTTCCCCGCCCCGAACAGCTTCACCGGCGAGGACGTGGCCGAAATCTCCCTGCATGGCGGCCGCGCCGTGCTGGCTGCTGTGAGCGAGGCGCTTGCCATGCTGGGTGCCCGCCCCGCCGAGCCGGGCGAATTCTCCCGCCGCGCGCACCAGAACGGCAGGATGGATTTGCTCCAGGCCGAGGCGATGGCTGACCTGATCGCCGCCGAGACCGAGGCGCAGCGCGCCATGGCGCTGGAGAGCATGACCGGCCTTTCCGCCGCCTGCCTGATCTGGCGCGAAGAGCTCCGGCAGATCATGGCACGGCAGGAAGCGTTGATCGACTTCCCCGATGAAGACCTGCCCCCCGAGGTGGAGGCGGCACTGCTTTCCGGCATCATCGCCCTGCGCGATGAAATGCGCGCCGCCCTGAGTGCCGCCCCGGCGGCGGAGCGGCTGCGCGAAGGGCTGGAATTCGTCATCCTCGGCGCGCCGAATGCGGGCAAATCCACCCTGCTCAACGCGCTGGCGGGCGAGGAAATCGCCATCGTCTCCGATATTCCCGGCACTACGCGCGACGCGGTGGGTGTGCGCGTCGATCTCGGCGGCGTGCCGGTGCATATCACCGACACCGCCGGGCTGCGCGAGACGGAGGATGTGATAGAGGCCGAGGGCGTGAAGCGCGCCAAGGCACGGGCGGCGAAGGCGGATTTCCTGCTGCTCGTGGCCGCACCCGGCGAGGCCTTCCCCGAAGCGCCTGCGGGTATTCCCGCCTTAAGGCTGCGCACCAAGTCCGATCTCGCCCATGCGGAGGACTTCGCCGTTTCGGCCAAAACCGGACAGGGCATGGCCATGCTGCGCGAAAAACTGGCGGCGGCAGCGGCGGCATTGACCGACACCAAGGGCGCGGCGGCCCTGGCGCGGCCACGGCAGATCGCCTGCGTGCGCGATACCGAAGTGGCACTGGATGCGGCGCTTCACGTGGAGGATCCGGAACTGCGCGGCGAGGAGCTGCGCAGTGCGGCTCAGGCGCTGGCGCGGCTGGTGGGCGTCATCGGCGTCGAGGAGATTCTCGACGCCGTGTTCTCGGGCTTCTGTATCGGAAAGTAGGCGGCTTACTTCGCCGCCGCGAGCGGGTTCACGCCCAGCGCCGCCAGCCCGGCCCAGCATGTGGCACTTAAGGCGGGGCGGCGGTAATACGCGAAGATTTGCGCCGGCACGCCCTGGCGCAAGGACGGCCCAACCGTCAGCCCCGTGGCCAGGCTGGGCGAGATGGTCGCGTACACATAGCCTTCTGGCGAGGTGTTCTGCGCCACCGTGGCCAGGAAGCTTTGCGCGTAGGAATCATGGCCCATCTGCTGGAGTGCCAGCGCGGCAAAGGCCGTGCCTTCCAGCCAGATACCGTCGCTGGCGTCGGAAAACCCAATGCCGGGGCCGCGTTGCAGCGAGCCGATGGCGTTCAGCGCCGAGGTCTCGCTGCCCAAGCCCGCGAGATAGGGCCAGATTCCGGCATCCGCCGCGTCCAGATGGTCCACCGCGCCATCCGCCCCCGTCCCGGAATCGAAACGCCCGGTGGTGAGGTTGAACATGCTCCGCACGAAGGCCGCCGCGTGCGCCGAATCCTCCTTACGGCCCAGGGCGCGGAAGGCGGCGGCCAGATCGACATTCTGCTCCGTGCTGCACCAGGTGAGCTGGATCTGCGCCGGGTCGTAGCCATACAGCCCGCCGTAATAACCCGAGGGTGCGCGCAATTGCTGGTCGAGGAAATTCCCGGCCCGGTTGGCGGGGGTGGTCATGCCCAGAGCGGCCCAGAGGAGCATCGCCCAGGCGAGCGGGCCGCTATCGGTGCCCACCTGATACGGATCCTCGTCCCAGCGCTGGGATTTGGCTTCCCAGAATCCGGCCAGCTTGGCGGGTTGCGCCATCACCCCGGCCTGATAGCAGTTGCGCAACCGGCCATCGGCGAATTTGCGGTCATGCTCCTGGGCGATCTGCAATGCCGTGGCGATGCGCTTCGCCTCGTCCGTATGCCCTGCGGCCAGCAGCAGCAGCCCGGCCAGGGCGTTGTCGTACACATACGCGGCGTTGGCCTGGGTAAGATCGAAATCCCCCCCAGCCGAACCGGCCTGTACCAGATAGGAATTGAGCAGCACCGGGCCATCGCCCAGTGCCGCCATTTGTCCCAGCACCGCCCGCACGCAGGCGGTACCCAGGTCGTCGGCCCGCGCAAGGCGGGGCAGCACCATGGCTGCCCCAACACCGGCGAGCAGTCCACGGCGGCGGAACATCACTCCAGGATTTCCGCCAGCAGTTCCGTGGTGCGCCCGTTGGCGATGACCGCCGCGCGGGCATCGTAATGCACGCCGTTAACGCGCGCGAAGGCATGCTGCACGCCGGGATAGATAAAGGCATCCACCCACTCATTGTCTTCCAGCGCATCGAGCAGGCGCTCCTGCGCTTCGGCGGGGAAGAACTCGTCCTTCTCAGCGATGTGCAGCATCAGCGGCGAAGCGATGTTGTCGAACTCGGGCGCCAGATTATCCAGCCCCACGCCGTAATAGGAGACGTTCACGTCCGCATCGGAGCGCGTGGCCATCAGCAGCGCCAGCCGCCCGCCCAGGCAGAAGCCCATGGTGCCGGCATTGCCGTTGCTGCGGGGCAGCTTGCGCGCTGCCGCCAGCGCCACCTTCAGATCTTCCACGCCCTTGTCCTGGTCGAAGCCGTTCAGCAGCTCGAAGGCCTGCTTCCACTCGGCTTCGGACTTGTCGGTGAGGTTCACGCCCGGCTTCTGGCGCCAGAACAGATCCGGCGCGATGGCGATGAAGCCCTGTGCTGCGAGTTCCTCACCCGTGGCGCGCAGGGCGTCGTTCACCCCGAAGATCTCCTGGATCAAGACAACCGCGCCAACCTTCTCGGTGCCCTTGGGTTCCCACACATAGGCGGTGAACTCGCCCGCGCCGTCCGCGGCCTTCAGCTTGATCTCGTGCATAGCGTTCTCCCTGTTGGAACTGCGCTATACATAATACTCCTGGAGCGGCGCGAAACCATTAAAGTTCTGGCTCGCATAGGTTGTCACATATGCGCCCGTGTCGTGGATGAGCACGCGGTCGCCGGACTTCAGGTCAAGCGGCAGGTGATAGGGCGTCTTTTCGTAGATCACGTCCACACCGTCGCAAGAGGGGCCGGCCAGCACGACCGGACCAGCCTGCCCGTTGCCGGCGGTGATGCGGTAGCGGATCGCCTCGCCCTCGGTCTCGGCCAGCCCGCCATAACGGCCAATGTCCAGATACACCCAGCGGCGCGCATCGGCTTCCATGCGGCGGCACACCAGCACCACCTCGGCGGCCACCACACCGGCATTGCCGACCATCGAACGGCCGGGCTCGATCAGAATCTCCGGCAGGTCGTTACCGAAATGCTCGACCATCGCGTCCATGATCGCGGTGCCGAAGGCGTCGGCCTCGGGCACGTCGGAGAGGTAGCGGATCGGGAAACCGCCGCCGAGATTCAGCATCTTCAGCTCCACGCCCGCGGCCTTCAGGTCGGTGAACAGCATCGCCACCTCGGCGATCGCCGTCTCATAAGCCACCGTGCCGGTCTGCTGGCTGCCGACATGGAAGGACAGCCCATGCGGCGCCAGCCCCAGGCCAGGAGCGGCGAGCAGCAGCTCCTTGGCCTTGTCCAGCGTGGTGCCAAACTTCTTGGAGAGCGGCCATTCCGCGCCCTCGTTGTTCACGGCGATGCGGCAATACACCTTGGCGCCGGGCGCGTGCGCGGCGATCTTCTCCAACTCCTCGATGGAATCGAAGGCATAGAGCGGCACGCCGAGCTTGTGCGCGGCGGCGATGGCGGAGGGCTTCTTCACCGTGTTGCCAAAGGAAATGGCGGAGGCAGGCGCACCGGCGGCGAGGCACATCTCGATCTCGGGCAGGGAGGCGGCATCGAAGCAGGAGCCGCGCGCGGTGAGCAGGTCGAGGATCTGGGCGGCCGGATTCGCCTTCACCGCGTAATAGATCTTCGCGGCGGGCAGAGCGCGGCGCAGCGCGGCGTAATTCTCCGCCACGCGGTCGAGGTCCAGAACCAGGCACGGGGTTGCCGGCTGGGTATCAAGAAACGAAGCGATTTTGGGAGTCATCGCCCTCATCCTTTCTCTGAAATGTCCGTCTGTTGAGGCGGCGGACATGGTTACAAAACGGTCCAACGAACCAGCCGACTTCCAGGTTCCCCCAGTCGTGCTGCCAGAACGCTTGACGCCGTTGCGTAACCGGAGACCGGCAGAGGCACGTACGTTGCTGCGTGGGGCGCGGAATAGGGCCATCGCCCCCGGGGTGCAAGACTTATTTTCACCCCGCCGCAAATTGTCACGGAGTGCAACTTGGCCTGCCCAAACGGGCATGCCATCGCTATTGTAACAGACATGGAAACGCTGCCGCATATCCTCATCGTCGATGACGACCGTGAAATCCGTGACCTTCTGGCCAAGTTCCTGGAGCGCCAGCGCCTGCGCGTGACCACCGCGCGGGATGCCAAGGAGGCGCGCCGGGCCTTTGTGAATGGGCATTACCAGCTCGTGGTGCTGGACCTGATGCTCCCCGGCGAGGGCGGGCTGGACCTGGCCCGCTGGCTCCGCGCCGAAACCAACGTGCCGATCATCATGCTCACCGCCATGGCGGAGGAGACGGACCGCATCATCGGGCTGGAGCTGGGCGCGGATGACTACGTAACCAAGCCCTTCAACCCGCGTGAGCTGCTGGCGCGCATCCGCGCCGTGCTGCGCCGGACCAGCGATTCCGAGGAACGCACGCCCGAGCACGCCAAGACCTACCGGTTCTCCGGCTGGTCGCTGGAAACCGCGCGCCGCCGCCTGCTGGACCCGGCCGGGGTGGAGGTCTCCATCACCGGCGGCGAGTACGATCTGCTGGTGGCGCTGCTCGACCGCCCCAACCGCGTGCTGACGCGCGACATGCTGCTCGACCTGCTGCGCGGCCGCCAGGCCGGGCCGTTTGACCGCGCCATCGATGTCGCCGTCTCCCGCCTGCGCCGCAAGCTGGAGGATGACGGGCGCAACGCCCAGCTCATCAAGACCGTGCGCGGCGGCGGCTACGTGCTTTCCACGCCTGTCGAACGGCTTTGAGGTTCCTCGCTCTGCCCCACAGCCTGGCGCGGAGGATGATCCTCTTCCTGCTGACGGGCTTCGCGGTCATCCAGCTCTTCGGGCTGCTGATTCACACCGTGAACCAGGTGCATCTGCAACAGCTGGAGGAGGAGCAGGAATTCGCGACCCGCGCCGTCATCATCTACCGGCACATCGCCATGGCGGCACCCGAGGACCGCGATGCCCTGCTGGCCAGGGAACCGCTGCCCACGAACGACAAGGCCAGCCTCTCCTCGCTGCCGCCCATCGCCAACACGTTCAGCATGCCGATGAACGCGCGCAACGCCATCCGCGCCGCGATCTTCGATTACGGCGTTCCCCCGCAGCTGCACCCGCACGGGCTGGTGCTGCGCATGCAGGGGTTTCCGCCACGCTTCATCATCAGCTTCGGCCTGCCGGATAATTCATTCTTCCCCGGCCCGCCGCCCTTCCCGCAGAATGGAGGACAGCCCTTCCCGCAAAATGGAGGCCCCCCCTTCCCGCAGAATGGCGGGCCGCCCTTGTTTGGCCTGGGCCCGCCGGAGCTAGGGATGCCCGAGCTGTCATTCATGATGCCGCCGACATCATGGCTCACCATCACCTCCACCCTGCCGCCGCCTGCCCCGTGGCGTTCGCCAGGCTTCGCCACTGCCTTCATCGTGATGACGCTGCTCGGCGGGGTGATGATTACCTGGGCGGTGCGGCAATTGCTTCAGCCGGTGAAAACCCTGGCCGCCGCGGCCGAGGCGCTGGGGCGCGATGTCGTCAACGCCCCGCCGCTGCCCGAGAAGGGACCGTCCGAGATCGTCGTCGCCGCCAAGGCCTTCAACACCATGGCGGCGCGGGTGCGGCGCTTCGTCGAGGACCGCACCTTCCTGCTCACCGCCATCGGGCATGACCTGCGCACGCCGATCACCCGGCTCAAGCTGCGCGCCGAGTACATGGAGGATGACGAGCAGAGGACCAAGATGCTGGCGGATCTCGACGAGATGGAGGCGATGGTCGCGGCAACGCTGGCCTTCAGCCGGGACGTGACCACCACCGAGAAGGTGGCGCGGATCGACCTCGCCAGCCTGCTGCGCACGATTCTGGACGACGCCGCCGATGGCGACCCGGACCACGCCACTGCGCTGAACTATGCGGGGCCGGAGCATCTGCCGGTGAACGCCCGCCCCCTGGCGCTGAAGCGGGCTCTGACCAATCTCGTCGGCAACGCGCTGAAATATGGCGATGCCGCGCATGTCACCCTGCACCCGCCCGCCAAGGGCGTGTTGCGTCTCGACATTGAGGACCAAGGCCCCGGCATCCCCGCCGCCGAGATGGAGCGCGTGTTCGAGCCCTTCCGCCGCCTGGAGACCAGCCGCAACCGCGAGACCGGCGGTTCCGGGCTTGGGCTGTCCATCTGCCGCAACATCATCCGCGCCCATGGCGGGGATGTGAGCCTGACCAACCTGCCCGAGCGGGGCTTGCGCGTGAGCGTGACCCTCCCGGTTTGATGATTTCCCTGGCGCGGGCTGTTGCGTTACAACGCGCGCGCCAGCATTCGAGGACCAAATGGGCGAAAACGCCAGGGCAGGACTAGGTTTACCAACGGGCTTCCCGCAACGCTTGACGCGCCCGCTCATCGCTATCGACGGCCTGCCCTGCGCGGGCAAGACCACGCTCGCCATGCGGCTGCAACAGGCCCACGGGTTCGAGTGCCTGCATGTGGACGAATTCCTGCGCCCCGAGGAGGAATGGCGCGGCTGCCAGCCCGCCTTCCCGTTCCCCTATCTCCGCTACGAGGAATTCCTGCAGGCGGTGAGCGACCTCGCCGAACTGGGGGCGTGCAGCTACCACCCGTTCGACTGGACGACGCTGCAAGTCTCCACCACGCCGCGCCAGATCACCACGCTGCGCCCGGTGATCGTGGAGGGCATCTCCGCCCTGGTGCCGCTGCTGGAGCCCTATTACGGGCTGAAAATCTTCATCGACAGCGACCGCAACAGCATCCTCGACATCGCGCCCAAGCGCAGCCTGGGCATATGGCTGCGCGAATGGCGGGAAATCTTCCTGCCCAGCGTGGACATGTACATGCTCACCCACCCGGAGCGGCGGGCCGACATCATCATCCCCGGCCGTGGCAGCCGGGGCAAAAATGCTGAAATGATCTACGCTCTCAAGGATTAACCGGAATATGGTTAATAATTATAACAACACGTTTACGTATCAAAGGCTGTTTCAGAAGTCGCTCTGGTGAGTCGTCCAGGGGTGATTTTTGAGCACCGGAGCGCAGAAAATCACCCCTGGACGGCCGCCAGAGTAGACTTCTGAAACAGCCTCTCAGCCTTCCGCCTCTTCCAGCGCCGTATGCGCCTCCAGCCAGCTATGCTCGGCGGCGTCGATCTCGCGCTTCACCACAGCCAAACGCTGCGTCACCTTCGTCAGCTCCGCCGTCTTGGCCTGGGTGTAGATCTCCTCGCTGGCCAGCCGCGCTTCCAGGCTTTCCTTTTCCGTCAGCAGCTTCGCCAGAACCTGCTCCGCCGTCTTGGCGGCCTGGCGCAGCGGGGCGAGCTTGGCGCGCGCCTCGGCCCGCGCGGCCTTGTCGTTCTTCTTGGCGTCCACTTGCTGTTTTGCCGCCGGGGCGGCGCGCTCGCTCATGGTGGCGGCATAGGCGGCGAGATCGCCCTCGAACGGCGTGACCTTGCCATTCGCCACCAGCAGCAGCCGGTCGGCCACGAGGTCCACCAGATACGGGTCATGCGAGATCAGCACCACCGCACCTTCGAAGGCGGTGAGGGCTTTCACCAGCGCATCGCGGGCGTCGATGTCCAGATGGTTGGTCGGCTCGTCCAGCAGCAGCAGATGCGGGGCATCGCGGGTGGCGAGCGCCAGCAGCAGCCGCGCCTTCTCACCGCCCGACATCGCGCCCACCTTGGTGTTCACACGGTCGGCATCCAGCCCGAAGCGCGCCGCCTGGGCGCGGATCTGCGGCGGCAGGGCCTTGGGCAAGGCGCGGGCCAGATGGTCGTAGGGCGTGTCATCCGGCACCAGATCATCCTCCTGGTGCTGGGCGAAATAGCCGATGCGCAGGCCCTTCACCCGGAACTCCCGCCCGCGCAGGGCTGAGAGGCGCCCGGCCAGCAGCTTCGCCAGGGTGGATTTGCCGTTACCGTTCTGGCCGAGCAAAGCGATGCGGTCTTCCATGTCGATCCGCAGCGACACGCCGGTGAGGATTGGCTTGCTATCGTAGCCGATATCCACGCCATCGAGCTGTAGCATGGGCGGCGGCAGCGCCTCCGGCGAGGGGAAGGAGAATTCGGTGGCGTGATCCTCGACCACGGACTCGATCTGCGGCAACCGCTCCAGCGCCTTGATACGGCTCTGCGCCTGACGGGCCTTGGAGGCCTTGGCGCGGAAACGGTCCACGAAGGACTGCATATGCGCCCGCGCCTCGGCGGCTTTTTCCGCCGCGCGGGCCTGCTGCAAGGCGCGCTCGGTCTTGATGCGCACGAACTCCGCGAAGCCGCCCGGGGTGAGGGTCAGCTTGCCCCGGTCCAGATGCACGATGGCCTCCGCCGCATGGTCGAGCAACTGGCGGTCATGGCTGACGAGCAGGATGGCGCCGGGGAATTTCTGCAAATAGCCTTCCAGCCAGAGCGTGGCTTCGAGGTCCAGGTGGTTGGTCGGCTCGTCCAGCAGCAGCAGGTCGGGCTCGGAGAACAGCACCGCCGCCAGCGCCACGCGCATGCGCCAGCCGCCGGAATAGCTGGACATCGGGCGGGCTTGCCATTCCTCGTTGAAGCCTAGCCCGGCCAGGATGGAGGCGGCGCGGGAGGGCGCGGAGTCCGCCTGGATGGCGAAGAGGCGCTCATGGATTTCCGCCAGGCGCTCGGCCGGGGTTTCCGGGTCCTCGGCCGCGGCCAGCAGCTCGGCGCGCTCGGTATCGGCGGCCAGCACCACATCCAGCGGCGTGATGTCCCCGCCCGGGGCCTCCTGCGCCACATAGCCCAGCCGCACCCGGTTGCCGAGGCGGATGGTCCCGCCATCCGGGCGCAGCACACCGGCGATGAGTTTCAGCAGCGTGGACTTGCCGGCCCCGTTGCGGCCGATCAAGCCGATACGCCGCCCGTCATCCACCATCAGGCTGGCATGTTCAAGCAAAGGCCGTCCGGCGATGCTGTAGGAAAGGTCTTCCAGGCTCAAAACGCTCATGCGCGAACCTCTATAGCCTGTGCCGGGGCTTGCCCAGCCTTGCCCGCCCCGCTATTGGCCGCGCAACATTCACAGCAGCAGGTAGAGACACCATGGCCATCGAACGCACCCTTTCCATCATCAAGCCGGACGCCACCCGCCGCAACCTGACCGGCAAGATCAACGCCAAGTTCGAAGAGAACGGCCTGATGATCGCCGCCACCAAGCGCCTGCAGCTCACCCGCGCCCAGGCCGAGGCGTTCTACGCCGTGCACGCCGCCCGTCCGTTCTTCAACGATCTGGTCGAGTTCATGATCTCCGGCCCGGTGGTCGCGCAGGTGCTGGTTGGCGAGGGCGCCATCCTGAAGAACCGTGACATCATGGGCGCCACCAACCCGGCCAACGCCGCCGCTGGCACCATCCGCGCCGAATTCGCTGAGTCCATCGAGGCGAACTCCGTGCACGGCTCCGACAGCGCTGAAGCCGCCGCGCAGGAAATCTCCTTCTTCTTCGCCGAGATCGAGATCGTCGCCTAAGGCGACGCATAAGAAGCTTTTAGAAGTTTTTGGTGCCGCTTTCCTCAGGGAAGCGGCATTTTTGTTACCGGCCGGTCCACTTCGCTTCGTAGATTTTCGCGCCCGGCGGAGGCACGAAGTTCTTATCGGCCTCAGCCTCGGCCAGACGCAGTGAATTCAGGCCGATGATCAGCGCTGCCGTGTTCATCATCCCCGGTGGAATCCACTGGATCAGCCCGCCCAGCATCTGGTCATACATTGCTGAAATCGTTGGAAACAACCGCCCACACAGCGTGTAAAACGGGTATAAATCCTGGCTGCTGAGGGCGATGGTGGAACTGACCGCGATCTGTGGGAACATCACCAGAAACCCGGTGGCGGCGCGGACCAGATAGCCGAACCGCGCCTCCGGCTTGGGGCGCGGGTCCAGCACCATCAGCCAGAACAGCAGCCCGCCGAGCAGGCAGGAGATGTTCATCACCGCGTAGAGCAGCGGGTTGAGCATGGCGGCGAAATGCACAGCCGGGATGAGCCAGAGATCGGTGCTGGCCAGAAAGACCAGCGTGGCGGGCACGGGGTGGCTAAGCCAGCGCAGCCGCGCCCAGGCGGCGCGGGCGACGCGCACCACCCAGCCGGGTGCGCCGAGGGCCAGGACCTCGCCCATCCAGCCGATGGCGATGCCGAAGGGGGCCGCCATGCCCAGCGTGACGGCCTGCACGCGGTTGAGGAAGAACATGTGCTGGGAGACGTATTCGAAATGCGTCTGCAGCACGAAATAGATGCCCGCCAGCCCGGCCAGGAAGAAGCCCTGCCGCACCCGGCCCGGGCGGCGCTCCGGCGCGATGCGCCGCATGCCGCGCCAGTACCAGAGCAGGGTGAGCCAGCAGCCGAGGAATACCGGTGCGTTGAAGACGAACGGGAACAAATAAGGCAGATGCGCCGGGAAGGCCCGGCAGGCGCCCCCTACGGCCAGGGCCAGCAGGAGGAGCAGCAACTCACCCATTCAGCTTGTCCATGGGCACGCCCGCCAGGGCGCGGCTGGTGCGGATGGTTTGCAGCGTCTGCACCTTGGCGACGTTCTGAGCATTTGTGAGCCTTGTGGTGAGCTGGTTCTCATGCGCGGCGTCCCGCGCCACGAGGCGGAGTAAAAAATCCCCGCCGCCACGGATCATGTGGCACTCGCGCACCTCGGGCCAAGTGGCCACCAGGGTCTCGAACGCCTCCAGCACCGCCAGCTTCTGGCTCTCCAGCCCGACGATGACGAAGAACGAGATCTGCCAGCCGAGCTTCAGCGCGTCCGTCTGCGCGTGATAGCCCTGGATGTAGCCAGCCTCCTCCAGCCGGCGCACGCGGCGCAGGCAGGGCGGCGGCGAGATGCCCGCGCGGCGCGCCAGCTCCACATTGGTCATGCGGCCATCGGCCTGGAGCTCGGCGATGATTTTCCGGTCGATCTCGTCGAGGCTGAAGGCTTCGGTCTCGGTCTGCATGGAATCCCAATATCTGACTCTGGTGGCGCGTAATATAATTGCGCAGGTGGTTTTGGCTATGGGGGTAAGCGGTTGACAGCCCGGCATGGCGGGATGAGGCTCCGCGCCATGTACGATGTAGTGGTGGTGGGCGGCGGCGTTGTTGGCTGCGCGGTGGCGCGGCGCTTCGTGCTGGAAGGCGCGAAGGTGGCGCTGCTGGAAAAGGGCGCGGACATTCTCTCGGGCGCCAGCAAGGGTAACAGCGCGATCCTGCATACCGGGTTCGATGCGCCGACCGGCAGCCTGGAACTGGCCTGCATGCAGGCTGGCTACGCGGAATACATGGACATCCGCGCCAAGCTGGGCCTGCCGGTGCTGGAGACCGGGGCCGTGGTGGCCGCCTGGAACGAGGAGGAGCTGGAGAAGCTCCCCGGCATTGTGCAGACAGCCCATGCCAATGGCGTGACCGATGTGCGCCAGATCAGCCGCGAGGAAGTGCTGGCGCGGGAGAAGCAGCTCTCGGCGCATGTGCTGGGCGGGGTGCTGGTGCCGCATGAGCATGTCATCGACCCCTGGAGCGCGCCCTTGGCCTATGTGCTGCAGGCCTTGATCAATGGCGGCGAGGTGCGGCGCAATACCGTGGTGCTCTCCGGGCATTTCGCTAATGGCGCATGGCGGCTGGAGACCAATACCGGCCCGGTGGAATGCGCCACGGTGATCAACTGCGCCGGGCTGTATGGCGATATCCTCGACCAGCGCCTGACCGGCGGGGAGGTGTTCACCATCAAGCCGCGCAAGGGGCAGTTCGTGGTGTTCGACAAGGCGGCGGCGAAGCATCTGCGAACAATCCTGCTCCCAGTACCTACAGAGCGGACCAAGGGGATTGTGATTACGCCCACGGCATTCGGCAATCTGCTGGTGGGGCCGACAGCGGAGGAACAGGACTCGCGTGACCGCGCCGCCGTGGATGAGGCCACCTTGCGCATGCTGGTGGACAAGGCGGTGGAGCTGATCCCGGCGCTGGACGGCATGGGGGTGACGGCGGTGTATGCGGGCATCCGCCCCGCCACCGAGCGCAAGGAATACCGCGTGCGCCACGAGCCGGAGCGCAATTACATCGTGCTCGGCGGCATACGCTCGACCGGACTGACCGCCGCCCTCGGGCTCGCCCGCCATGCCTGGAAGCTCTACGCCAGGATGCATGAGCGGCTGACCAACCCGATCTGGCCGCAGGCGCCGAGGCTGGCGGAGCATTGCCCACGCGACTGGCAGACACCGGGCTATGGCGAGATCGTCTGCCATTGCGAGATGGTGACGCAGCGCGAGATAGAGGCCGCGCTGACCGGCCCCCTGCCCGCGCAGGATTATGGCGGGCTAAAGCGGCGCACCCGCGTTGGAATGGGCCGCTGCCAGGGCTTCTACTGCAATGCCCGGGTGGCGGAGATGACGGCGGGGCGCTTCGCCAATCCGCTGGCCGTGGGGGGCACGCATGATTGATGTGGCGATCATCGGCGGTGGACCGGCTGGTGTGGCAGCGGCACTGGCGCTGAAGGCGCGCGGCGTGCGGCAGGTGGCCATTCTGGAGCGTGAAAGCGTGCTGGGCGGGGTCCCGAAGCATTGCGGGCATCCGCCATTCGGCTTGCGGGAGTTCAAGCGGCTGCTCACCGGCCCGGCCTATGCGCGCCGCCTTGCCGCCGCCGCCGAGGCTGCCGGCGTGGAAATTCTGCTCCGCCATTCCGTGACGGCGCTGAAGCCGGGCGGGGAGCTGGAGGTGGTGACGCCGGAGGGGCGGAGCACGCTCAACGCGCGCCGCGTGCTGCTCGCCACGGGGGCGCGTGAGGCGCCGCGCTCGGCCCGGCTGGTAGGCGGAGACAGGCCGCTCGGCGTGCTGAACACCGGTGCGTTGCAGGCTTATGTGCATTTGCAAGGGCTGGTTCCCTTCACCCGCCCTGTGGTGGTGGGCACGGAACTGGTGGGGCTTTCGGCCCTGGCCACCTGCCGCAGCCATGGCATCCATCCCGTGGCGGTGGTGGAGGAAGGCAACCGCGCCGTGGCACGCTGGCCGCTCGGACTGCTCCCTCGGCTGCTGCGTATTCCGACCTATTACAACGCCGGGATTGAGGAGATCCTTGGTCATGGGCGCGTGGAGGCGGTGCGGCTGCGCGATGGCCGGGAGATCGCCTGCGATGGCGTGTTGCTGACCGGGCGGTTTTTGCCCGAGGCCAGTCTGGCGCGGCTCAGCCATCTGGCGGTGGATGGCCGCAGTGGCGGTCCTGAAGTGGACCAGTATGGCCGCTGCTCCGATGGCGCTTATTTCGCCGCTGGCAATCTGCTGCGGCCCATTGAAACCGCCGGGTGGAGCTTCCGCGAGGGCGCGGCGATCGCGGAGTATATCGCCGACGATCTGGCGGGCGGGCTGCCATCCACCGAGGACGAGATCACGCTCGTCGCCGGGGAGGGCGTGAAATTCGTGGTGCCGCAGCGTCTGGCCCGGGTGGCGCCGCTGCGCGGGCGGCTGCAATTGCGGGTGGACCGGCCCATCTCCGGCCAGCTTCGCGTCAGTTCCGAAGAGGCCGTGCTGTATAAGCGGCGCATCTCCACACGGCCGGAGCGGCGTATTCTGCTTGATCTTGGCGAGATGAAGCCGCCGCGCGAGGCAAGGCAGCTCCTGGTGGAAATCGTCTCGTGAGTGTCGTCGCCATCGACCAGGGCACGACGAGCACGCGCGCTTTGCGGCTGGAGGATGGGCAGGCGCGCATCGTGCATGCCGTGCGCCATGCGCAGCACCATCCGCATGGCGGCTGGGTGGAGCATGACCCGGAGGAGCTGCTGGGGAATATCCGGGAGTGCTTGCAGGCGGCGGGACGGGCCGAGGCCATCGGCATCGCCAACCAAGGGGAGAGCTGCCTGGCCTGGGACAAGGTGACCGGCAAGGCGCTGAGCCCGGTGATCGTGTGGCAGGATAACCGGACGGCGGGGGAGATCGAGGCGCTGCGCGCGGTTGGGGCGGAGGCCGAAACGCTGGCCCGGGCCGGGCTGCCGCTGGATGCGTATTTCTCCGCCAGCAAACTTTCCTGGATTTTGCGCGAGATTCCTGAAGCTCGCGCAGCGCTGGCCGCCGGACGGCTGCGGCTGGGCACCACGGATGCGTTTTTCCTCGACCGCCTGACCGGGGTGTTCGCCACCGATGTCACCACCGCGTCGCGGACCTCGCTGATGAATCTGGCGACCGGGCAATGGGATGCGGAGCTGTGCCGGATTTTCGGCGTGCCTATGGAGACGCTGCCGGAAATACGGGACACGGCGGGGGAGTTCGGGGCCATTGGCGGGGTGCCGGTGCGGGCCTCGGTGGTGGACCAGCAGGCGGCGCTGTACGGCCATGGCTGCCGAGCGCCGGGAGATGCGAAGATCACCTTCGGCACCGGGGCGTTTACACTTGCCGTGACGGGCGAGGAGATTGTGCGCGCCCCCGAGCAGGGACTGCTGCCCACCGTGGCGTGGCGTAAGGCGGGGGTGAGCACCTATGCGGTGGATGGCGGCGTGTACGATGCTGGGGCCGCCGTGGAATGGGGGCAAAGGCTGGGGCTGTTCGAGTCCTTCGCCGAGTTGGACGAGTTCGAGGCCCCGCCTGCGATTTCCCGTGGGCTGGCGTTTGTGCCGGCGCTCTCGGGGCTGGCCTGCCCGCATTGGGACCGCTCGGCGGCGGCGTTGTGGATTGGCATGAGTGCCGCAACGACGAAGCGGGACATGGCCCAGGCGCTGCTGGAGGGGATCGCGCTGCGCACGGCGGAGGTGGTGAGCGCGATGGATGCGCGCGTGGCCATTGGCGGGCGGATTTCGGTGGATGGCGGGCTGACGCGCAGCCGGTATTTTGTCCGGTTTCTGGCGAATGCATTGCAGCGGGAAGTGGCCTGCCCGGAGTTTGACGAGTTGACGGCGTTTGGGTGTGCGGCGCTGGCGGCGGGTGGGGATGTGGCGCGGCCTGGGGCAGTGCGGGCGGTGGGGCCGGATATTGCGGATGTTGCTGGCTGGCACTCGGCTTTTGCCGAGGCTGTGGGGCGGGCGAAGGGGTGGCGGTAGAAGAACAACCGTCTTTTTATTTTCAACCAAGCATTAAGGACACATTTGAAAATGCCCCAAACATGGCACTCAGCCGATGCTGAAGAATTCACCTGCAAACATTGTGGCGCTGTCTATTCAAAAACAATCCATAGACTTCCTGCCCATGACAAGGATTTTGCCACTTGCGAAGTCTGCAAAAACCAGATGGATAGCTGGAACTCGACTGAAATTCCGACCTACACGCTGATTAAAGCCCCCTCAGCATAAGCATAATGTATTTTGGGCGGCTCTCGCCGCCCAAAATATTGATGCAGCTTAGTTGCCGTACCCAACGATACCCTTGATCTCAAGGAAGTCGTGCAGCGCGAAATCGGCGTATTCGCGCCCGTTGCCGGACTGCTTGTACCCGCCAAAGGGAGCGAAAAAGTCCAGGTCCGGGTAGTTGATGTACACGGAACCGGCACGCATTTCAGCGGCGACTTCGCGGGCCTTGTTCAGGTCCGCGCTCTGTACGTAAGCCGCCAGACCGTACACGGTGTCGTTGGCGATCTCGATCGCTTCTTCCAGCGTGTCGTAGGGGATGATCGAGAGCACCGGCCCGAAGATCTCCTCCTTCTCGATGGTCATGCCGGGCTTCACGTTACCGAACACGGTCGGCTTGGCGTAGTAGCCGGTTTCCAGCCCCTCGGGCTTGCCGAGGCCGCCGCAAGCCAGCGTCGCGCCTTCATCGATGCCCGCCTTGATCAGGCGCTGCACCTTGTCGAACTGGAGTTGGCTGACCAGCGGGCCGAGGACCGTGGTGGATTCCCACGGGTTGCCGGGGGTTTGCTTGGCGGCTTCGTCGGCGGCGATGCGCAGGGCCGCGTCATGCAACTCGCGCGGCACCAGCATGCGGGTCGCGGCATCGCAGCTCTGGCCGGTGTTGATGAAGCACGCGCCGATGCCCTTGCGCACCGCGTCGTCCAGATCAACATCCGGTAGCAGGATGTTGGCGGATTTGCCGCCCAGCTCCTGGCAGACGCGCTTGACGGTGGCGGCGGCCTCGCGCGCCACGATGGTGCCAGCGCGGGTGGAGCCGGTGAAGGACATCATATCCACATCCGGGTGCTCGGCGAGCTTCTGGCCGACATCCGGCCCGGTGCCGTTGACGAGGTTGAACACGCCCGGCGGCACGCCCGCCTCGTGCATCACCTCGGCGAAGATGATGGCGTTAATCGGGGCGATCTCGGAGGGTTTCAGCACCACGGTACAGCCCGCCGCGATGGCCGGGGCCACCTTGCAGACGATCTGGTTCAGCGGCCAGTTCCAGGGGGTGATGAGGCCGCAAACGCCGATCGGCTCCAGCACCACGCGGGTGGTGCCACGGGTCTCGAAGAACTCGAAGGTTTCGAGCTTGTCGATCAGCGCCTGGAAATGCCCCTGGCCGACCCAGACCTGCGCCTCCTTGGAGAAGGAGAGCGGCGCGCCCATCTCGCGGGTGCAGGCCTCGGCGATGTCGTTATAGCGCTTGTTGTAGATCTCCAGGCAACGCTTCAGCAGGTCCAGGCGGTACTGCTTGGTGGTCTTGGAGAAGGTCTTGAACGCGGCCTTGGCGGCGGCGACGGCCTTGTCCACATCGGCGCTGGAACCGCCGGAGATTTCGGTGAAGGGCTGCTCGGTGGCGGGGTCGATGACGGGGATGGGGTTCGGCACCACCGGGTCCACCCACGCGCCATTGATGTAGAATTTCAGATTGTTTGACATTCCAACTCCTCCTGGTCTGGCAAGAGTATCCGCCCAATGGCCGCCCGGGATATTGACCGGGGAACACAGAGCCGCCCTGTGTTCCCCGGTCAACCTGAAAACGGGCAAAACGTGCCAGCCTGTCAGCCTTACAGAAGGAGACGGACTTGCAGACCGCTAAACAGCCCATCGTGCAACTTGAAGGTGTCGCCAAATCCTATGGCGGCGCGGTGGCGCTAGCGCAGCTCGACCTCACCGTGTATGCGGGCGAATTCTTCACCCTGCTCGGCCCGTCTGGCTCGGGCAAGACCACCACGCTGCGCCTGATCGCGGGGTTTGAACGCCCGGATACGGGTAAAATCATGCTCGATGGCGAGGATGTGGCCAACCGCCCGCCTTTCGAGCGTGCCGTGAACACCGTGTTCCAGGATTATGCGCTGTTCCCGCATCTCACGCTTATCGAGAACGTGGCTTACGGCCTGCGGGCGAAGAAAATGCCCAAGGCCCAGGCGCATGCCGAGGCCGAGAAGGCGCTCGCCGCCGTGCAACTGGCCGATTATGGCGGGCGCAAGCCCACGCAACTCTCGGGCGGGCAGCGCCAGCGCGTGGCGTTGGCGCGCGCCATGGTGAACAAGCCGCGCGTGCTGCTGCTGGACGAGCCGCTCGGCGCGCTGGATTTGAAGCTGCGGCACCAGATGCAAATCGAACTGAAACGCTTGCAACACGAAACCGGCATCACATTTATCTACGTGACGCATGACCAGGACGAGGCGCTTTCGATGAGCGACCGTATCGCGGTGTTCTCCAAGGGGAGGATCGAGCAGATTGGTTCGGCGTTCGATTTGTACGAGCGCCCAGCCAGCGTGTTCGTCGCGGATTTCGTCGGCAGCTCCAATCTGCTGGGCGGCGATACGCTGCTGCGCCCGGAAAAGATCCAGCTTCTGCCTGCGGGTTCCGCGGCGCCCGAGGGGTTCGCCATCGGCGAGGGCATTGTGCGCGAGGCGACGTATCTGGGCGCGGTGACGCGCTATCAGGTGGCGCTGGCGGATGGCACGCTGCTGCATGTGATGGAAAGCAATACGCGCCCAGTGGGCGAGCGCCTGCGTCTGGCCGCGGGCGATGCCGTGCTGGCGGCTTGGCCGCACGATGCAGCTCGAAAGATCGGCAACTAGGGAGAGGTAAGATGCAGGATTGTATGAAAAAGACGATCGCGCGGGTGGCGCTGGGCCTGTCCGTGTCGCTGCCTTTCGTGCAGGGCGCGGCGGCGGTGGAGCCGTTGCAGTCCATCGGCAAGGGCGAAGGCGTGGTCAACGTCGTTGCCTGGGAGGGCTATGCCCAGGATGACTGGGTGAAGCCGTTCGAAGCCGCCACCGGCTGCCAGGTGCACGCCAAATACGCTGGCTCCTCCGACGAGATGGTGGCGCTGATGCGCTCAGGCGGCGGCAGCCAGTACGATGTCGTTTCCGCCTCGGGCGATGCCACGCTGCGGCTGATCTACGGGCACAACGTGCAGCCCATCAATGTCGCGCTCATCCCGGCCTGGAAGAATTTCATTCCGCAGTTGCAGGGGCCGGATTTCAACACGGTGAAGGGCGTGCATTACGGCGTCTCCTACGAATGGGGCCCGAACACGCTGCTCTATTCCACCAAGACCTTCCCCACCGCGCCGACCTCGTGGTCCGTGATTTACGACGCCAAGTACAAGGGCCAGGTGACGGTGCCTGACAACCCGATCCAGATCGCCGATGCGGCGCTGTATCTGTCCAAGACCCAGCCTTCGCTCGGCATCACCGACCCGTATGAGCTGAACCAGACGCAGATGGACGCCGTGGCGGCGCTGCTGAAGTCCCAGACCGGGTTGATCAAGAAGTATTGGGCGCTGGCCTCGGACGAGATCCAGCTCTTCACCTCGGGCGATGCCGTGGTGGGCGCGGCTTGGCCGTACCAGACCAACACGCTGCAAGCCTCCAAGGTGGCGGTGGCGGATACCATTCCGGCGGAAGGTGCAACCGGCTGGGCCGATACCTGGATGGTCTCGGCCAAGGCCCCGCACCCCAACTGCGCCTATGAGTGGATCAACTGGGTGACGACGCCGAAGGTGCAGGCCCAGCAGGCCATCTATTTCGGCGAGACCCCTGCCAATACGCTGGCCTGCAAGGAGATGGACGCGCAGCAGCCCGGCTCCTGCGCGCAGTATCACGCCAACGCCCCGGCCAGCTATTTCGACTCCATCAAGTTCTGGAAGACCCCGCTGCCGGATTGCGGCAACGGCAAGCACGACTGCCTGGACTACTCCGCCTGGCAGCGTGAGTGGCAGAGCATCAAGGGCTGACGATGCGGCGTTTTCTCTCCGCGTTCGGCTGGCGGCATGAGGGGGCGGCGAATGCCGCCCTGCTCGGCCTTCCGGCTGTCTGGTTCGCCTGCTTGTATCTGGCCGCGATCGGCGCGCTGTTCGTCACCTCCTTCTGGACGGTGGACAGCCTGAGCGGCGACCTGATCCCCGGCTTTTCCTTCACGAATTTCCAGCAATTGCTGGCCGACCCGACCTACACCAAGATCGGCCTGCGCACGATCGGCATCGCCGCCGCCGTCACGATCACCGACATCGTGCTCGCCTGGCCCGTGGCCTTTGCCATGGTGCGCCTTGCGGGGCCGAAGCTGCGCGCCGCGCTGATGGCGATGGTGATGGTGCCGCTCTGGTCGAGCTATCTGGCCCGCGTTTACGCCTGGAGGCTGATTCTGGCGCATGACGGGCTGCTGAACTGGGCGCTGGCCGAGATCGGCCTGCCGGGGCTGCACATTGGCTACAGCAACTGGGCCATGTGGATCGTGTTTTCCTATCTCTGGCTGCCGTTCATGATTCTGCCCGTGGCTGCGGCGGTGGAGCGGATTCCGCCGAGTCTGCTGGAGGCCTCGGCCGATCTGGGCGAGCATGGCCTTGCCACCTTCCGCCGCGTGATCCTGCCCATGGCGCTGCCGGGCATGGTGGCGGGGGCGATCTTCACCTTCTCGCTCACGCTCGGCGATTACGTGACGCCCATGCTTGTCGGCGGCGAAGGCTCCGACTTCATCGGCAATGTCGTGTACTCGAATGTTGGCGTGACCAATAACATCCCCTTCGCCGCCGCTTATGCCGCGCTGCCGCTGGGGGTCATGGCCGTGTTCCTGCTTATCGCACGGCGGATGGGGGCCTTCGATGCGCTCTGAGTTCTGGATCTGGGCGGCGGTGGCCGCGATCATGGGGTTTCTGTTCATCCCCATCGTCATCATCATCGCCTATGCCTTTTCGGCGGCGCCCATTCCCTCCTGGCCGATCACCGGCTTCGCGCTGCACTGGTTTAGCGATACGTGGAACGACGACGCGATCCGCCAAGCGTTGACGCTGTCGGTGGAGGTTGCGGCGCTGGCCACTGTCTCGGCCATCCTGCTCGGCACGTTGGCGGCCATGGCCGTGGCGCGGATGAAATCCGTCGCCAAGGAGGCGGTGAGCTTCATCGCCGTGCTGCCCATCGCGCTTCCCGGCATTCTCACCGGCATGGCGCTGGCCTCGTATTTCGCGTTCTGGGGGCTCAATCTCTCGTTCTGGACGATCGTCGCCGGACACGCCACGTTCTGCGTCGTCATCGTCTATAACAACGTGATCGCGCGGTTGCGGCGCATGCCGCGCTCACTCACCGAGGCTTCGGCGGATCTGGGCGCGGATGCGTTCCTCACCTTCCGCCGGGTGCAACTGCCGATGATGGCGAGCGCCATCGGGGCCGGGGCGCTGCTGGCCTTCGCTCTGTCGTTCGACGAGGTGATCGTCACCACCTTCACCGCCGGGGCGCAGAACACCCTGCCGCTCTGGATCTTCGGGGCCATCCGCCTGGGGCAGAAGCTGCCGGAGGTGAATGTCGTGGTGTTCGCCATCATCCTGTTCACCGCCGTGCCGGTGCTGCTGGCACAGAAGCTGATCGGCGAGTCCGGGCGGGTTGCGCGTTAGGCTCGCCGGGATTACGCTGCGGCCCGTCAGGGAAACGCGACTCACACCGCAAATAACAGCGGAGTCCAACGATGGGTCAGCTTACGGTTCAGGCACAGGTGTCGTCGGTGGCGGCCTCTGGGCTGCTGCCGTTTTTAGGGGGAATCGGGGCCGACGCGGACCGCGTCATGGGCCCTTCGGGTATTGACGCCTGGCGGCTGAGTATGGTCGCCGAAGGCAGCATCTCGCTCGCCGTCTATGTGGAAGTGATGGAGCGCGCCGCGAAGCTCTCGGGGCGCGGCGATTTCGGCCTGCGCTACGGCGCGCAATTCCCCGCCGAGCAGCACGGGCTTGTGGGCGACATCATGCTCTGCGCCCCCAGCGTGGGCACGGCGCTGCGCCAGTTCGTGGATCTGTTCCCGCTGCACCAGGAAGCCAGCGAGGTGCGGCTGCAAGCCGAGGGCGGGCTGCTGCGGCTGGAATACCGGATCATCGACTGGCGGATTTTCGAACGGCGGCAGGATGCGGAGCTGTCCCTCGCCATGTTCCAGAACCTGCTGCGCCGGGCCTATGGCGAGCATTTCGCGCTGGAGGAAGTGCATTTCGAGCATCCGGTGCCGGAATCCACCGCTGCGCATGCCGAGGTGTTCCATGCCCCGGTGTTCTTTGGCCAGCGAACCAACGCGCTGGTGTTCCGCCCGGGCGATCTGCGCCGCCCCATGCCAGGGGCCGACGCCGCCAGCTTCGCGCGGCTGACCGCCGAGGCGTTCCTGCGCCGCCTGCCGCGCGGGCGCGTGCCGCTGAGCGAGCGGGTGCGGGCGGAAATCCGCTCCCGCCTGCCGGAGGGCTCGCCGCCGCTGGAGGATGTGGCCGAGGCGATGGGGCTGGCGCGCTGGACGCTACAGCGCCGGCTCAACGATATGGGGCTGACCTATGCCGGGGCGGTGCAGGATGTGCGCCGCGTGCTGGCGGAGAGTTATCTGCGGTTTCCGCATCTGTCGCTCTCCAGCATCGCGCAGTTGTTGGGCTATGCGGAGCTCAGCCCGTTCTCGCGCGCGTGCAAGAGGTGGTTCGGCGCGTCCCCGGAACGGATCCGCGCCGAGTGGGAGGCGGATTAGACGATCCCGTCCGCGCGCAGGGCCGCGATTTCGTCTGAAGAGAGGCCGAGTTCGGCGAGTACTTCGTCGGTGGCCGCACCCAAAGCCGGGGGCTGGCGGGTGTCGTCGGCCGGGGTGCGGGAGAAGCGCATCGGGTTGGCCACGGCGCGCATCCCATCGCCCAGATCGCGGAAAATGCCGCGCTCCTGAACCTGCGGATCGTCGTCGAGATCGGAGAAGCGGTTGATCGGCCCGCCGGGAACGCCTGCCGCTTCCAGGGCCTCGCACCATTCCTTGGTCGTGCGGTTGAGGAGCAACTCCTCCAACAGCGGCACCAGCACGGCGCGGTTGCGCACGCGCTGCGGGTTGGTGGCGAAGCGGGGATCCTCGGAGAGGTGCGGCGCGCCGGCGAGCTTCACGAAGCGGGCGAACTGGTCGTCATTGCCCACGGCGAGGATGAGATGGCCGTCAGCGGTGGGGAAGACCTGATACGGCACGATGGAGGGATGCGCGTTGCCCAGCCGCGTCGGCTGCTGGCCGGAGACGAGATAGCTGGAAATCTGGTTCGCCATGGTGGCGATCTGCACGTCGAACAGCGCGAGGTCGATATGCTGGCCCTTGCCGGAGCGGCCACGTTCCACCAGCGCCGCCAGCACCGCCGTGGCGGCGTACATGCCGGTGAACACGTCCACCACCGCCACCCCCGCCTTCATCGGCTCTCCATCCGGCACGCCGGTCACGCTCATCAGCCCGCCCATGCCCTGCATCAGGAAGTCATACCCCGCGCGATGGCGGTACGGGCCGGTCTGGCCGAAGCCGGTGATGGAGCAATAGACCAGCTTGGGGTTGAGGGCGCAGAGATGCTCCGGCCCCAGCCCGAGCTTGGACAGCCCGCCGAACTTGAAATTCTCCAGCACCACGTCGCTTTCTGCGGCGAGGCGCTTGATGAGAGCCTGCCCGGCGGGCTTGCCCATATCGATGGTGACGGATTTCTTGCCCCGGTTGGCGCAGAGGAAATAGGCGCTCATCCCGCTCTCCGGCACGAAGGGCGGCCCCCAGGCGCGGGTGTCATCCCCCGCGCCCGGACGCTCGACCTTGATCACCTCGGCCCCGAGATCCACAAAGACCTGACCGGCCCAGGGGCCAGCCAGAACGCGGCTCAGGTCGAGAACCTTGATGCCGGAAAGCGGGCCCATGCTCAGAACGCGGCCAAGCCGGTGATGGCGCGGCCCAGGATGAGGGCATGCACGTCATGCGCGCCCTCATAGGTGTTCACCGTCTCCAGGTTCACCATGTGGCGCATCACGTGATACTCGTCGGCGATACCGTTGCCGCCATGCATGTCGCGCGACTGGCGGGCGATATCCAGCGCCTTGCCGCAGTTGTTGCGCTTGAGCAGGGAGATCATCTCCGGTGCTGCCTCACCGGCATCGAGCAGGCGGCCTAGTTGCAGGGCGCTGTGCAGGCCCAGGGTGATCTCGGTCTGCATGTCGGCGAGCTTCTTCTGGATGAGCTGCGTGGCGGCCAGCGGGCGGCCGAACATCTTGCGGCCGAGCGTATAGTCGCGCGAGGCGTGGAAGCAGAACTCGGCGGCGCCCAGCACGCCCCAGGCGATGCCGTAACGGGCGTTGTTGAGGCAGGAGAACGGACCGCGCAGGCCCTTCACGTTCAGCATCGCGTCATCCGGCACGAACACCTCGTCCAGCATGATCATGCCGGTGATGGAGGCGCGGAGGCTGAGCTTGCCCTCGATCTTCGGCGCGGTGAGGCCCTTGGCACCCTTTTCGATGGTGAAACCGCGGATGTCGCCGGCATCGTCCTTGGCCCAGACCACGAACACATCCGCGATCGGGGAGTTGGAGATCCAGGTCTTGGAGCCGCTGATCAGGTAGCCGCCATCGACCTTCTTGGCGCGGGTGCGCATGGAGGCGGGGTCGGACCCGGCATCCGGCTCGGTGAGGCCGAAGCAGCCGACCTTCTCGCCGGTGGCCAGCCTGGGCAGCCAGTGCCGCTTTTGTTCCTCGCTGCCATAGGTGTAGATGGGCCACATGACCAGGCTGCCCTGCACGGAGGCGAAGGAACGCAGGCCGGAATCGCCGCGCTCCAGCTCGTACATGAGGAGGCCGTAGGCGACGTTGGAGACCCCCATGCAGCCATATTCCTCGGGCAGCGAGGGGCCGTAGAAGCCCAAGGCGCCCATCTTCGAAATGAGGTGCTTGGGGAAGGTCTGGTCCTGGGCATGCTTCTCGATGATGGGGAGGACTTCGGCGTTGACGAACTTGCGGGCGGATTCGCGAATCATCCGCTCCTCGTCCGTGAGCAGGCCCTCCAGGCCCATGTAGTCGGTGATGTGGGTGAAGGTGGCGTAGGCGCCAGCCATGGGGACCTCCTGTGCCCTGAAGCCTCGGGCGGATGGCGGGATCTCTGAACGGCGCTGCGGCAGCGCGCCGCGGCCAGTCTACCGCCGCGTCAAAACACAGCGACGGAGCCAGTCCCCTCCAGGCCGCCGAAAGGTGTCATGCCGGGGATCGCCTTGACGAAGTGGAAACCCCGAGCCCAGGGGAGCCCCCGCCATGGATCATTCCCCGTCCAGCAGCCGGTTTCCGGTGGCGTGGGGCACTTCATGGCAGTGCCGGCAGCGGGCCTCGTAGGCTTCGGCTGCGCCCACCAGGACCTGGCCGCCGGTATGCACCAGGCGCTGGGTGCGGCCCGCCAGGGCCCCGCAGACCATGCAGATGGCCTGGAGCTTGGTGACGAATTCCGCCTTCGCCAGCAGCAGGGGCATGATGCCGAAGGGCTCGCCGTTGGAGTCCAGATCCAGGCCGGCAGCCATGACGCGCACCCCCCGGTTGGCCAGGTCCTCGACGAGGGGGAGGAGCCCCTCGTCCATGAACTGCACTTCATCCAGGGCCACCACCTCGACGTCCGGATCCAGCTGCCGGGCCAGCTCCGCGGTGCTCTCCACGGGTATCGCCTCGTGCTTGCGCAGGCTGTGGCTGGCGATGGCGGACACGTCGTAGCGGTCGTCCAGGGCGGGCTTGAACACCTGCACCTTCTGCTTGGCGATGATGGCCCGCTTGATGCGCCGGATGAGTTCTTCCGACTTGCCAGAAAACATGGGACCGCAGATCACCTCCAGGGAACCCTGGCGCTGGAGCATGAACATCGGCCTTACCTTTTGTGGGGGGGGTCAGGAGTGGGGGCGGCCGCCGGGACCATGGGATCGGGGTACTTCGTGAGGTCCGCGACGGGGTTCTTCCCGTCCAGGGGCCGGCCCAGATCCCTGGCGAGCAGGACGCCGCCATCCCTCCGGGAGGCCATCCGGAGCGCCCAGGCCTGCCGGAGCCGGGTCGGCCCCTCGGGCACCACCCGCACGTCCACGGGCTGGAGGCTGGCCAGCCCCATGTTCATCGATCCGCGGTGATGCGGCACGTACAGCAACAGGGGCACCAGGAAACCCACGGCCACCAGGGGCCACAACAACCGGCTGGGCTCCCAGTCCTGGGGCGCCTGGTGGGCCTTTCCGTCCATGACCCAGGGGCGGACCACCTTCGGCGCCTTCCCCGTGATGGGTTCCAGCAGCCCGGCTTCGAGAAGATCGGCGACGGCCTTGCAGGTATCCAGCTCCTCGTAGCGGCTGACCTGGATGATGTCCTTGATGCTCTCGGGATGTTCGAAGTAGGAGAGGACCATCTCCTGCTCGTGCGTGAGCCCCGAGGATCCGTGCGCCACCTGCCCCTTGCCATCCAGGAGCGACGAGACATCCCGGTCGATGTCGAGGTGCAGCGCCTGGGCCTTCGCCGACCTTGCGAGCGGCACGTCCATGCCCGGCAGGCGCCGTTCGACTTCCGGCCATTCATCCTGGATGCGCGCGGCCTCCATCAGCACCGTGTCCACGGGAATCGGGACGAAATGGTCCCGGTCCAGATCCGGAGGCAGCATGGAATCAAAGCGGTAGTCGCCCTCCACCCACCGGAAGGTCCGGTGCAGGATGGCCGTGGCCTGGCTGAAAAGGGCGTCCTGCAGATCCGACGGATTGACCTTCCCGCTTTCCAGCAGCAGCGTGCCCATGCGCTTGAGGGTCTGCCGCTGCACCTGGACCATGGCCAGGAGCTCCTCTCCCGTGAGGCGCCCCAGCCTCACCAGCATCGTGCCAAGCCGATCCTCCATGCGGATCTGGTTCGAATCGCAACCGACGATCTCGCCATTCTCGAAAAAGACCTTGATGAACTCCTGGCCCTGGGAAAGCACCAGGGTGCCGTTCTTCCCCTGGATCTTGATCATGTTGAAGAGGGAGAAGAGGTCGAAGTCGCGGAGGGATCCTTCCAGTGCCATCTCAGGCCCTCCTCAAGATCAGCTTCAGCCAGGAGCGGAGGTAGAAGAGGCCCACGAGGATCGCGCCTAGCGCCAGCCAGATGGACATGGGATCCGCCATGATCTCGCCGGGGTAGCGCACGGAGCGGCCCGTCGCGAGGACCATGCCCACGGCCAGGCAGAAGGGCAGGAATTCGATGAAGCCCTCCCGGGTCTCCCCCAGGAAGGCCAGATCGCAACCGGGCAGCAGCACGATGAGAGTCTTGTGGATCCACCGCGTGGACCGCTGATGGGCCGCCACTTCATCAAGTTTCTTCCTGCGGTTCTCCGTGTGGAGCCCGTCCCGGAGGACAAAGAGGTGATGGCACTTCTGGCAGACCTCATGATCGGGGCTGTCCGTGGTGTGGAACGGTTCCCCGCAACGGACGCACTGGGTCGGATGGGCCATGCGGACGCTGGCCCTGACCCGCGCGAGGAAGGCGACGAGCCCCAGGATGGGCAGCAGCAACGCCACCAGGAAGGCCGGCTCCGTGAGGTGGGTCTCCGTTCCCTTGCTTTCCCCCGCCGCCTCCACCAGGGCCCGCACCCGCTCCGGTGTATCGGGAAGGGGCATCGGATAGGTCCGGGCATCCGTCTGGGCGTCATTCAAGGCGATCAGCAGCGCGTAGTCGGCGGGGGCGGCGGCCTGGGCTTCCTCTTGTTTCGTGGCGCCCCGGGCCGTGTCGAGGCGGCTGAAGGCGAGGATGCTCTGGTTCAGCAGCACCTCCATCTTGGGCCCGGCCTGGAGTGCCAGCTCGAAGGACTTGTCCGCCCCTGCCTCATCTCCGGACTGGAACAAGGCGACGCCCAGGTTGTTGAGCACCGCAGCCTGGTCCGGATGCCTCCCCACCAACTCCTGGAAGGTCCCCGCGGCGGCCTTCCAGTCCTGGTTCTGCAGCTGGGCCCACCCGGTGAGGAAGGCCCGATCCGAGGGAGGGAGCAGACGAACCGTGGCCGGGGAGATGGGCTGTACCTGGGGTTGCAGCTGCAGGGTCAGAATGCTCGGCAGGGGTTCCCTGGCGGCCCAGGGTTCCAGGGCGGCCAGGGCGGGATGGACGAGCTGCATCAGCAGGATGAGTGCCGTCACCTTCACTTCCGCCGCGAGCAGGAACGGCGCCATCAGGAAGAGCCAGACCATGGCGGCGACCATCGGATCCAGTCCCAGCAGGACGGGGCCGGCCAGGATCAGGGCCCCGAGGGCGGCGGCCATGATGGGGGAAACGCCCCGGCGCTCCAGGGGTTCTTCCCACAGGTGCCGAAGGGCATTCCGGTACCGGAGCCCCATGGTCAGAGCCCATCCCCAGAGAAGGAGGGTCGCAGCCAGCCTGAGCATGCCGAGATGCTGGATCAACCAGAGCCAGCGGTGGGCCGGATGAAGGACGCGCAGCCGAGTGAGCCGCAAAAGGTCCGGGAAGCCCCAGAACCAGCCCTGGATTCCCTGCTGCCGCATGAGCATGATCCGGGTCCCCAGCAGGGTTGGATGGTCCGGCGCCCAGCGCTCGACCGCCTGGAGCCCTTCCAGGCCCAGGGTCGCCTTTCCGTTCATGCCCTGCTGCCGGGCCCACAGGGTCACGGCCTCCACGAGCGGCGCCACATCGAGGGTGGAGTAGGTGCGGCGGAACGCCTCCACCTCCAGCTGGGCGGCCCGGACGGCCTTCGCATCCCCCCGGTCGAGGGCATCCATCAGGTGCTGGACGCGGTGGCTGAGGGCGATGGCGGGAAGGGACCCGACGGAGGCGGGAGCGGCCGAAACAGGGGCCTTCTCGGCGGGGACGGGAGCCTTGGCTGGAGCGGCAGAAGCCAGAGCTGCCGCGAAGACCAGGAAAGCGATCCGGAGGGGCCGCAGGCATTCCATGCTGATCCTCCTCACGCCGATCCCTTCGGCAGGCCCTGCGATTCCGCGGCCGGCTTGAGGTCCATCACGCGCATGCGCAGCTGGTAGAGGATCTCGTCCAATTGGGAGGTCTCCGCATCGGTCCGCGCTCCCTCGGTCTTCTCCTTCAACACGCTGAGAAGATCCACATAGAACCTCGCCACCACGGGATTCGCGGGAGGCGCCTCCTTCACCAACGGGTGCGGTACGCCCATCGACAACAGGGCCTGCTCGGTCAAGAGGTGCATCAGGGCCGTCAAGGATGCTTCCGGCACCGCTGGGTTCATGGGCTACCTCAAACACTTTCAGGACTTGTCTGCCGGGAAGCCTACCACAGCCCGACTTTCCCTGCATCGGCTGGGAATCGCGGCCCCATCAAAGGCCAAAGTGCCGCGCTGGAGCCTTTTGACAAAAAGCACTCGGCACTGGATCAGCGCTGTGGAACGATGGATGGGTTTGGAGGAAGACCCATGCGACGCCTCATCCTCGCCCTTGCACTCCCTGCCGTCTGCCTGTCGATCCAGGCGGAGACCACCGGCCGCATCAATGGGAAGGTCGTCGACAAGGCCGGCAAGGCCATCCCCGGAGCCAAGGTCAATCTCAAGCGAACGGACATGAACTGGAGCAAGGATCTCTTCCCGGACAAGAACGGGAATTTCCTCCAGGTGGGCCTGGAGCCAAGGGAATACATCCTGACCGTCTCCGCCCCAGGCTACGTCGATTACGTGGAACAGCCCATCAAGATCCCCCTGGCGGATGTCCTCATCCGGAACGTCACCCTGCTGACGACGGCCGAGGCTCGCACCCAGGCCGTGGCCGGGGGGGCCAAGGTCGCCCCGGAAGATCCCGCCGTCGCCCTGGATTTGGAGGGACGCGAGACGTTCAATGGGGCCATCCCGCTCTACAACGAGGGCAAGTTCGGGGAAGCCCTCCCCCAGGTCGAGAAGGCCTACAAGACGCTCACCGAGGCCAAGGACAAACTGAAGGACGAGCAGGCCAGGGCCGATCTGGCCCCCGAACTGCTGAAGATCGAGCGGGTGTTGGGCATTTGCATCGCCCGGGCCGGCGCCAAGAGGGAAGAGGCGGAACCCTACCTCCTCAGGGCCTTGGAACGGAATCCCAAGGATGAAGCGGTCATCCACAGCCTCATCGAAACCAGCAAGGCCAAGGCCGACAAGGCCGCCGAGCAGAAGTACCGCGACATGCTGGAGACGCTCCACGGACCGAGTCCCGACGCGGCCTACAACAAGGGGGTGGAGGCCTTCAACGCTGGCAATGCCAAGGAGGCCAAGATCCACTGGCTCAAGGCCCTGGAGATCTCGCCGACCTATGCGGAGGCGCATTACATGCTGGCCATGGTCGATTTCGGCGACAACAACCTCAAGGGCACCAAGCAGCACCTCCAGAAGTACCTGGAGCTGGCCCCCAACGGGAAGAATGCCGGCACCGCCAAAGAGATGCTGAAGGATCCCTCCCTCAAGAACATCAAGTAGTCACCTGCGCCAAAAAGGAAGGGCCCCGGCCGGGGCCCTTCCTTTTTGGCGTCAGGTGAAGATCACGTCAATTCGAGGCTGATGGGGCAGTGGTCGGAGCCCAGCACGTCGGCGTGGATGCGGGTGTCCTTCACGCGGTCCAGCAGGGGGCGGCTGGCCAGGAAGAGGTCGATCCTCCACCCCACGTTCCGCTCCCGGGCGCCGCCCCGGGCGGTCCACCAGGTGTAGAGGCCCGGCACGCCGGGATTCCGCTCGCGCAGCACATCGGCAAGGCCGGCGGCGAGGTAGAGCTTGAAGTCCTCCCGCTCCTCCGGCGTGAACCCCGGATTCTTGGTGTTGTCCTTGGGCCGGGCCAGATCGATCTCCTCCGGGGCCACGTTCATGTCCCCGGTGAGGATCACCTGGTCCCCCGCCGCGTGGTGCTTGGCCACGATGGCGGCCAGGTCCCTGGCGAATTGGCGCTTGAAGGGCAGCCGCACCAGCCCCTGGGAGGCATTTGGAAAGTAGCCCGCGATGAAGACAAGTTTGTCCTTTCGCGAAATCGACATCCGCCCTTCAGCGTCATAGCCCTCGATCCCCAGGCCCTTGGCATGGCTCCAGCCCAGGTCCTTCTTCGAAAGCGTCGCCGACCCGGCGTAGCCCTTCTTGCTCGTGGCGGGGAACCAGCAGACCTCGTAGGCGCTCTCGATCTGGCGGCGCACGGCCAGGTCCACCTCCTCCCATTCGCAGCGGATCTCCTGGAGGTTGAGCACGTCCGGCTCGGCCTCCTCCAGCCAGTCCATGAACCCCTTCTTCAGGACCGAGCGGAAGCCGTTCACATTCCAGCTGTAGAAGCGCATGAAACCCCCCTCAGGGCACCAGCTTCTCATAGGCGCTGGCATCGAATCCAATGATCACCCCTTTGGGATGCACCAGGATGGGCCGCTTGAGCAGGTTGTTGTCCTGCACCATCAACGCGATGGCTTCCGCCTGGGTGAGCCTGCGATCCTTCAGGCCGAGTTCCCTGTACTTGGGACTCTTGGCACCCAGCATGGGCGTGGGGTCCGTCGGCAGCAGGCGCTCCAGCTCGGCGGCCTCCAGGGGCCTTTTGAAGTAGTCTCGGATCTCCACGTCGAGGCCCAGCGCCTCGAGTTTCGCCTTGGCGTTGCGGCAGGTGGTGCAGCTCGACTTCATCCAGAGGACGGGTTTCACGGGGGGAGACACCTTCACAGTTCCTCCACGAACCGGTCCAGCAGCCGGTCCGTCCGCCAGCGCAGCAGGCCGATGAAGAGGAAGGCCGACCACCCCTTCATGCGCCCCTCGAGCCGAAGATGCGCGCCCTTCGGATCAGGGGTGAGCGTCAACGATCCGGATTCCTCGGCTCCGCCCACCGTGCGGGACCAGCGGAGGATCAGCCGGTCGGCGGTCCCTTCCGGCGCGGCCCAGACCCTCAGGGCGCGCAGGCTCCGGAAGGCCTGGGGGGACTCCCGGCGCAGCCGGCCCTCGACGTGTTCGTAGGGGGCGTCCGTGAGGAGCTCGGCCTCGAAACGGAAGACGGGGTGTTTCACTTCACCAGGAACCCGGGCTGGGCGTCATCCTGGGGCGCCACCAGGTAGGGCTTGCTGGCGTTGTCGCTGGCCGCCAGCAGCATGCCGTGGCTTTCGATGCCCATGAGCTTCCGGGGCGCCAGGTTCGCCACCACCACCACCAGGCGGTTGAGCAGGTCGGCGGGCTCGTAGGCCTTGCCGATGCCCCCCACGATGGTGCGCTGCTCCAGGCCGATGTCCACCTTCATCCGGATGAGCTTGTCGCTCTTGGGCACGCGCTCGGCTTCCAGGATCTTTCCCACCCGCAGATCGACCTTGAAGAAGGCGTCCGCGTCCACGGTCTCGCGGATCTCGGGCACGTCCAGATTCGGCTTGGTTGCGGCGGGCGCCACCTCAGTCTCGATTTCGTTCAATTCCTTCTCCTTGTCGATGCGCTGGAACAGGGGCTTGGGATCGCCCACGGGGCCGATGGCGGGACCGTCCAAGGCGAAGCCGTGGAAGGTGGTCTCGGCGACCTGGGTGGCGTGGCCGAGGGATTCCCACAGGGTCTGGGCCAGCTCGGGCATCACCGGCGCCACCAGCAGAGCCGCGGCGCGCAGGGCCCGGTAGAGGTTGGCCAGCACGGCATCCAGTTTGGCGTCGTTGGCGGGGTCCTTGACCAGCTTCCAGGGCTCGGCCTTGACGATGTAGCCATCCAGGGTGCGCAGGTAGGTCCACAGCGCCTCCAGGGCGCCGTGGAAGTCATTGCCCCGGGCCTTCTCCAGGTAGTCCGGGAAGACCGCCAGCAGCTGGTCGGCCATCTCCTGGTCCAGGGCGTCCAGGACCGTCGGCATGGGCACCAGGCCCCCGCGATAGCGCTGGATCATGCTGATCGTGCGGGAGGCCAGGTTGCCCAGGCCATTGGCCAGGTCGGCGTTGAGACGGTCCATGAACCCCTCGAAGCTGAAAGCCCGGTCATGCCCCACCTGCATCTCGCGCATGAAGAAGAAGCGCAGGGCGTCGTTGCCGAAGCGCAGCAGCGTGTCCGGGCGCACGACGTTGCCCCGGCTCTTGGACATCTTGTCCTCGCCCATGAGCCACCAGCCATGGGCCAGGATGGTCTCTGGCAGGAACATGCCCGCCGCCATGAGGAAGGCGGGCCAGTAGACCGCGTGGAAGCGCAGGATGTCCTTGCCCACGATCTGCAGGTCCGGCGGCCAGCTGTTGGCCGGGCAACCGGACAGGTA